>JBGUZF010000038.1:0-49046 GCA_045222795.1 Bacteroidales bacterium
CGAGCAGATTACTGGACAACCCCTCTCGGGCGTGAACCTGATGACCCCCGACGGTTTCACCAAGCTTGTGAAGAGCATCAGCGACGGCCTCAACGGTTAACCTTAACGCTAACAACTAACCACTAGCCACTGACCACTAACAGTCAAACACCATGAACAACCCTTGGGCCGGACTGGCCTCCTACCAAGATCCTGCGGCAGGCAGCACTTTGCTTTTCTGCGGGCGCGACAATGAGAGTTACGACCTCGCTGCGCTGGTCGACGACAATATCTTCTGCACCCTCTATGGCAAGAGCGGCACGGGCAAGACCTCGCTGCTCAACGCCGGCGTCTTCCCACGGCTGCGCGAGATGGGCTATCTGCCTGTGAGCATCCGCCTCGGCATGGAGGCCATGGGCACCACCTTCCAGCAGTGCGTCGTGAGCCGCCTTGCGCAGGTGGCGGGGTTGCAGGCCGCCGACACCGTGGCGCTGCCTGCCGACGACCAGGACGAGCAATGGCTGTGGGCGTGGTTTGCGCGGACGAGGTTTGTGAACGGCGAGGGCAAGACGCGTTTCGCGGTGCTTGTGTTCGACCAGTTCGAGGAGGTGTTCCGCAGCCGCCGCGACGAGGCCGAGGCTCTGCTGCGGCAGATACACTTCATGATGGACCCCTCGCATTCGCTGGGCGAGAGCTACGACTACAACTTCCGCTTCCTCGCCTCCATACGTGAAGACGACCTCTACCTCCTCGAGGACAGCCTCGACCGCAACTTCATGGGCGATATGAAGCAGTGCCGCTACCGCCTCAACGCGCTGAGCGACGAGGGAGCGCGCGACGTGATACTCAAGCCAGGCCAAGGCCTTTTCGTTGAAGGTGAGCAGGACGAGATAGTAAACACCATTATCGGCATCGCCCGCAGTGCCGACGGCAGCATCAACACCAATATCCTGTCGTTGGTGTGCAGCCGTATCTATGAGGAATACCGTCGCAATGGTGCCAAGAGCATCAGCCTTGAGCTGGTGCGCGGTTTTGTCAGCAGCAACCCCTTCGAGCAGTTCTATAACGAGGTGACGCGTGACCTCGGCGAGCGCGAGAAGCGCTTCATCGAGGACCGCCTTGTCGATGCTGCAGGGCGCCGCGGCTCTGTCAGCGAACCCGACTTCGAGAAGAACGTGCCCAACGGAGCACACCTGCTAGAGGGTACGGGGCGTATCCTGCAGCGTGTGGCGTCGGGCACCGAAGGAAGGAGCTACCGCATCGAGCTTATCCACGACTCCTTCTGCGCACCGTTGGCCGACCAGAAGATGAAGCGCGCCGCCCGCCGCCGCCGCAGGATCACCATTGCAGTGTCGGTGGTGGCCCTGATCATCGCAGCCGTAGCGGCATGGATAGTCATCATGTCCATACGCAACGCCCGCCAGACAAGAGAGATACTCATCCAGCAGGAACGCTTCTACGCCAAGCAGGCATCGCAGCTTTTGGATGAAGGCGACACCTACACTGCCCTACTCCTCCTCAACGAACTCACTGACCCCGACGGCCCCTTCGCCAAGGTCCCCTTCCAGCCCGAAGCCGAGAGGCAGATGCGCCGGGCGATACAGATGAATGATACTGCTGAATGGCAGGTGGAATGCACCTACCAAATAGACAGAGGTAGATTCTGTACTTTGCCCAAAGTATCTGCTGACGGGAAATATCTTGTGGAATCAACTGTTGGTAATCTTTTGATATATGATTTCCAAACAGGTCGACTTATAAAAAAAATAAAAACAGAGACATCGTTGACCACTCAGCACCCTGTTTTCCAGATTTCTCACAATAGTAAGACAATAGCTTATTATGACTGTGATGAATATGGTTATGATAGTCCAATTAGAATTAATTGTGTTGATGTTGGATCGGGTAATAAACTGTTGGAAAAATACATTATGAGGTATCATATTGGCGATGATGGTGAAGAATGGTGCAATAGATTTCTATTGAGAAATTCAGATTGGATGTTCAGTAATGATGATAAAAAATTATTTTGCATAATAGATAGTATAATAAGTTGGAATCCATACAATAACCAAAATAAGATAAGGGTCTTTTCGCTTATTGACAGTATTGAATACATCCTTGAGGATGAAGATGATGTATGGGCCATAGAAACTGGTAATGTTGATGGGGCCAATATTGCGGCCAGAAAAAATGATGGTGAAATTTTAATATATGACAAGCAAACATTTAAACTTGTCAATAATTTTATTGATAAAGATGATGATATTTGGAAATTAATCCGTGACGACGTGATGCTATTTGTCAAGAAAGACGGACTGTACAAATACACCATTCCCAAAAAGAAAATCGAAAAAATCAGTGACAAATATTATGATTGCACTAGACTACAGGACGTACAAATGTCAACGACGCAGATATGTTTATCTATAAGGGATACCGTTTTTATTCTCAATAGGAACTCGTTGTCCATGGAGGATACTTTTATTATAGATACCACAAAATATTCTTATGCGACTTTATGTGATAGTGGACGCCTCTTGCTTTTGAAGAATGATTTAAAAAAACTTGTGTTGGTGACTCATAACTCACCAAAGACACAACAAAAAGTGGCCCCGTCAGGTAGATTCGAATTTTATATTGCAGAAGGACGTTTGCATATAAGTACAACGGAAGGATTAGAAAATAATATTAGTGTTTTCCAGATAAGGAATGTGGATAATAACATGATACTATTTTCCGACACAACAGATGTTCAACGAGACATTGAATCAATTAGTCCCAGTGAAAGGTATTTGATAACAGACGAGTGGGCGGTTTATGGTGATACCCTCGAAGATCTTGATGGTTCTATTATTAATTACAATATATTTAAACTGTTTGATATTGAACAAATGAAATGGATATACACTTTCGACACTTCGGATTTCAAGCGAGATGTGTATTTTACAAACAAGGACAATCTGATAATTTACCCTAGAAAATACAAAAATACATATTGCTATGATATAGAAACAAGCGATAATCGTCCATTCTTTACCGATTCTTTATCCGACAGCATTTGTATTTATGGAATGAGTGTGAATTCAAATTCGAATAGTTTATTCGCCGTAAGAACAAGTGATGCAGATACAAGGATACTTGACTCTAAGACACATAGAATGCGAGTGGTCTCGAATGAAGAATATAAGTTAATGTTTACACCAAATGGCAAATACATTGTTTCTTTGGCAAAGGACAACACTCTTCGTCTGCACAATTCCTCGGACTTTAAGGCAATAGATAGTTGCAATAGTAATGTTTGGAAAATTAAAGCGGTGAATCCCGCCGGCACCATGTGTGTGGTTTCTACAGTACAGAGTAAATTAGAATTGTGGTCGCTGTTCCCACTAAGAAAGATAGGCGACTTGGGGATGGAATACTATCTGGAATACGGATGGGATGGGGTGTACGGATGGAACCCTGTTACCATGTCGTTTTGTGATGATGGCAAAAACATAGTCTTTTATTCTGCCGATCCAGATGGATTCTTCAAGATTCCGATACTTTCCCAGCAAGAAGTCATCGAAAAGGCCCGTGCGGCAACCAATGGCCGCAAACTGACGGAGGAAGAGAAGAGCCTGCTGCTGGAATAGTGACATGTGTGTCCCAAAATCGATATTTTTTCTCAGTTTATTAAAAATTGTTATATTTGTAACTTGATTTTTCAAGGGTAAACCAATAAAAAGTACTATATATGAAGAAATTAACGACTACACTGCTTGCGCTGGCGGCACCTATTTTCGCCTTTGCCAGCGAGGCTGACCTCGAAATGCCAAGTGGATTTGCTTCCACCAGCGACGCCTCCATCCTCTATTGGGGTTTCGCCGTCGTGGTGCTCGGACTGCTGTTCGGATTCTGGCAGTTCAGCAAAGTACGTAAACTCAAAGCCCACAAGTCGATGCTTGAGATCGGCAACGTCATCTTCAAGACCTGCTCGACCTACCTGAAGCAGCAAGGCAAGTTCCTCTTGCTCCTCTTCGTCTTCATCGGCGCTGCCATCGCCCTTTACTTCGGCGTGCTGAGCCACATGAGCGGCGGTGCCGTGCTGCTGATCCTGGCCTGGACGGTCATCGGCATCCTCGGCAGCTACGGTGTGGCATGGTTCGGTGTCCGCATGAACACCTATGCTAACGCCCGCATGGCTTTCGCCAGCCTGCGTCGCAAGCCCCTCGACCTGCTCAACATCCCGCTGCGTGCCGGTATGAGCATCGGTATCGTGCTTATCTGCGTCGAACTTGTCCTCATGCTCACCATCCTCCTCTTCATGCCCGAGAACCTCGCTGGCAGTTGCTTCATCGGCTTCGCCATCGGTGAGAGCCTCGGCGCCTCGGCCCTCCGTATCGCCGGCGGTATCTTCACCAAGATTGCCGACATCGGATCGGACCTCATGAAGGTAGTCTTCAAAATCGGTGAAGACGATCCGCGTAACCCCGGCGTCATCGCCGACTGCACTGGCGACAATGCCGGCGACAGCATCGGACCCACCGCCGACGGTTTCGAGACTTACGGCGTCACTGGCGTGGCCCTCGTGAGCTTCATCCTCCTCGCTGTCCCCGACCCCGCCATGCAGGTCAAGCTGCTGGTGTGGATCTTCGTCATGCGTATCCTTGGCATCATAGCCTCCGTCCTTTCCTATTATATTAACGGTGCCATCGCCAAGGCCAAGTACAACAAAGCCGACGACATCAACTTCGAGCAGCCCCTCACCTCGCTGGTGTGGATCACCTCTATCATGAGCATCATCGGCACCTTCTGCGCCTCCTACTTCATCCTCGGCGGCGTCGAAGGCATGCCCAACCTCTGGCTCGCCCTCTCCATCATCATCAGCTGCGGCACTCTCGGCGCAGCTCTTATCCCCGAGTTCACCAAGCTCTTCACCTCCCCCACCTCTAAGCATGTGAAGGAAGTCGTCAAGGCCAGTGAGCAGGGCGGCGCAAGCCTTAACATTCTCAGCGGTCTCGTGGCCGGCAACATGGGCGGCTTCTGGACCGGCATGGTGTTCTTCGTGCTGATGGTCATCGCCTACTTCGCCTCCACCGCCTTCGGTATCGAGCCCGTATTCGGCACCTACTACAGCATCTTCGCCTTCGGCCTCGTGGCCTTCGGTATGCTCGGCATGGGTCCTGTGACCATCGCCGTCGACAGCTACGGCCCCGTGACCGACAATGCCCAGAGCGTCTATGAGCTGAGCCTCATCGAAGACGACGTCGAGAAGACCACCAAGGAGGTCGAGAGCGAGTTCGGCTTCAAGCCCGATTTCGAGAAAGCAAAATACTACCTCGAGGCCAACGACGGCGCCGGCAACACCTTCAAGGCCACCGCCAAGCCCGTGCTTATCGGTACCGCCGTTGTGGGTGCCACGACCATGATTTTCAGTCTCATCCTGATGATTCAGAAGACCCTCGGCATCGAGCCCGAGAGCATCCTCAATATGCTCAACCCCTACAGCATCCTCGGCTTCATCCTCGGCGGCTGCGTCATCTACTGGTTCACCGGCGCCTCCATGCAGGCCGTCACCACCGGTGCCAACCGTGCCGTTGAGTACATCAAGGACAACATCAAGCTTGACCCCAACGCCCCCAAGAAGGCCGACATCGAGAAGAGCCAGGAAGTGGTGAAGATCTGCACCAACTACGCCCAGCGCGGCATGATCAACATCTTCATCGCTATCTTCTGCTTCGCCCTCGCCTTTGCCTGCCTGTCGAGCCCTGAGAGCATCGGCGGTCAGAATGCCGTGTGCCTCTTCATCGCCTACCTCATCAGCATCGCCGTCTTCGGTCTGTTCCAGGCCGTCTTCATGGCCAATGCCGGTGGCGCTTGGGACAATGCCAAGAAGGTTGTCGAGGTCGACATGAAAGCCAAGGGCACCCCTCTGCACGACGCCAGCGTCGTTGGCGACACCGTGGGTGACCCATTCAAGGACACCTCCTCTGTGGCTCTGAACCCCATTATCAAGTTCACCACCCTTTTCGGTGTGCTCGCCATGGAGATTGCCATCAGCGAAGGCTTCCGCGGCATAGCCCCCTATTTCGGCGTGGCCTTCCTGCTGATAGCCCTTGTGTTCGTCTACCGCTCGTTCTACAAGATGAGAATCAAACAGTAATAATGCGTTAATGTGTTAATTCGTTAACGTGTTAATGCATTAGTCCTTTTGCCGCCGCAAGCCATCCCGCCTGCGGCGGCAAAGTTTTTTATGCCACACGTGATACATATTCGTAATTCCACACCTCCACCCCCTATAACGGCAGGCATTATTAAAGAAGGATCCTTATAGTCCGAACCGACAGCGCACCAAGGCGGTGACAGTTCTTCGCTCCATCTTGGTGGGTTGCATGTATAAATAATATTTTAATTGGCAAAATTATTCTGCCTGTAGCTCGTAGAGGTGATACTGTTCTGTCGGCAGAGGGAGCTTGCGGTAGGTGCTGTCGACGGAATAGTCAGCGGTGGTCAGCAGGTGGCGGCAACGGTGCTGGTCGTCGAGAGTTATTCGGCACTCGCGATAGTAATACCCCTGCAGGCTGTAGTTGTAGTAGAGGGGCGACGGGATGGTCACCGTCTCGCCTTTCTCCAGTTCGGCAACAATGACCTTCATGTCGCGCTGCAACCGCACGTCGCGGCCCTCACTGCCGAAACGGAGGACATTGAGAACTACGGCACCCGCAAGCAACGCCATAGCTATATAGCCCCACACCTTGGTGGGCTTTATCCAACGGGCCACAGGCTCTTCTAGCAGCAGGGCCAGCAGTACAGCCACCATGGGCATGACCGTCAGAAGGTAGAACTCGCGCTGGCGAGTGCTGACCATCATCGGCAGCACGGCGCAGGCCACCAACATCCACATTGCCCAATGCTCACAAGTCGGCTTCTGCCCCACCCCTTTGTTGACAATGGCAACCAGCAACACCACACCTATTGCTATTGCTGTGCTGCGCAAGAAGTAGAGCACAATCTGCCAGCGGTGCACCTCGCCCTGCGAATAGCCTGCCAGCACCTGGTGCTGCATGTAGTTGGAGAAATACTCCCTCGCTTCGGGGACTGCAAGTGCAATGATAGCCAGCGGTAACAGTAATCCTACCAATAGAGCAAACGTCTGGATGATTGCCGCAGGCAAGGGTGCCTGCGTACCATGTTTTGTCGCTGGCAAGGCTGCCTGCGTAGCATAGAGCAGCAACGGCAGCACCAGTGGGAACAAACCCGTGAAGCCTTTGGTCATGAAGGCCGCGGCAAGCAGCAAGCCCGCCAACAGGCCATTCAATGCTTTACCGCCAGGCCGCAACAACAATAATATGGCGCCGAGGTCGAACAGCACCATGGTGTTCTCGAGCATGCATTGGTTGGCGAAGTGCGTTACCGTGGGCATCAAGGTCCACAGCAGCAGCGGCATCCAACCATCTTCACGCTTGCCACCGAGCCGCACCCACAGTCTTATGGTAAGCCATGCGCACAGTAGCATAGTGAGCGCCATATAGAGCTTGGTGACCCAGATGTGTGTGCCCAGCACCTTGTAGAACAACGCCAGCATTCCCAATGCCAGCGGCGGATGCTCGTAGAAGTCAGGGTGGTGTGTGGCAGTGTAGACAGGGTGCCAGAACGAGCCGACACCTTCGGCCATATTGGCCGCGACATTACCGTATATCAGGCCGTCCATAAACATGCCCGTCGTGGTCAGCGAGCCACTGACGAGATCCAGGAACACGGCGGCCACGACGAGATATAACGGCCAGGACTTCATCTTAATCCTCGCGCTGCGTATCTTCATTCTTCTTATCACCTTTCCACTCTCCGGTGAGCCAATGGAAATGCTTGACTCTAAATACCCACAGAAGCAGAAAGACTACCGCAATAGCGACATAACCCATACAAGTGTTACTTTATCTTCGCCCAGCTGTCCTTCAGCGTGCAGGTGCGGTTGAAGACCATGTGCTCGGGTGTCGAATCCTTGTCGGTGCAGAAGTAGCCCATGCGCTCGAACTGGTAGCGCACAATGCCATCTTTCCACTTTCCACTTTCCGCTTTCCACTCAGCAAGTGCGGGCTCGCACTTGGCGGTGACAACACGCAGACTGTCGGGGTTGAGGTTGTCGAGGAAGGTCTTGCCTTCGGGGCAGTCGTCGGGGGCCTCGACGGCGAAGAGGCGGTCGAAGAGGCGCACCTCGGCATCGATGGCGCTGTGGGCGGCCACCCAGTGGATGGTGCCCTTCACCTTGCGGCCGTCGGGGGCGTCGCCGCCGCGGGTGGCGGGGTCGTAGGTGCAGTGGATGCAGGTGATGTTGCCTTCAGCATCCTTCTCGACGCTCTGCGCGGTGACGAAGTAGGCGTAACGCAGACGCACCTCCTGGCCGATGGCCATGCGGAAGTATTTCTTGGGGGCCACCTCCATGAAGTCCTCGCGCTCGATATAGAGCTCGCGACCAAAGGGCACCTGGCGCGTACCGTCGGATTCGCATTCTGGGTTGTTGACAGCCGTCAGCATCTCGGTCTGGCCTTCGGGATAATTATCTATGACAACCTTGACGGGGTCGAGAACGGCCATGCGGCGCTGGGCTACCTTGTTGAGGTGTTCGCGAAGCGAGAACTCAAGCAGACCATAGTCGATGATATTGTCGCGCTTGGCAACTCCGATGCGGTCGCAGAAAGCGCGGATGCTCTCGGGCGTGTAGCCGCGGCGGCGGAAGCCGCAGATAGTAGGCATGCGGGGGTCGTCCCAGCCGCTGACGTAGTTCTCCTTCACCAGCTGCAGCAGTTTGCGCTTGGACATCACCGTGTAGTTGATGTTGAGGCGGGCAAACTCGTACTGGTGCGAAGGCCAGATGCCCAGCTGCTCGATGAACCAGTCGTAGAGCGGACGGTGGATGTCGAACTCCAGCGTGCAAATACTATGGGTGATATGTTCAATACTGTCGCTCTGACCATGGGCGTAGTCGTACATGGGGTAGATGCACCATTTGTCGCCCGTGCGGTGGTGGTGGGCATGTAGGATGCGGTACATGATGGGATCGCGGAACATCATGTTAGGGTGAGCCATATCGATCTTAGCGCGCAGCACCTTGGCGCCGTCGGGGAACTCGCCGGCACGCATGCGGCGGAAAAGGTCGAGATTTTCCTCGACCGAGCGGTCGCGGTAGGGGCTGTTCTTGCCAGGGGTGGTCACGGTGCCGCGGCCTTCGCGTATCTCGTCGAGGGTCTGGTCGTCGACGTAGGCGAGGCCTTTCTGAATGAGCAGTTCGGCCCACTGGTAGAGCTGTTCGAAGTAGTCGGAAGCGTAGTGCTTCTCGGCCCAGTCGAAGCCCAGCCAGTGGATGTCCTCCTGGATGGAGTCCACGTATTCGGTGTCCTCCTTCACGGGGTTGGTGTCGTCGAAGCGGAGGTTGGTCTTGCCGCCGTACTTCTTCGCCAGTCCGAAATTAATGCATATCGACTTGGCGTGGCCGATGTGCAGGTAGCCGTTGGGTTCGGGTGGAAAACGGGTCTGGATGGCGGTGTACTTGCTCTCACTGAGGCCCTGCTCGATTATCTCTTCAAGGAAATTCAGTTGCTTTTCACTAACGTTGCTCTCTTCCATAATGATTTGAATATTATTCTATTATAGTATATATATTGATATTTTACGAACGACAAAAATACACTTTTTTTTTCATTTTTCATTTTTCATTTTTCAACTATCAATTAATTGCGTATCTTTGCAGCATGAAAAGAATAGCTTTTACATTAGTGGTTATTGGTTCTATGCTGTTCAGTTCGTGCGACATACTGAACGATATGCTGAACCAGGCAAACAGTGTCGCAAACCTTAAAAACTGCGAGTTCAGCCTCAAGAACGTGAGCAACGTGAATGTGGCTGGCGTGAACGTCAAAAACCTGTCGCAGGGCAACCTCACCGCTGCCGACGTGGTGAAGCTGGTGGCTGCCTACCAGAGCAAGCAGGTGCCGCTTTCGATGAACGTCAACATGAACGTGAAGAACCCCACCTCGCAGGAGGCAGCGCTGAGTGTGCTCGACTGGATTCTGGCCATCGACGGCAAGGATATGGCGAGCGGCACAAACAAGCAGCGCTACACCATCAAGCCTTCGACGACTTCGACGGTGCCGCTGGGAGTAAACACCGACCTTGGCGACATGTTCTCGCAGAAGGGTCTTGATGCCCTGAAGACTTTCGCGTCGAGCTTCACCAACGAGGGTATCTCGTCGAAAGTGGGCCTGAGAGTGAAGCCGAGTCTCGTGGCCGGTGGCACCACTATCCCTTACCCCGGATATATCAAGCTTGAGAAGAAGACTGGAGCAAAGTAAGTCGCCGATAGAAGATGCACCGTATCTTCCTGCCAATATTCCATTTCTTCCATAATCACAAGATACTGATGTACGTTGTGATGGTGGCATCGTTCGTGCTGTTCGCCTTTTTCGGACTTAAGCTGAAGTACGAGGAGGATATCTTCTCGCTGATGCCCGAGTCAAGCGTAGAAAGCCAGCTGGCATTCAGTTCTATTGGACTGAAAGACAAAGTATATCTGCAATTAGAACCCACAGATCCGAGTTCCGCCACCAGCGAAGAGCTCGGCGAGCTGATGGACGAACTGGAAGAGCGGCTGCTAGCTGCCGACTCGGCCACAGGCTATATCGCCAATATCTTGTGCCGCATCGATGCCGAGACAGGCCTCAACGCCCTCGACTTCGTGCTCGAACACCTGCCCTCGTTTGTCGATACCTCGGCATATGCCGACTTCGCCGAAGCCCTTGCCCCCGCCACCGTTAAGGAGCGCATGGAACAGAACTACGGGTTGCTGATGGCCGACGAGACTGGCGCTGCCACCCAAATGGTTGCCAACGACCCGCTATGGCTTAGGGAAGCCATCCTTGGCGATATGCTTGACGGCGTGAAGTCGAGTTACACACTCGTCGACGGCCATTTCTTCTGCCCCGACAGCTCGGTGGCGCTCGCTTGGCTGGCACCGGCATTCAAGGCGACCGACTCGCGTACCGCCACCAAGTTTGCCAAGATGCTGTCGCAGTGCTCTGAAGAGTTTGAAGCCGACCACCCCGAGGTCCGAGTGATGGCGCACGGCTCGCCGCTGGCAGGTGTCTCCAACGCCAGTCGCATCAAGTCAGACTTGGCACTGACCGTAGGCATCTCGTTGGTGCTTATATTGATAGTGATAGGTTTCTTCTTCCACAGCGCTGCATTTCTCTGGAAACAGTTGTTGCCCATCCTCTACGGCTCGGTATTCGCTTTGGCATGCATCTACTGGATTCAAGGTGGTATGTCGCTCATGGCCCTTGGCATCAGCGTCATCGTGCTCGGCGTGGCTTTGAGCTATTGCCTCCACATAACCATACACCATTTCTTCACAGGAGATGCCGAGCAGATGCTGCGCGACGAGTCGTCGCCGGTCTTCTTCGGCTGCCTCACCACCGTGGGCGCCTTCTGCAGCCTCCTGTTCACCGAGAGCAGCCTGCTGCGCGACTTCGGCCTCTTCGCCTCGCTGGCACTGGTAGGCAGCACCATGTACGCTCTGGTTTTCCTGCCTCACTTCCTGCCCAAGAGACGCACCGACGCCGGCAGCTCCGCTTTCCGAGGCATCATTCATTTCAACAATATTCCTTTCGACCGCAAGAAAGGATTGCTCATAGCCCTCGCAGCTGTTGTGGTTCTCGGCATCGTGCTTTCCCCAAAGGTGCGATTCGACAGCGACCTGCGCAACCTCAACTACCGCCGCCCGGCATTGGTCGAAGCCGAGAACCTCTTCAACGCCAAGAACAACGACGGCTACACCCACCTCTACTACGCCACAGTCTCCACCGACCTCGACGAGGCCCTCGAGGCCGACAAGCACCTCATGCCTATCCTCGACTCGCTGTCGCAGCGCGGGCTGGTACACAGCTACAACGACATGGTACCAAAGCTGTTTGTCAGTCAGCACGAGCAGCAACAGCGTATCGACGCATGGAATGCCTTCTGGACAGACAGCCGCAAAGCCGAGGCAATGGCCTTGGTGCGCAAAGAGGCTAAAGCCGCAGATGTGGACCCCGACATGTTCGCCGACTTCGAAGGCTTGATCTCTGCCGACTACGAGCCAGCCTCACTGCTGGAGAGCGGCGTGGTGCCGGAGAATCTGCTGGCCAACTTCATCGAATGCAACGCCGACAGCCAATATATGGTGTTCACCGATGTAGCAATGCTGCACAAGGACAAAGACGCCGTCACCGAGGCAGTGCTCACCAGCCCCAAATCATTTGTGCTTGAGCCCTTCTACTACTGCCGCAGCATGGTTGAAATCATCAACGACGACTTCAACGTGGCCGTTTGGATATCCTCCATCTTCGTGCTTGTCATACTGCTTCTGTCGTTCCAGAACATCCTCACCGCGCTCCTGTCGTTCCTGCCAATGGTCATCAGCTGGTTCATGGTGCAGGGCTACATGGTTCTGTTTGGCATCGAGTTCAACCTCATCAATATCGTCATCTCCACCTTCATCTTCGGCGTGGGTGTCGACTACAGTATCTTCATCACCGAAGGTCTGCTGGCTCAGGCACGCACAGGCGACGACCGCATGCTCTCATGGCACAAGGTGGCCATATTCTTCTCGGCGGCCATACTGGTCATAGTGGTTGTATCGCTACTTTTCGCCGTCCACCCGGCCATAAGTTCCATCGGAGTCATAACCCTGATAGGCATGGTGTCGACAATAATGATATCCTACTCGCTGCAACCCTTCGCCTTCCGCATGCTGATGAAAATCCCAGCCTACAGCCGAAGTGTGATGAAAGAAAAGAAAGACAAATGATACTTAATAACATTATGAAACAATTCTCACTCTTTATCGCATCACTCCTGCTGACGCTCGCCGTCGCAGCTCAGAACATCACCTACGATGTCAACTTCACCCACACCCGCGAGATGAAAACATCTGGCAAGACCATCGTGAAGTCTGGCCACCTCCTCTTCGACGGCAACGACCAGCTCACCATGAATTATACCGACCCCGAGGGCGAGTACTTCATCGTCGACGGCAACATCGTGAAGATGAACCTCAATGGCAAGAAGACCGAAGTCAAGGCCGATAAGGTCAAGGCTGTCGACCTGCAACGCACCACCCTGCTCAACTGCCTGGCTGGCAACTGGCAGGAGGCCGCCAAAGCCAACAATGCCGAATCGACGGTGGCTATCAGCAAAGGCATACATACCGTCAAACTCGCTGCCAAAGGCAAAGTGCAGCGTGGAGGCTATTCGTCGGTCGAACTCACCTATCGTACCTCCGACGGCAAACTGCTGAAAATGGTCTTGGTCGAATCAACGGGCATCAAGAACACCTACGAGATGGTTCCCTGAGCCAGCCGGAAGAACATCCGCGCGGCAGGCTCTACCAGCTCGTCCGGGAAGTCATATTCCGGATGATGCAGTTCTGCATGCTTCTCACCACTGCCCATGCCGAACATGGTACCGGGCCATCGCAACAGATACTCTGCAAAGTCTTCGCTCCACCTGAACGGCTCTTCTTTAATTACAGCATTAACACATTCACGCATTAACACTTTAACACATTCCGAGTGGTTCTCCGTGGCGCGGAAAGGTTCCACCAACGAGCGTGTGACGGTGAGGCTGTGGCGAGCGGCAATCTCGTCGACGGCGGCGTTGGCGTCGGCCAACAGCTGTTCCATGCCTTTATTGGTGAAGGCACGCAGGGTGAACATCACCTCGCCGTGTCCCGCCGAAGTGCCGAAGGCCGGCTGCCCAATGCGGACGCATATCAAAGTCGACTGTCTAAACTCTCCATTTTGCCCATTAAACCCATTAAACCTATTGATTATCTCTGCCACTGCAAGTCCCGGATTAACTCCCATCTCGGGCGTCGAAGCATGGGTCTCGCGGCCATCGAGGCGGTAGACCACACCCGTCGAGGCGGCGGCAAAGGTGGACTTACAGGACAGCTCGGTGCCCTTTGTGACACCAAGGTTTCCTGTAAGTACCACACTTCCCAGCGGATAGCCCGGCAGGTTGTGCAGGCCATAGAATGCCTTGATGTTGTACTGCTGCAGTATGCCGCTATCTATCACCGCCATCGAACCTGTGCCAGTCTCTTCGGCAGGCTGCCAGAGCAAGAGAATGTTGAATGAGGAATGTTGAATGTTGAATTCTTCATCTATTAGCTCGGCCAGGCGAAGCAGTATGGTGGTGTGTCCGTCGTGGCCACAGCGGTGGCCTATGGGCAGGGCGTCGGTATCGGCGCGGAAGGCGATGGTGGGTGCCTGCGGGTCAGTGCCCCAGACGGCAATGACGCCGTAGCCGCCGACATTGGTATAGACTTTAGATGGGCGCAGGGTCTGTAGGTGACGCACTATGGTGTCGTGGGCGAACTGCTCGCAACCAGCAGTCTGCGGATGGTCGTGCAGTGCTTTCCTAATAGCAATATAGTCTGTCATAATTTCTTGATTTGTTCGGCGTAGAAGTCGCCGCGCACCTCGAAGTTCTTGAAGGCGTCGTAGCTCGCGGCTGCCGGCGAGAGCAGCACCACCCCACCCTGCGGAGTATGCTCGGCGCACCAAGGCACTATCTTCGTGTAGTCGTCCTCAACGAGAATGTGTGAATGAGTGAATGTGTGAATGAGTGAGTGGATGCGGCGACCTGCCTGTCCGACAAAGACAAGGTTAGGTATTGGGGGGTCTTTCAGGAAGTCGACCAGGGGCGTGTAGTCAATGCCCCTGTCAAAGCCACCGAGGATGAGGGCATCTACCCTTCCCAGGGCACGCACGGCGGCAATGGCGGCGGCGGGTATGGTGCTGATGCTGTCGTCGTACCACGTGATTCCCTTATATACGCCAACCTTTTCCATCCTGTGACGCAGACCCTTGAAGGTTTTAAGTTTTAAGTCGTAAGTTTTAAGTGGCTGGCGCGTCACAAGCGATGCCACTCGGCACGCCACCAAGGCGTTGCTCCTGTTGTGCTCGCCCTCCAGTGGGCAGGCCGCGAGCAACACCTGTTCCTCGTCACTAATATCATTAATAGAATATGGGTGCAATTCACTCTTAACTCTTAACTCATAACTCTTAACTAACAATCGTAGCTCCTCGTTGTCGGTGCAGTAGAAGAAATGGTCACCCGCCTGCTGCTTCATGCCTATCTGCATCTTGGCCATCTTGTAACCCATATAGTCCTCGTAGTGGTCCAGGTGCTCCTGGTAGAGGTTGAGCAGCACGCCAATATGCGGTCCGCGATGTATATTCTCCAGCTGGTGACAGCTCAGTTCCGCCACCACAATGCTGTCCTCTTGTATATCGTCGAGTATGTCGAAAAGCGGTATGCCGATGTTGCCTGCCAGTATGCTCCCCGGCAACAGGTGGTGTATCAAGCTCGCTGTCGTGCTCTTGCCCTTGGTACCCGTAACGCCGATAGTCTTGTCGCCATAAACCTGGAGGAACAAGTCTGTGAGACTTGTCAATTGAAAATTGAAAATTGAAAATTGAAAATTGGGGATGCCAGGCGACTTGATGACCGTGTCGAACGGCCATTCTTCGTGCCATTCACCACTTTCCGTTTTCCACTTTCCGTTTTCCACTTGCGTGGCAACGGTATAGTCGGCTTCGGGCACCAGACGCTGTATCAGTCGCTCGGCACTCTTGCCCTCACGGCCGTAACCCGCTATCAGTATGCGCTTGCCCGCTATCAGGACCTTCAGTTGCTCTTCTCTGTACATGCCTCTTGCAGTATTTTGCGTTCCTCGGAGGAGAGGTTGCCAATAGGTTCTAGTTTATCTAGTTCCACTAGTCCCACTAGCTTGTCTAGTGCCACTAGTTTAAGCAGTGCGGGGCGTTTCTCTTTATACCAACGTGCCGTGGCCATCGCCAAAGCCTGCCTCACCTCGCTCACCGTCCCTACACACTCGAAGGGCTTGGTCTCCGCCTCGCCGACCAGCTGCCGGAACTCGTGCTCCATCGTAGTGTCGTCGAGCATAGCCTTGCCGAAGATAGCATTGAGACGCGTAGGCTCTATAAACGGCGAGAGGATGATATAGGCGAAGAGGCACTTCGCGCAGTGGCCGCACCAGATGTCCTGCTTGCTGCCCACATTGCACGAGCGGAACACATCGTGATACTGCGTGAAACGGCTGAACAACATGGCTATCTGCAACTCGCTCAATGGCCTTAAAAAAGAAAAATAGTTAAACGACGATTCTTCATTCTTAATTCTTAATTCTTCATTCACATACTCCCTGAAGTCATCCTCGAACTCGAGGCTCTTCGAATACTGGTGGTTCACATACGACCAACTATTCTCGTTCGCTCCATTTTGGTCGCGCACGAGAACGGTTGCCTCGTTGGCCGAGTTCTCGTTGCTCAACGCCACGTTGGGCACGCCGCTCAATGCCGACGCCAGCATGGTGTAGAAAGCCAGCATCGCCGAGAAGGGCGTGTGACCGTTCAGGTATCCTTTGGCGTTGAGGTCCAGCAGCGTCTTGTCTATCGTGCGACGTATCACCAGAACCTCGTCCATCGCGAAGCCCGCCTTGGCGGCGCACTCCACGGTGGCACCACGGGGATTCATGATAAGCGGCCGTATCTTCTTCCCTGCCCGACGCAGCAATTCAAGAGTGACGACACTGTCCTTGCCGCCGCCTACCGGGACAAGATATGAATTGGAAATTGAAAATTGCGAACTAGAACCTTTATCAGAGTCAGCCGGAATTTCAACCTTCAACTTTCCACTTTCCACTTCCATAAACGACTCCTGGCTTTCCGATATGCCGTTGGTGTAGTAGAACTCGCCTAAACCATTCCAATACAGCTTCTTCCAGAAAGCCACCTGGCTGTCGGTGAGCGCCCCACAGAGGACACGAACCGTCGGCGGACAGGCGCACTTCCAGTAGCTCACCAGCTCCACCATGCCGATATTGAACACAATCCAGTCGATATCCTTATCAAAGTAGAGGAACGGCCTGCGCTCCACCAATGCTGTCGGATGGAACTCCACGTCGCCCATTCTGAAGTCGAACCACACACGCAATCCCTCCCCGCACACCTCATGGTGGTAGGCCACATACTCAAACACAGGATATTGCGCTCGTAGCGCCAAGTACTTGTCGGTGTTATTCATAATCCTATTAACGCCTGCCTGCATGAATTATTGTTTTCTATAAATAAAAACATCTGCCGTGAGTTGCACTTGGTAGTTTAGTCTACAATAAAAAATTTCAGCCCCATATAGCAATAAAACAAAACACATGCACGTTATATATATGTTTTTTCAATTATAAACCAGACAGAAAACCTCGAACGTAAAACAACAAAACCACAGAGATGATACTACTCGACATTGCAAACGGCTGGAAGACAGCCATCATGATTGTGGCGATGATCGCCGTGTTCTATTTCTTCCTCATCAAACCGCAAAGTGACAGGACCAAGAAGGAAGCCGCCTACCGCGACAGCCTCAAAGCCGGCGACCGCCTCGTCACCGCCGGCGGCATCCACGTCACCTTCGTCAGCCGCGACGGCGCCTACGCTGTTGTCGAAGCCGCCCCTGGCGTCCGCATGAAGGTCCAGCTAGCCACCCTCCAGCCTGTCCCCGAACGGAAAAAGTAACAATCGACATCCATTAAGTTTATTTAACACCACAAAACTCTGAAAACTATTTTAGTTTTCAGAGTTTTCTGTATCTTTGCACCGCCTTTGAAACAGGACAATATATATATAATTATATTTTGTCTTCTATAAATCAAAGGGTTGGAAAGAAGTGGCTACTGAAGAAATAAAGGAAAAAATTGTAGAGACAGCCCTGCAGATGTTCAGTTCGCGCGGCTGCCGCGGGGTGACGATGGACGATATCGCCCAGGCTCTCCACATCTCGAAACGCACCCTCTACGAGACCTTCGCCAACAAGGAGGAGCTCCTGGCCGAATGCCTCATGCAGGTCCACGACCGCCTCAACGAGATGCACCGCAAGGCCCACAGCAAGGTGGACGAACCCCTGCTGGTGGCCATGTATATGCTGCGCGTCGGCGCCGACAGCAACCACCGCTACCGTCGTCTGCTCGACGAAGCCGAGCGCTACTATCCCGAAATTCACGACCGCTTCTTCCGCCTTCATACCGAGGCACTCCACACCATGATGCACCACGGCATGGAATACGTGCAACAGCACAACTACCTGCGCCACGATGCCGACATCGACGTGGCCGTCGACTTCCTCTGCGACCTCATCCAGCAACGCCGCCTCTCCGACGTCGACGACCAGCAGGCCTACCTCCATCGCCTCAACGAGATTTGCTTCACCTACCTCCGCGGACTTATGTCTACCGACACCATCAAACGCTACGAAGAGTCGGTGCCCCACTTCCGCCAGGTGATGGAAGAACTGGGAGAGTTATGAATTAAGAATTAAAAATTAAGAATTAAAAAATAAAAAATCAAGAGTTAAGAATTAAAGTAGTTAAGTTTTTTGAGACAATAGTTCCTGCTGAAACATTTGTCTTTAACTTTAGCGCGAAGCGCGATATCTTCTTTAACTCCAAACATAAGAACAACGAAACAAGAAACAACAAACATACAATGACATTGAAAAAGATAACATTGACTATGGCTTTGCTTGCCTTCGGCTTGGTGGCAACGGCACAGGAACGGCCTGTGCTGCGCCTCTCGCTCGAAGAAGCACAGCAGTACGCCGTGGAGCACAACGCCGCCATGCAGAATGCCGACCTCGAGGTCAAAAAGGCCGAGCTCAACCGATGGAAGACCCTCAGCACCATGCTGCCGCAGGTGAAGGCGGGCTTCGACTACCAGAACATGTGCGGCTACACCATGAACTTCGGCTCCCGCGGAAGCATGGCCTCCATGATGCCCGACTCCATCACCATCGGCACCATGACGCTGCCCATCTCCATTCCCGAAAGCAGCGAGACCAGCGATGAGGACGCCGGCGGCATCGCCATGAACCCCAGCGGCACCTTCAGCATCACCGCCTCCGTGGCCGTCACCGGCGCCCAGATCGTGGGCACTATGCTGCAGAACATCGCCATGGAGATGACCGACATCAGCCGCCAGCAGACCGAGCAGACCACCCGCGCCAACGTGAAAAACGTCTACGTCTCCATCCTCGTCATGGAACAGACCATCGGCCTCCTCGACTCCTCGCTCGCCAACCTCGAAAGCCTCGCCGCCACAAGCCAGGCCGCCGTCAACGTGGGCGCCGCCGAGCAGGTGGATGCCGACAAGCTGCAGGTGCAGGTGGCCTCGCTGAAGAGTAGCATCAACAGCACCAAACGCTCGTTGCAGGCTCTGCGCAACTCCATGCTGCTGCAACTCGGCGCCGATGTCAACGCCTCCCTCGAGCTCACCACACCCATCGACAACATCCTCAGCGTCGACAACGCCACACAGCTCCTCGGCCAGGGCTTCGACATCACACGCAACTTCAACTACAAGCTCCTCGAGCAGAACGAGGAACTCGCCAAGCGCAACGTCACCATGGCCTGGATGGACTTCACCCCCACCCTCTCGGCCTACTACCAATACAGCAACAAGACCTACTTCGGCAAGGACGAAGGCTTCAACATGACGCCGCCCAACATGGTGGGCGCCTCCATCAGCGTCCCGCTGCTCACCGTGGGCACACGCGTCACCAACATCAAGAGCGCCAAGATCGACTTGCAGGAGGCCGTCAACAGCCGCCGCCAGGCCGAAGACGGGCTGCGCGTGCAGTACAACCAGCTATGCTACGACCTCGCCTCGGCACTCGAGAACTACGACATCCAGAACCGTAACCTCGAAGTGACCCAGCGCGTCTTCAACAACATCACCGAGAAATACAACTACGGCCGCGCCAGCAGCCTCGAGGTCACCAACGCCTCCACCGACATCATCTCCGCCCAGAGCAACTACATACAGGCTGTGATGAACGTCGTAAGCGCACAGATAGCCCTCGAGAACCTCCTCAACATCGAATAAAACAACACAACAATGAATAGAACAATCCGTTTAGCAGCAATCGTCCTTGCCACTGCCGCCCTCGCGGCCTGTGGCAACAATGCCGGTGGTCCCAAAGGAGCCACCACCACACAGAAAGAGGCCGAAAAGGTGAAAGTCCTCACCCTTGAGAGCGAGCGCATCGCCAAGAGCCTCGAACTCTCGGCAACCCTCGAAGGCTACGAGACCATGAACATCTCGCCCTCCCTCACCGGCCACATCGAGCACATCTATGTCGAGGTGGGCAGCCGCGTGCAGAAAGGCTCCATGCTGGTGCGTATGGACCAGACCCAGCTCAACACCACCCGCATCAACCTCGCCTCCACCAAGACCGAGTTCGAGCGCGTCAGCGCCCTCAAGCAGAGCGGCTCCATCAGCCAGCAGGTCTACGACCAGACCAAGGCCGGCTACGACCAGCTCACCGAGAACGAACGCTTCCTCGAGCAGAACACCTTCGTCAAGGCCCAGTTCGCCGGTGTCATCAGCGCCAAATACTACGAGGACGGCGAGATGTATGCCGGCCAGCCCATCCTCACACTGACCCAGATCAACCGCCTGAAGGCCATCATCAACATCCCCGAGACCTACTTCCCCCTCGTCAAGCAGGGCATGAAGGTCGACATCGAGAGCGACATCTACCCCGGCGAGACCTTCCCCGCCACCATCGAGATTGTATACCCCACCATCGACCCGCAGAGCCACACTTTCCAAGCCAAACTCAACATCCCCAACAATGCCGAGAAGATACGTCCCGGCATGTATGTCCGTACCCACCTCGCTGTGGGTGAGGTCGACGCCATCGTCGTCCCCTACCAGAGCGTCCTGAAGCTCACCGGAAGCAACGACCGCTATGTCTTCGTCGCCGACGGCACCACCGCCCGCCGCGTCGCCGTCACCCTCGGCCAGCGCTTCGACGACCGCATCGAGATTATCCCCGTCGAAGCCGACGCCCTCAAAGCCGGCGACCGCCTCGTCGTCACCGGACAGGCAAGATTAGTTGATGGTGCAACCCTTGAAATCGTAGATTAAGCTGTGAGCTGTAAGCTGTAAGTCTTAAGTGGACCCTCCCCACTTACAGCTTAAAACTTAATACTTAAAACTAAAGAATAATGGCAATCTATAAGACAGCAATCAACAAGCCCATCACCACAGGCCTCATCTTCGTGGCCGTCATCGTACTGGGCCTCTTCTCCCTCTCGCGTCTGCCCATCGACCAGATGCCCGAGATGGACCCGCCATACGTCACCGTGATGACCACCTACGCCGGCGCCAACGCCAGCGAGATCGAGACCAACATCACCAAGCTGGTCGAGAACTCGCTCAACAGCGTCGACGGTCTGAAGAACATCACCTCCACCTCGAAGGACAATATCTCGGTCGTGACCCTCGAGTTCGAATGGGGCTCCGACATCGACGAAGCCCTCAACGACATCCGTTCCTACGTCGACCTGCTCTACGACAACCTGCCCGACGGCGTGTCGCGTCCCATGATCCTGAAGCTCAACTCCAGCGCCATGCCCATCATGGTCTACGGCTTCACCGCCCAAGAGAGCTACTCCGGTCTCGACCGCATCCTCGAGGACAACGTTGTCAACGTGCTCAACCGTGTCGACGGCATCGGCAACATCACCGTCAGCGGTGCCCCCGAGCGCTACGTCTATATCGACCTCGACCCCAAACAGCTCGACTCCTACGGCATACCCCTTGAGCTCGTCGGACAGGCCATCTCGGCCAACAACCTCGACCTTGCCTCCGGCACCGTCAAGATGGGCAAAGAGCAGTACCAGATGCGCGTCAAGGGTGAGTATGTCGAGAGCTCCGAGATCGCCGACATCGTGGTCACCACCACCATGACCGGTAAGCAGGTCTTCGTGCGCGACCTCGCCACCGTCCGCGACACCATCAAGGACCTCTCGCTCGACGAGAAGATTAACGGTCACGACGGTGCCCGTCTCATCATCACCAAGCAGACCGGCGCCAACACCGTGGCCATCGCCCGCGAGGTGCGCGCCGAGATGGAGCAGATCATGAAGACCATGCCGCCCGACATCGAGGTCACCAACATCCGCGACGGCTCCGAGGAGATTGTCAACGCCATCAACGGCCTCTCCGAGTCCATCTTCTACGCTCTGCTCTTCGTAGTGCTCGTGGTGCTCATCTTCCTCGGCAACTGGCGTTCCACCGTCATCATCGCCCTCACCATCCCCATCTCACTCGTCACCTCGTTCATCTACCTCCTCCTTGCCGATTCCTCGCTCAACATCATCTCGCTGGCTTCGCTCACCGTGGCCATCGGTATGGTGGTCGACGATGCTATCGTGGTCCTCGAGAACATCACCAAACATATAGAGCGCGGCGAGAATCCCCGCGAGGCCGCCATCTGCGCCACCAACGAGGTGTGGACCTCCGTCATCGCCACCACCCTGGTCCTCGTGGCCGTTTTCGTGCCGCTGACCATGCTCCCCGGCATGATGGGTATCTTCATGAAGGAGATGGGCTGGATCATCACCATCGTCGTCTGCGTCTCCACCACCGCCGCCATCACCCTCATCCCCATGCTCTCGTCCAAGATGCTCCGCGAGCGTCCCTTCTTCTTCAAGAAAGAGGACGAGGAAGCCTACAACCACAAGCAGGAGCGCAAGCTCTACAACCGCATCATAGCACGCGCCTTCAACGCCATCGAAGCCGCCTACGCCAACGTTCTGCGCTGGTGTCTGCACCACAAACGCGTCACCCTCCTCATCGCCCTTGCCTTCTTCGTCGTCTCCCTCCTGCCCTTCATCACAGGCCGTATAGGCATGGACTTCATGAAAGAGCAGGACAACGGCCGCATCTCCATCAACGCCGAGCTGCAGCGTGGCACGCGCATCGAGGAGACCCTCAAGACCGCCCGCCACATGGAAGAGGACATCTACCGCCTGCTGGGCGACGACGTCATCGTCGTCTCCACCTCGGCCGGTTCCAACGACGATGCAGGCTTCGCCGCACTCTTCAACAGCACCACCAACAACAAGATCTCCATGACCATCCGCTGCACCAAGAAGTACGAGCGTTCCACCACAATCTTCGAGATGCAGGAGGTGCTGCGCCAATGCTTCGCCGAATATCCCGAGCTGGTCACCTTCCAGGTCAACCAGGGCGGCGGCATGGGCGGCGGCTCCAACAACAGCCTTTCCGTCGAGGTCTACGGCTACGACTTCGACCAGACCACGGCCTTCACCAACGAACTCAAACGCCGTGTCGAGCAGAACGTCGCCGGTGCTCGCGACACCAAGATCTCGCGCGACGAAGACCGCGCCGAGCTGAAGATAGAACTCGACAAGCAGAAGCTCGCCCTCCACGGCCTCAACGAGAGCACCGTGGCCATGTACATCCGCAACCGCGTCAACGGCATGTCCGGCGGCTTCCTCAAGGAAGAAGGCGAAGAATATAATATTGTCGTGCGCCTGCGCGAGGAATACCGCGACGCCATCTCCGACATCGAGCAGCTCTCCATCCCCACCGCCACCGGCCGCACCATCAAACTCGAAGAGCTCGGCACCATCAGCGAATACTGGTGCCCGCCGACCATCGAGCGCAAGAACCGCCAGCGCTACCTCACCCTCACGGTGATGCCCTACAAGACCTCGCTCCAGGAACTCGCCATGGGCGTGCAGCGCGAGCTCGACCAGATGAACATACCCGCCGAAATCCATGTCGCCCTCGCCGGTAACTACAAAGACCAGCAAGACTCCACGCGCGACATGATGATGCTCGCCGCACTCATCCTCATGCTTGTCTACATCGTCATGGCCTCCCAGTTCGAGAGCTTCGCCAAGCCTTTCATCATCATGTTCTCCATCCCCTTTGCCATCAGCGGCGTCTCGCTCATGATGTACTTCACCGGACAGAACATCGACATGATAGGCCTCCTCGGCCTGGTGCTCCTCATCGGTATCGTCGTCAAGAACGGTATCGTGCTGGTCGACTACATCAACCTCATGCGCGAGCGTGGCATAGCCCTCAACGAGGCCATCGCCATCAGCGGCCAGAGCCGTCTGCGTCCCGTGTTGATGACGGCCTTCACCACCATCCTCGGCATGATACCCATGGCCACCTCCAACAGCGAAGGTTCCGAGATGTGGACCACCATGGGCCTCGTGGTCATCGGAGGTCTCACCGTCTCCACCTTCGTCACCCTCATCGTCGTGCCGGTCCTCTACGGCGTCTTCAACCGCCGCGGCGACATCGAGAAGAAAGAGAAAGAACGTCGCAAATTTGTGTTTATGAGTATTGATTTAAATGAAACCAAGTAGTGCAGAGTAGTACAATGGAGTGCTAAGTAGTGCAAGACAAATGTACCGTAAGTGGTATTGTCCCGGCACTCCCCAGCACTCCTCGGCACTCCCTAGCACTCCCCAAAAAGAAAAGATATGAAATCCGTAATGATAGTCTACAACCAGGCCAACAACGAACGTGTGGAATATATGCTCGACACCCTCGGCATCCGCGGCTTCAGCCAGTGGGTCGACGTGCAGGGTCGCGGCAACGTCAACGGTGACCCTCACCGCGGCACCCACACCTGGCCCGAGATGAACAACGCCATCCTCACCGTCGTCCCCGACGACAAAGTCGACGAGCTGCTCCTCTCCGTCCGCAAGCTCGACAAGCGCAACGAGGAAGTCGGCATCAGAGCATTTGTTTGGAACATAGAACAAATGGTCTGAAACGAGTTCCAAGGCATCAGAGCCTTCGTCTGGAACATCGAGCAGATGGTCTGAACGATTCTCCTGAAACAAGAAGAGGCTGACACTTGCGTGCCAGCCTCTTCTGTTTTATGCTTACCGCATCAACGCATCAGCATGACGCGGCGTGCCGGGGCGTTGCCCACCTGCACGAGGTACACACCCGTGGTCTTCACGGGGATTCTCAGGCTGTTGCCACGAGCCTCGGTGCTAGCCACCACTCGGCCCAGAGCGTCGAACAGGCGCACCGTAACGCCGTTGGCGCCGTCAACCACAACAGCGTCACCTTCTGCATATATGCTCACGTTGCTCATATCCGTCGACTCGATGCCGAGGTTGCGGAAGATGGCGGTGAAGGTGGTGTCGCTGGTAACAGTGACGGTACGTATGGCATTGGTGTCGCCGTCGCTCCACGAGATGAAATGGTAGCCCTCGGCGGCAGTGGCGGTAATCACAACGTTGGAAGCAAACTGATAGTAGCCCGTGCCGGACACCTCGCCGCCCTCGGCAGGCGAAGCCTCGACAATAAGGTGGAACTCTACTGCCTCGCAGTAAGCCACGATATTCATGTCGTGCTCTACCACGAAGGTGCAGGGGTTCTCGCTCACTAGCACGTCGTACTCGCTCACTCCCGACCAGCCGATGAAGCGATAGTAGGCGTCAGGCTCGCAGCTGATGGTCACCGTGTCACCGTAGTGGTATTCGCCGTCTCCACTGTACACACAGTTCATACCGCTAATGCTGACGGTATAGACTCTGGGCTCGAACACGGCCATCAGGACACGGTCGTAGGTGATGGTGAACTGGTAAGGATTGTCCGTTATGACAGTGTCGGCAACACGGGTGGCGTTCACACTCGGTACCACCTCGGAGTGCGACAGGGTGTCGTAGACCGAGATCTCCTCGCCGTCGTCGTTGAAGTAGGTCGAAACAACCCAGATGCTGTCGATAACAGTGACCGTGTCGTACACGGTGTCGTACACGAGGCTGTAGGTCTGCCACTCCACGAAGCTGTAGTGCTCGTCGGCAATGGCGGTGGCGGTTATCTCGTCCGAATAGCGGGCCATCATGGGCTGACGCTCAACATTGGCCTGGTTGCCGGCGATGAGCACATCCACGCTGCCGTTCTCTGCCTCGGCATAGAGGCGCACGGGCTTGTGGTCGAATACTGCGGTAACCACCACGTCTTCCGTCACCACGAAGCTCATGATGCTCTCACCGTTGACGCTGCCGTTGAAGCCCATGAAGATGAAGTTCACGTTGGGAACGGCCGTCAGGGTGGCTGTGTCGCCCCAGTTGTAGACACCTGCGCCAAGCACGGTACCCATCGTCGTGTCGTTGATAGCCACGCTGACGGTATGGCGCTCGTGGTCGAAGATGGCCGTCACCGAGGTGTCGCTCTCCACATAGAAGTAGCGGCTGGCGGTAGCCACACTGTCGCTCCAACCCATGAAGACATAACCCTGATAAGGTTGGGCGTCGACCATGACCAGGTCGTGGTAGTAGTAGGTGCCTGCACCTGTCACCATACCCATCGTGCTATCGGAGCTGGTGACGTCGATAATATAAGTATCGCGCTCGAAGACGGCAACGACGCTGCTGTCGCTCACCATGGTGAAGCTCAGCGTATCGCCGGTGCCGAGGGTGTCGGCCATGGCGCTGTCAGCCTCGGCAAACCAACCAACGAAGTGGCTGTTCTCAAGGCTGACGGCCACCAGTGTCACCTCAGTGCCGTAGGAGTACTCGCCGGCGGCAGTGCCTTCGACATAGCCCCACTGGCGGTTGTTGGCCTCGGCGGCAAGTGTCACGGTGTCGATGGCAAACGTAGCCACGAAGGTTGCATCCTCGTTGGCTACATAGCTGATGCTGTCGCCACCGTCATAGGCCACACCGTTGCGGGTCCAGCCCTTGAAGTTGCCATAATGCTCGGCGGCGGTGGCCACGAGAGTCACTGTCTCGCCATACAGCACCACGGTGCGCTCGGCATTCACCGTGCCGTTCACGGCCGAAGCCAGCACAACGACGCTGTCGGTGCCGAAGATGGCCGTAAGGCTCTTGTCGCCGTCCATCACCACCGTGCGGGGGTTGTCGGTCACGCTGTCGTTCCAGCGCACGAAGTGGCTGTGCTCACCGGCAGTGGCATAGACCATGGCCTGCGTGCCGTAGTCGTAGTTGCCGTCGCCGTACACGGTGCCGTTACCCTCCACGTCGAGGGTCAGGGTGTGGGTGTCGATGATAAAGATGGCAGTAATCACCGTATCCTTCTCTACAACGATATCGCGCACATGCATGGTGTCGTCCATGTCGCTCCAGCGCATCAGGTGGTAGTGCTCGGCCTCTGCGGCGGTCAGCGTCACGGTGTCGCCGTAGTTCACGCTGCTCTCCGAAGCCGTCACACTACCCCACTCGCTGTTGTTGCTGAGGGCCACAACCGTGAGCTTCTCGGCCTCGCTGAAGATGGCCATGAGCTCGATGTCGGCAACCATCACAACCTCGCGGACTGCGGCGGTGTCGCCGTCGCTCCACGACACAAACCGGTAGAGGTTATTGTCGACGCAGGTGGCACGCACCACGACGGTGTCGCCATGCAGGTAGCTGTTCTGCGGGTTGTCGATTGAGGCGTTACCCATGGCGCTGTTGTTCGAGCTCACCGCGAGGGTGTGCTGTGCAAGGGTGAAGTAGGCGGTATGGCTGATGTCGCTACGCACGCCTTCAGCCATGGGATTGGCGGTAATATTGGTGTTGTTGTCCCAGTTGGCAAACACATAGCCCTCGTCGGGAGTGGCCACGAACAGCACCACGTCGCCGTATCTGTAGGTGCCGTTCATCTCGCTGTTCACCGTGCCGTTGCCGGCCGTTGCCACGCTGACACTGAAGGTGTCGATGGCGAAGTAGGCCATCAGGTTCACGTCGCCGTTGGCAAGGGTGGTGTCGATATGCGGGTTGGTCATCTCCATGTCGTTGTTCCAGCACACAAAGTGGTAGTTCAGCGCAGGCATGGCGGTGACGCTGATGGCGGCGTCGAAGTCGTATGTGCCGGCGGCGGTGCCGTCCACATAGCCGGTGCCGGCATCGGCAACAGCCACGCTGAAGCTGCGCTGGCCCTTGATGGTCTGTGCCACGAAGGTCACATTCTCCGTAACAGTGATATTAATGGTCTCGGTGCCGTCGTAAGGCAGACCGTTGCGCGTCCAACCGCTGAAGAGGTAGTTCTCGGCGGGAGTGGCGGTGAGGGTCAGGGCGGTGCCGTAGTCGTAGGTGCCGCCGTCGGTCACCGTACCGTTGACCATGTTGGTGGTCACCGTGTACTGGTCAATAGAGAACGAGGGCGTGAAGGTGCTGTCGGTGCTGAGTACCACGGTACGCGGATTGTCGGTGTTGTTGTCCTGCCAACCGGCGAAGTGGTAGTTCTCGGAGGCTTCGGCATAGAAGGTCACCTTGCTGCCAAGGTCATACATGCCGGTGTCGGCGCCGCTCACGGTGCCGTTCTCGGCATCGCCGTAGGCCAGGCGCACTTGGTCGCAGGCGAAGATGGCGGTGAGCACCACATTGTCCGTAACAGTGATGGTGCGGCTGCTGTTGGCGTCGCCGTCGCTCCACTCCACGAAGTGGTAGCCCGTGGCAGCGGTGGCGGCAATGTCAACGTCGGTGTTCATAAGCACGCTCGTGGCACTGGCCATGGCGCTACCCCAGGCGTCGTTGTTGCTCAGCACGGCAACCATCAGGCGGTCTCTGTCGCCGAAGACGGCCGTCAGGTTCACGTCGCCGTTCACCGTGATAGGTGTATGGTCTAAGGTTGTCTCGCCGTCGCTCCAGCTCACGAAGCGGTAGGCGTCGGTGTCGGTCACCTCGGCCAGGGGGTTCACCACATCGCCCCAGTGGTAGTTGCCGGTACCCACGGTGGTACCCATGGTGATATTGTTGCTGGCTATAGTAACATTGTATTGTACCTGCTCATATTCGGCAGCTATCGTCGTGTTGCCATGCACCACAAGTGTCAGGGGGTTGCCCGTGCGCACAGCGCCGTTCACTATCCAGCGCATGAACCTCATGCCGTCGTTCTCGTTGGCGGTATAGGTCAGCACGGTGCCGTTCCCGCAGCCGCCCACGGTATCGCCGTCGGTCAGCTCAACAGTGCCGTAGGTCACGTCGGGCTGCGTCAGGGTCACGCTGTAGTGTTTCGGGGCGAAGAATGCATGCAAGGTGGTGTCGTGGGTCACCGCGAAGGAGTAGGTGGCCTCGGTCTGCGTGCCGTCCTCCCAGTACAGGAAGTCATAGTGCTCGCGGGGCTCGGCGGTAACGGTGACGCTCTCGCCGTAGTATTTCGTCACGGGGGCGCTCACGGTACCCATCGTCACATCGTCGCTCACCGGCGTCACGGTGTAGCCGTGCTGCATCATGGTGGCGGTGAGGGTGATGTTCTCGGTCACCATCACGGTGCGCTCGGCATTCAGTATGCCGTCGCTCCACCACTTGAAGTCGTAGTGCTCGTCGGGAGTGGCCTTGATGGTCGCCAGCGTGCCGTAGGCATAGCTGCCGGCACCCTCGAAGGTGGCGTTGGCGCCGTTGAGGGTCACCGTGTAGGTCTGAGCCTCGAACTCTGCCACCACCGTGGTGTTCGCGTGGATATTGTTAATGGTATAGGGACTGGTGCCGTCGCTGTACACGCCGTTCACCGTCCAGCCTCTCAGTCTGTAGCCTGCGGCGGGAGTGGCAGTCACGGTCTTCGAACCGTCGTACACCACCTCGCCCGAGCCGGCGGTGCCGCCCATGGCGGCATCGTTGCTGCTCACGCTGACATAGAGGGTCTCAGGCTCGAACACTGCCGTCAGGACGGTGTCGCTAACGATGAGGAAGCTATAGGTCTGGGCATTCACGTTGCCGGGGGTCCAGTACTTGAACTGCCAGCCTTCGGCGGGAGTGGCCGTCATGGTCACCAGGTCGCCGGGGGTGTAGTTGCCCGTGCCGCTGTAGGCGGTGCTGCCGCTACCCGCGGGGCTCACCGTGGCGCTCACGCTCACCTCGTCGGCCTCGGCAAAGATGGCCTCGGCCACTATCGGGGCGTTGGTCACCGTGAAGGTGCGCGGGTTCTCCATGCTCATGTTGTCGCTCCATCCTTTGAAGACGTAGCGCACAGGGTCGATGCTCGTGGCCGTCACCGTCCAGCTGTCGCCGATATGGGCGGTGGTGGTGAAGACGTTGCCGGGGGTCAGTTCGCCGCGCGACTGTGCGGTGATTTGCACGGTATAGTCTATCAGTGCGAAGTGGGCCGTGTAGGTCTCGTCGCTCTCGACGGCCACATTGATGGTGGCGCCGCCGAGTACGGTGACGTCACCGCTCTTGGTCCAGTGGTCAAAGTGGTAGCCCTCGCTGGGCGTGGCTGTCAGGGTGGCGGTGCCGCCATAGGCATAGCTGCCGTCGCCTGTCACAGTGCCGTGGCCGTCATCGGCAGTGGAGATGGTATACATGCGCGGCGCATACTCGGCACGGTAGGTCTTGGTCTGCGTGGCCACGATGGTACGCGGATTGTCGGTCTCGCCGTCTTCCCAACGCAGGAAGGTGTAATGCTCGCCATCGTTGGCCGTGAGCACTACCTCGCTGCCGTAGTCGGCCACCATGCTGGCGGGCGTCACAGTGCCGTCGCCGTTCATCACGTTGCCGCTGATGGTGAACTGCTCCATACCCATCACGGCCGTCCACGCCTGTTTCTTGTACACGCGGAAGTAGGTCTGCGAGCTGGTGATGCCCTTGCGGCCGTCGGTCCAGCGGCTGAAGGAGTAGTGGGTGTTGGGCACTACGCTGAGGTAGGCCGTCTCGTCGTAGGCGAAACGGGTACGGGGGTTGACACCGTCGGTCACCGTCACAGTACCTGCGGCCTCGACATTGATGTTGGCAGTCACGTCGAAGCTGTCGAGCGAGAAGTTGGCCTCCAGAGTCTGGTCGCCAACAATGGTCAAAGTGCGGCGGGCGTTGTTGTTGTCGTCGCTCCAGCCTTTGAATTTGCAGTGTGCGTTGGGCTCGGCAAAGAGCGTCACCTGCGTGCCGTACTCGTATGTGTGCAGGCCGGCGTTGGGGGTGATATTGCCGTAGAGCTCACCGCTGACGTTGAGCACTATCTCATAGCTCTCGGGAACTATCACGGGGACTATCACCGTCGATGATGTGGCGGTGTGGGTCACCGTCCATGTGCCGGCAGAGGTCTCCACTGGTACGGGAGTGCCGGGCAGCATGCCGCGCCAGCTTTCAATGTGATAGTGTACGGGGTCGTTGAGGGTTACGGTATAGGTGATGACAGTACCCGAAAGCACGATGGTGTCGGGAATCGAGGCTGTCACCGTGGCCCATTCGGGATTGTTTGGCATGCACTTGGCCAGCACCTCGGTGCCTGCGGCAAAGACAGCTGTCAGGTTTACGTCGCGCTCCACGGTAAGGGTGTAGGGATTGCTAAAGCTGCCGTCGCTCCAACGCAGGAAGTTGTAGCCTGCGGCGGGGGTGGCCTCCACCGTCAGCGTGCTGCCGTAGGCCATACGGGCGGCACCCGTGGTGATGGCGGCGGTACCGCGCTCGATATTGTGGCTGACCACACTCACATTGAAGGTGTCGGGAGCGAACACAGCCTGCAGCGTCGGGTTGTCGGCGCGGCAGATGTAAATCTGCTGCAAGGGGTTCTGGGTATAGGGGGTGGCGCCGTCGAAGATCCAGTGCACCAAGTGGTAGTGCGGTGCAGGAGTGGCATACACACTGATGGGTCTGTAGTAGTATCCGGCGGTCTTGCCGCTGACAATACCCCAGGCATTGTTGTTCGACGACAGTTGGAAAGTACCGTAGGTGCTCACATAGTCGAGTTCCAAGGTGTCGGAATAGACGCCCGTGCCGCAGGTCTTGGCAACAAAGGCGTCGTAGTTGTGCGCCGAGGCAAGTCCAGTGAATGTATGCTCCTGTGCCGAGACGATACTCGAGGCCACCACATTGGTGGGGTCGTTGTGCTCAGTGAGGTACACCAGGTAGCTGTCGCCGGTGTTGTGTTCGCCGGTCCAGCCGAGAGTGATGCTCGTGGAGGTCACACCGGTGGTGTCGAGGCTCGCGGGACGCTGACAGGCGGGCAGGGCTTCGACGGAGATGTTGCCAAGCCTTATGTTGGCCGAATTGGCATTGGCCACGCGCAGGGCAAGGCGGGCATTGTCGGGCGGGTGGATGCCGCTCTCGCGGATGGTCTTGTAGTTGTCGCCGCTCTCAAAGACACCCAACGCAATAAAGCTGCCGGTGTTGGCGGTGTTGGTCAGGTAGCCGAACTCCACCGTGGGGAACGGCGTGGAGCCATAAGTGGCTGTCAGGCTGATGCCCACGTCATACAGATTGGCATCAATCTCGGGGAACACTATATAGGCATTGGGGTTGCCTGCGTTGGTACGCACCTGATAGTGCAGACCATAGGTATTGTCGCGGGTGGCCCAAATTCTGGGATAGCCGGCCGACGTTGTGGAGAGGCCGGGAAACTCCCAACAGCTAGGCAACTCGTTGGTGACGTTCCATGTATTGTAGGCTGTTACCTGGGTGGCGTCGGCATTCCAGGTCCAAGGCAGCGTCACGGGAACGCAGTAGTTGGCCTTGAGCAATACGGCGGGAGCCGTGTCGCCCACGCCGCAGATGGCACGTACATATATGTCGTGGCGACTCAAAGGCTCGAGCCCCGTGATGGTGTACGAAGGAGTGGCGTCGGAGGTCTCAATCACAGTACCCTCGCCGCGGGTGAAGCCGCGCGGACCATACTCTATCTCGTAGCGCAGCGGCTGTGTGCTGACAGGATTCAGTGTCCAGCTCAGGTTGAGGCCGGCAGCATTGCTGGTGGCTGCAAGGTTCTCCACAGGCATGCAGGCCGCGTTGGGTACCATGGTGATCTTGATATTGGGCAGGTTCTTGTTCTGAGTGCCGTTGCCCGTAGGCTGCGTGTTGGTGCCGGTGATGTACAGGGCCGAACCGGTAACGGCGGGGTCAGTGCTATAGGTCTTGTAGCGCAGCGCCGATACGGCGGCGGTGCCGTTCTTCGACACCACGATAGCCAAGTTGCCGCCCGTGTATTCGAAAGGCGTGGTCAGGGTGATGGTGTGCCAGCCCAGTGCCGTGGCCTCGGCGTTGGTGCCGTTGTACACCTGGGTCATCGTGCTGGCCTGCAACCAGTCGGTGCGACTGCTAGCGGCAGTCATCGAGGTGTTGGCCATGTAGATGGTCACCTCAGGCTGCGTCCAGTCGGTGGTGGGCAACTGGGCGCACTCGTAGGCAATGGCGGTGATCTGTCCGCCCGAGGGCAGGTTGATCATCGAAGCAGTATAGATGCTCTGCGACCAACCCTTGGCATTGCTGTTCACAAAGGGCATGGCAGGAGTGATTGTCGTACCATCGGCGATGGTCACTGTCATCTCCTGAGCCTTCAGCGGCGCAAGGCCCAGCAGGGCCAGTGCGCACATAAGCAGTATTCGCTTTCTCATAGTTGTATATCTGTTTTGTTATTATTCAATTCACTAATCACTTCTCGCTTTTCACATTTCACTTTTCACTTGTCACTTTCACCAATCACCCCAAATCATAGAAGTATCCCTTCTTGAGCACCACGCTTTCAGCGGTGGTCGTAACTGCGCCCCAGTCGAAATAAAGCACAACTTCCACCTCGTTACCTTCTATCGGCAGCACATAATAATAAGCTCCGTCCATTCCATCAATTCTAGTCACTTCTTCACCGGCCCCAAGATAATCAGAGGCCTCTATCCTGCATGAGGCAAGTGTTTCGCCGGGGTAAATATATCCGGTTCTGGCAATCTCCCCGCTAAATATTTCTTCTACCGTCATCTGTTCGTATACAGTCGAACGTATCACAGCGCAGCAGGGCCACAATGTCATGCGGTTCGATGTACCTGCAATGGCGAGGGGTATCGTGACGCCGTCGGTGAAATCGTACTCACCATACCTGCAGCGGGACTCGTCAAATTCTGCCCACGGTATGCCGACATAGAATTTCCCGTTTAGTTTTTCAACAGGATCTCCCTTCGTCGCCCACGATCCGCCACCTTCGTTAATAAGTGTATGCTGTACGCCGTTGATATAAACATTATCTCCACCTTCCCACCAAAGACCTTGGTAGTCAAAGGCCAACTTACTGTCGCCGCCAAAGTGCACGTCAGAGAAAAAGAAGTTGGTGTATGCGTTGGGCTCGACATTGTCCCCGATGCACGAGGTCAGAAGCAGACCGGCCATAGTGGCTATTATCATTGTCTTTTTCATATTCTTGAGTCTTTAAGTGTCATTAATCTCCAAACCAATATGAGACGTCACCACGATTGAAATAACCGGCAGCGAGACCCTCGTCGCCAGGCTGCCCGGTGTTAAAGCCGGTGACAAACTGAAACTCGCCCCACGCCTGCAAATTGTTCTGTTCTGCGCCAATCTGCTGGATAAGGTTGTCCATGATGGTTGTGGCGGAAGTGGCGAAGCCGAGTTCGGCACGGAACTCGACGGCCGTTAGCGCCGGAGGAGTGTAAAGTTTTTTCTTTTCCATGTATTTATTATTTTATTATGTTTATTTACTTCTTTGTTTTACAGTCACATAGAGCGTTTTCCACCTGGAAAGCGTCTAAAAGTTTAGTGTGCAAAGATAGACCTTTATTTCAATCCGACAAAAATAAATATATTAATATTTATTAAAGCCACCCCAACCTAGGTGCTAAAGAATTAAGGATTTACAGGATTGACAAGATTTCGCCCGCATTTGCGGGCAGGCGACAAATCAACGTCCAAGGTAGAAACGCAGCCCCCCGAGGAAGGCCCTCTCCAGCAGTGCCAGCTTCTCGGCGTTGGTGCAGTGCGAGTTCTTGAGCGACAGGTCGTACCGAGTGCCGTCGGCCCGTAGGAACATCCCTGTGGCGGTGCGCCATTTCTGCTGCCGTCCGCCGGCACAGGTGATGAGTTCCATCTCCCACAGACTGTCGACCAGGTGCGCCAGCATGTCGGCAGGCCCGAGCCACACCACCCACGGCGCGTCGCTCTGCCGCTCGACGTCGTTCACCGTCAGTCCCAGACCGCGCCGCAGTGCCTCCTGCTGACTGCGACTGCTGCCTATCATACCTATGCGCGACAGGCCTTCAATGCCGTCGCGAAGGTGTTCCACCCGCAGACCGTGCCGTTCGCCGAGCCACACAAAATGACGCTCGGCAAGCCTGCTGTCGGGCACAACGGCAACCTTTCGCTGCACCTCGCGGCACGCAACCGCCTCCTCAGTCTGCACTGGGACACCTGCCCCACCCTCCATAGCTGCCATACGCCGCAGCAAGCGCTCCATACGCTCGGCCTCGGCGACACAGATCTCGCCCCATTCGGGGTCGGGCCACTGCAGCCACAGCGTCATCCACAGCTCCTTTTGCTGTTCGGGAGGCGTGCGCCGCTCACAAAACAACTGGCGTACAGCACCCACTTCGGCCGGAATGGTCTGGCCGAAGAGCTCCACAGTGGCAGTATTTGTCTCTGACAATAAACTACTTGTGGACACATTGCCCTGGTATGACCATGGATTATCCACGATGCAAAAATATAAAATATTTTTCTTCTGTGCAAATTTATTTAACATTTTTCGTGCGCTACACGTTCCCGATACATCCGCCACCATGCGGTTTTCTGTCGCTCTCCGCACGCTGTTTTGACGCAGGATGTGCTTGCCATACAAACTGTTCACCGCCTATCGGTAAAGCAATACTTTTGCAGCCGATTATTAACCTTTAAAAATCAAAGCAATGACAATTGAAGAATTACGTCAGATCATGCATCAGTTGAAACTCGATTTCGACTGCGAACCACAGCTCATTTATGTCTTTTATCAGACACCCGACGGGCTGGCGAACAACTTCAGCATCAACATCCGCCATGCGCGTCAGCGCAACCGCAAATCCATGACCGTCAGCCAGCTGTTCGACCTCATGGAACGTCAGTACCCCGACAGTCGCGACAGTCGCCTGATGGCCGTGGAGCGCCCCGACAATCTCAGCCGGTGGCTCGACAGCGCCGAGGTGGCCAAACGCCTTAAAGTCACGGCGCAGACCGTCAACCGATGGGCCAAGAAAGGCATGCTGCATGCTTCAAAATTCTCGCGCCGAAACTACTTCGACGCCGCCGAAGTCGAGGCTCTCCTCCGCTCCAAAGTCATCCAGGACAACGGCCGAATGGACAAAACAGGCGTGCCCCTTGACGACGACACCCTCTGATGTTCAATCGTTTATCTATTGTTCTTCTATTGTTCTTCTATCACCGATAGAGAAACGATAGAAGAACAATAGAAGAACAACAGAAGGACAGGGCATCTAACAATTAAAACATACCCAATGAAAAAGAACAACAAACAAGGAATCATTGTCAACGGCAGTGTCCGTTCGGCCGGTGTGACGTTCTACACCAAGCAGGGTCGCACCATCGTGCGCTCGTCAAAAAGCATGCAACCCAAGCGTTGCACAGAATTGCAATTCAAACAACGTGAACGCTATTCCCACAGCATATCCCTGTGGTTTGCGTTAAGTTCCGTAAGCCAGCCGCTGATGCCTTCAGGACGAAGGCCATACGACTCGTTCCGCAGCCTTGCTGCCAAGTTGCCGGCGGTGTATCTCACGCAGCGGGAGAACGCTTCGGGGATTGCGCTGCTGATGCCCGGCATCCCGGTGTCATGCGGCACGCTGACGGACATCGGATACAGCCTCGGCGAGGTTGAGACCTCCCCTGCCCTGCTCACCGACCTGCAGGCCGCCGACCTTGGTCGCGACGACAGTCTGCTGCTCGTCACCCTGCGGCAGATTGTCGGCCACAGCGTACTGCGGTTAGAGGTACGGCAGCGCGTGGTGACGACGGCCGATTTCACGGTGGTTGAGGGTCGTCTGGCGTTGGTCGACAACATGTTTGCCGACACCTCGCGCGGATGGGCTCTGGTGCGGCGCCGCGGCGACAGTTGCTCGTCGCAGACAGTGGTCACCGCCGCCACCCTCTACCGCGACTACCAGACCCATGAAGCCCTGCTCCGCGCCGCCGAGAGCTACGGCGGCCTGACGGGCTAAAAGAAAAACATCACTACCTTGCCAAATACCCTCGCTCGAAGGCTTCCTTCTGCAGGAACTTGCGGGTGCGGTCGGCGAAGCTGACGAAGATGTATTTCTCGTCGAGCGACTCGACGGTGCCGATGCCGAGGCTCTTGTGCAGCACGGTGTCACCAACGGCCAGGGGCCGCTGCGGCGCAGCGGGAGCAGGCGGCAGTGCTGGTTCTGGCTCCGGCTTGACGGATGCACCTGCGGACGGTTCTTCTATATCGCGGATATCCACGGCGGTGTCCCACAAGCCAATAACGGTGCCCTGATGGGTATCGATGCCTGTGTAGACAAGGCTGCTGTCTTCATAGCGCTTGAACTTGTAGACGGCGTCGTTCATCAGCTCGTCGTTGAAGACGCCTAGGCTCACCAGCAGTTCGAAGTCGGCTATCTTCAATCCCGTCACCTTGCGGAACAACTCCGGCTCCAACTGGCTGATAACATCCTTGAGGCAGTATTCGCGGTTGTCGGTGAGGTACATGAATACGGGTATGCGGGTGGCGAACTTGATGAGCTTTTGGCGTATCTCGTCGCGGCGACTGCGGTATTCTTTTTCCTCCTCCGTGAGCTGTTTCTTCTCTTTCTCCGAGAGTTTTTCCCCCTTCTTCTTGGCATTCTTCACTTTCTCGCTCTTGTTGATGATGGTCTCGATATCCTCGTTGAGCGAGCGGAAGCCTTCGATGCTCATCAGGGCCTGCATGGCTTCGGGGCTGCCGAGCAAACGCTGCAGGGTGATGTTGTCGACATTCACCAGCATGGCACTCTCCCAGCGGCGCGCCAGCAGGGTGGCGGTGGTGCCGCTCATGGCCATGTCGAGAATGCCGGCGGCATCAATCTCTTTCATGCTGCTGCCGTCGTAGGCCAGCACAGGCAGGAAGCGGATAAACTCGGCCACCTTCTTCTCGGGGTTGGTCTCGTGTACGTTGAGTTGGCAGCTGTATTCCTGCACCAGCCGCAGGGCGCGGTTTGGGGCGAAGTCGAAAAGGTAGCAGGTGGGCTTGAGGATGACCTCCTCGCCCTGCTCGTCGCGCAGCGTCCATGGGCTCTGCACGCGGAAGGCCGTCTGGAAATAGGTCTCGGGGCTGGTGGTGTTGCGCAGCATCAGGATGCCCGTCCAAGGCTTGACGGTGACACCCGTTGAGAGCTTGCCGCACGAGAGGGTGATGGTCTTGGTCTGCTGCGGGTTGCCCATGGCGGCATAGACGTCGTCGAGGGCTCGGGCGCCAATGCCGGCCTCGCTGCCGGCGGCCACCACCACGTGGTAGTCGTGGAAGAAGCGGTTGACGGGCCGCGAAAGCAGATAGGCCATGGCCTTGCAAGCCGCCACGCCGGGCAAGAACCAATAGGTGTGCTGCAGGTAGCTCACCAGTCGCATATCGCTATAGGGCATCGGAGGCTTCTCTACGCCCAGCTTCAGGTCGCTGACGACATTCTCCTTGTACGAACCGCGTATCAGGTCAAGCCACTTCTGCACATACTCCTCGTGAACGAAGCGGTCGTTTTCGGCGCGGAAAAATTCATTAAGGTCGAACTCGTCGAACTCGCCTTGTCCCGCCACCTCGGTGATGCTGTCGGGCATGCGGTAGGTGAGCATCACCATGCGGGGCAGCGAGGCGTAGGGGTTGTGGTCGCCCTGCCATTCTTCTTTTGCACGTTGCTCGTCGCTATAGGTCCAGTTGCTTATCTGCTCCTCGATAAATTCGCCGTGGGCGATGGCGCGGAAGGGCGTGCCGCTGAGGTAGAGGTAGGCACCGGTGCGCAGCGGCATCAGCTCCTCGTCGTACATCTCGCGGCTCTCCTTCTCAGCACGGCTGTCGTCCTCGGCCATCAGGGCGTCGGCCTCCTCGCTCTGCTGGGTGGCCTTGCCGTAGAACTCCTTGGCCCGCTTGCCCCATGCGCCGAAGTGGTACTCGTCGAGCACTATGCAGTCCCAGTCGACGGTCTGTATCCACTCGTTGGTGGCTTTGATGCCGCCAGCGGCGTTGTGGCCCAGCACATCCTGGAACGAGGCAAAGCATACGAAGGGCTTGCTCTCGTTGACGTAGTTGAACTCGCGGTCGTCCTGCTTCTCGCAGAACTGCCACCCCTCGAAGTCGACATGTTGTAGCAGGTCGTCTTTCCATGCCGTCTTCACGGCGGGCTTGAAGGTGAGCACCAGCAGCTTCGTCCATCCCATTTTCTTCGCCAGCTGGTAGGTTGTGAAGGTCTTGCCGAAGCGCATCTTGGCATTCCAGAGGTAGTGGGGCGTGAGGCCGCGATTGCCGGGGTCGGCGGTGAACGAGCGGAAGTAAGCCGCCGTGTCGTCGACGGTGCGCTGCTGCTCGGGACGCATATCGAAGTCTTGCGTGCGTTGCAGCATGGTGTCGCTACCCATCTGGACGCTGCGCACGGCGCGCTCCACGTCGGCTAATCGGCATCGGTACCATTCTCCTCCCACATTGGGATAGTGTGCCGCGTCAAGAAGACGATGCACGTCGTGGTCGGTAAACGAAGTGCCGTCGGCCCGCATGGCTGGCCACACACGCAGCAGCTTGTAGCGCACCTGTGCTGTGCGGTTCTGTTCGGCAATGCGACTGTCGGCATCTCGTGTGGTATAACCGACCTTGATACACCCATTGTGCGAAGGCACTCCTGTATGCTCGTAGGCATACACTATCGGTTGCGCCTCGCTCTTCCCTTGGAAATATTCTTCCTTTGCCATAATCTATTAATTATGGCGCTCTGTGAAATAATAATGTGTTTAAGGTTTAATAGTAGAGCAGACTATGCTCTGCATCGTGAACCCATACGAAGTCGCCCTCTACCTCGTCGCGGCAAATCTCGTATGCAAAATGGAAGTCTTCGCACAAATACTCCCTCCAACCATTTTTTATCCATTCCTCTTTAAGCCGGGATTTGGCGTAGAGAGCGGGTGTCTCACCAAGTGAGTTTAAACTTGAGATAAGCCGCTGCTTTTTCTTCATCACAGTCTCTTCACTCAGCAATGGATGATTTTGCATTGCAGCACAATAGAATGCATCGATGCATTCTATAGCCTTCTTTTCGATAATCACTCTCATGCTTCAGGGTGATAGTGCCTGTGGATAAGATCGGTTAGATGATGGTCTAGTTCGTCCACGGTCATGCTGGTTTCCATTGCCTTTGCAAGGGAGTGTCTCCGTTTGGCAATCATCTCTTGCATAACGGGTTCGGAGACCCCCATAGGGTCACTCTCTTCGTCGTGGTTGGTATAGGGCTTAATGCTCATTATGATCCATTATTTACACCTAGTAACGTTGGTGTTGCCCGTTTTATTGTACACCTTTCACATTATTATTTCAAAGAACGCGCTTTGTTGTTTTCTATTTCTATTCCATCGGGCGGATCATGCTCTCGATGAAGTCTATCTCTTTCTGCTCCAATCCATACTTCTTATACAGCATCTCGTCCGTCCAGGGGTGAGAGAAGTCTTGAATGGGAAGAAACTGAAAGCTTGCTTTTGACATATTTTGTGTAATAACAACAAGAGACAACATAAAACGACAGAATTCCGTCTTTAAATATGCAACAAGATTCTCACATGATCTTTTATCCTCAAATGTTGCCACTAACAAATATGATTCTGAACACACAACTCCCGGCTCTAATATTTCAACCCTTGATAATATTTTCTTACGGCCATCTTTATCCGCTTGTCCTGCATGTTCAGCACTTGTCTTTGAAACAATTACTTTCCATTCGTCAATTAAATCAGAATTAACCGTTACGTCTGCTCTATCAACAAACGACAATCCACTACTTCCAAATAATACTACCGAATTAGCAAACGCCTTTTCTTTCCCCTTATAAAAACTCCGAAAACCAAATGGCTTTGAACTATATACAATATTATCAAAAGTTTTCTCCTTATGACTTCTTATTTTATCTATAATATGAATGGACTTGTTAGAGCGAATAAAGACAGGGTATTGATTGAGCATTCGAGACATTTCATCACTTTGCTGTTGAGTAACATTTACTATATCACATGTCTTTTTTTGTTTTTCTCTATTCCACAAGAAATAGCAAACGCCACCTGCAATATCCACTCCTGGAAAACAATCTCTCGAATCAGAATAATCAACAATCTTTTCAAGTCGATAATCCTTAAGCATCATATCTCTAAACTCATCCAGATTTCGTCCACCGGCATACCATCTAGCTGGAATAATCATTATCAAATAGCGCGGAGATAATTTCTGTGCTTGTATAACAAACTTATGATATTGAGGAATTGCACTTCCGGAAGATGAGTCTGTTTGTAATCCACCACCGTCACTTAATTGATACGGCGGGTTTCCAATTATAACGTCAAACTTCATATTGGGGAATATTTTTTGTGGGTTGTCGGTATGAATAAACTGATAGGCGTACTGCTCGGCGGCATCGTCGCGGTCGTAGACGGAGCGGCTGGCACCACAATAGATGCACTTGTCGTTGCCACCCCACGTGTGCCGCAGGGGTGTATATAGCAAGTTGCCCTCGGAGCTGTCAAAATGGCTGACGCTATATTTGCCCGAAGCATCCTTGCTGCAGTAGAGGGTACGACGGCTGAGATGCGCCGTCAGCTCGGTAATGGCGATGCCGAACACCTGATGGTGTAGGATATGGTCGATACGCTGCTGTCGGTCGAGAATTGCATCCTGTAAGCCGCGGTCGAGCCGCTTGACAATCTCGCGCAGGAAGACGCCGCTCTTCGAGAAGGGGTCGAGGAAACGGGTGTCCGGCGAGCGGAAGAGCTCGGCAGGCAAAAGGTCTATCATCTGCGTGGCCAAAGCCGGAGGCGTGAAAACCTCGTCGTTGCTGAGGTTGGCCAGGCAGTTGAGCACGTCGGGGTTGTAGCTACTCTTCTCCATAGGCCGCAGCATTAAGGTTGAGGAAATAGACGGGCGGGAAGGTGGCACAAGGAATGTCGGAGAAGAGGTCCTGCTCGGCGCTGTCGCCCACAAGGTAGCTGAACTCGTAGTCGCGGCGGTTGACCATCCCCTGCCCCAGCAGACTCCATTCGCTGACGGTAATCCAGCTGCCATCATCGGTGCGGTATGTGAGGGCGTTGCCACAAATGATGTTCTTGCCGAGGAGGTAGCGCACGGCGGTGCGGCACTCCTCCTTGGAGGCGTCGCCATAGAGCGAGCGGTACTGCTCGTCGAAATAATTGAAGAGGCGCTGGCGGCAGGCTTCGGCATTGTCGGCCAGCAGCTCGATGCCATAGAGGCTGCTGACGCTCTGCACAGCCGCCTGCTCGTATTGCAGCTGCGTGTACTGGTGCGCTTCGGCACGACGGCGGCAGACGCCGAGCTTGCGGGAGAGAATCTCGATGAGGAAGTTGCCGTCGCCGCAGGCGGGCTCGAGGAAGCGGCTGTCGAGCCGCTCGCACTCCTGTGGCACCAAGTCGAGCATGGCGCGCACCTCGCGCGGATTGGTGAACACCTCGCCGTGGTCCACCACCCGCCGTCGCGATTTGATTTGGGGGTTGTCCATGGGGTCGCTGTGTTGGCAGCGTGCACTTATCGGGCGGCGGGCGTTCCTGCGAGGGCAAAAAAAAGTGAGCGCGGATTTAATTGTGATTATTATCCACGCTCTGAGGCCCTAGGAAGCCCGCAAGTACCGATAAGTCACATCCGCGCCACAACGCAGACGTTTTACTGACTTATTCAAGGTACTCGCATGTTTGAAATTTCCTAGGTTTCAGAGCAGTGCCGAATAAATAGCAAACGCTGTTAGATTATTGTTTCTCTATTGTTTTAATGTCTTATTTTATATCGTTTTATTCGTTCTAATGATATTGGATTTCAGGTGCAAATATACAAATAATTCCTGACACGAATGCAGACACATGAAAAGATAACATCGACTGCCATCAATCAACCATTAATTATCAGCAATTTAATTGACGATAAATTAATGAACAATTAACGGCAATTGACGTTTCTATCTGATGGTAAGTTACACGTTTTTTCCCTATACAAGCAACATCATCTCTCGAAGAGTCGCAAGAGCTTCATCTTCTGCTCGCCGACCTTCCCCGTGTAGGGGTGCTCGCGGAGAGTGAGGTTGAATCGTGTGGAGCCGAAGAGGACGGTCTGCGGATGGGTGAACTCGCGGAAGCCCCACTCGCCGTGGTAGGCTCCCATACCAGAATGACCAGTGCCGTTGAAAGGCACTCCCTTGACCATCATGTGGATGCACACCTCGTTGATGCATCCGCCGCCATACTGCTGCGTAGTCATCACACGCTTGGCCCACCGCATGTCGCTGGTGAAGAGGTACATGGCCAAGGGGTGCTCGCGGTCGGCGACGGTCTCCATAAGGGCGTCGACCTCAGAGTCCTTGAAGGGCACGACGGGCAGCAGGGGGCAGAAGAGCTCGTGCCGCACAATGTGCTCGTCAATACCGACGGGGTAGATTATCGTAGGTGCGTAGCGGCGCGTGACAGGGTCGCCAGTGCCGCCGTAGACGATACGGTCGCGGTATTCGTCGGCCAGACGGGCGCACTTGTCGTAGGCCGCAGAGGTGATGAGCTTGGGATACTCGAGATTCTGCTCGGGACGGTCGCCTATCTGTGCCGTGAAGGCGCGCTTAAGCTCCTCGAGGAAAGGCTCGGCGACCTCCTCGGCGACGGCTATCTGGTTGATGTTGATGCATATCTGGCCTGCGTTGCAGAGTTTGAAGAAGGCTATCTTGCGGGCGGCATCCTTAAGGTCGGCATCCTTGCGGACGACGCACCAGTTGCCCGTCTCGCCGCCGAGCTCGAGGGCCACGGGGGTGAGGTTCTTGGCGGCCTCGGCCAGTACGTGCTTGCCCACGGAGGGCGAGCCGGTGTAGAATATCTTGTCGAAGCGCTGCGCGAGGCAGAGGTCGGCCACGTCGTGACTGCCGTCGATAAGAGTGACATACTCGGGCGGAAAGACCTCGGCAAAGAAGCGCTTGAGGGCCGCGGTACTGGCTGCCGACTTGGAGCTCGACTTTATCACCACCGTGTTGCCGCCGGCCATCGCCGCCGCCACCACACCGATGGTGAGCAGTATGGGAAAGTTGAAGGGGCTGATGACGAGCGAGACGCCGTATGGCATCTTGTAGACCTTGGTCACCATGCTGGGGAAGCACATGAGGCCGCTGTAGTGGCATTCGGGCCGCGCCCAGCGGCGCAGGCCGCATAGCATCTCGTTGACCTCGGTGATGATGGGGCCCACGTCACAGAGGTAGGCCTCCACCCTACTCCGTCCGAGGTCTTCGGCAAGCGCCTCCTCGAACTCGGAGGCATGGGCCAGGACGGCGGCCTTGAGTTTCTTGAGCTGTTTGATGCGCCACTTGACAGGCAACGTCGTGCCGGTGCGGAAGAAGCGGCGCTGCGCGGCAACTATCTCGCGTATCTCGCCCTCAGTGTAGCCCGTGGTCGAGACTATGTCGTTGCTGGTGACGGTGTCGAGCACCTGTTTTATCTGGTCATTGCTGAGGGTGACGGGCGCGGAGTAGTTGATGGAGTCGGCGGCGATCATGGGGATGAGCTCGGCGTGGTCGCAGAGGCGCACGGGCGATTCAATCTTGTCCATGCCGCACTGTGCCATAAGTTGGCGGACGGCCTCGAGGAAGCGGTCGGCGGCTTCGGGGTCGGCGACGTCGCTGTTGGCCAAGGCACAATAGCGTGCCAGCGAGGCGTACTTATCCAGACAGGCCTCTTTCTGGAACTCGAGCACCGGCAAGAGCATCAGCGAGATGGCCTGTCCGTGGGGCATGTGGTAGAGGGCGCCGATGCTGTGGGCAAAGGCGTGGACATAGCCCGCCAGCTGGGTGTTGATGGCGTTGCCGCCGTACATAGCCGCGCGGCACATGGCCAGACGGGCCTCGACGTTACTAGGCTCACGCATCACCGCAGGCAGGTTCTGCAGGATGAGGCGCACGCCCTCCATCGACATCTCAAGGTCTTCGTCGACGACCTCCACATCGCTAACAGCCCCCTCGATGCAGTGGCTCAGGGCATCCATGCCGCAGGCCGCCGTCACATGGGCCGGGGCCTGGACGGTGAGCTCGCTGTCGAGCACCACATGGGTGACGTTGAGGCCTATGAGCACCGTGGAACTCTTGACGCCGTGCTCGTTGGAGATGACGGCACCAACGGTAACCTCGGCACCGGTGCCGGCGGTGGAAGGCACGTTGATGAGCGGCAAAGTAGTTCCGCCACGCACGGGCAGAAATTTGAGCAGCAAGGCCTTGACAGGCAGATGCGGCATCTTGACGCTGGCGGCGATCATCTTGCACGAGTCCATCACAGAGCCGCCGCCGAGGGCTATGATGCATTCGGCCTGGCACTCGAGGGCCTTCTGGCGTCCCGCCTCGATGATAGCAATGGTGGGCTCGGAGTTGATGTCACAGAAGAGGGTGTGGCCCACCCCTGCCGACTCGAGCGAGTCGACGATGGCCTTATCGTAGCCCATAGAAGCGAGGGTACGGTCGGTGACCAGCATCACATGCCTGTAGCCACAGTCGCGGCATATCTCGCCAATGCGACGGCGGGCGCCGTGGCCCTCCGTCACCTCCGGTTCCGGCAGCGGCACAGCGTGTATCACCTTCCCCGGCAGCCGGTGTATTCTTTTCCTGAAACGGTATGTGTCCATAGTCTCTTTGGTTTTTTCTAGTAGTCCTAGTAGCTCTAGTATCACTAGTTCAACTAGGACGACTAGGAATACTAGGTTTTCCTATTCTATTCCTAATTTCCTTTTCAGTTCTGCGTTTTCTGCCTTCAACCGTTGGTTCTCGGCCTCGAGCTCACGGAGGCGGCGGTCAACTCCATCACGATAACCTGTACGGGCTGCGTGCATGCGCTCTTTGATGCCGCCTTCCTCAATGAAACGTTTTTCCAAATGCTTCAGGTAGCCATCAAACATCTTGTCGGTGATATGGCAAAGCGAAAGCGCCATATTGCAGAACTCCTCGGCCGAGAGGGTCGCAGCAAGAGGCTGGTAAGCATCCCATGTGTTATTATTGCGGCAGAATTCCACCATCTTGTCGAAACGCGGGTGGTTCTTTCCCCAGACAGTGAGATCGTTTCTTTTTATATAATCTTCATAATCTTCGCGGAGTTCCTGAAAACTGGACCTACCAACATTAACAAGATTAACCTCCATTGTACTGCTTGTGAGACCATCCTCACAACCCTCGACAATATTCTGCTTGCCGCAGCGGGCAGCCATATTCATCTGATCCACCCGACGGTCGCCATACTGCGGCAAGAAACGTTTGCAGAAAACATCGGTCAGAAGAACAAGCACCTCTGCCTTCTGGTAGACATGCAGTTCCTTATAGTTTGCCACTTTACCGAAGATGGTTTTTCTATCTGTATTGTCGCTTCCCATTGCAGTGTTTGACAATTATTAAGTAATAACGCCAAACATTACAAAAAATTGTGCATTATTTCACTCCATCGTCAGGGGTATCTCCGGAACACGGATATGTATCAAATTAAGCTTTTAGATATCATCGTAAGCCTTACGAGAACGATTTGGGGCTTTTCGGCAAAATGGCCTTATATTGGTGCTTGTCCAGTCGCGACATAAGGGACAAAAACAAAAATCACAAACAACAAAAACAAAGAAAGGAAAAACATTATGAGTAAAAACTTCAAAGGTTACTTAGGTGACCAAATCGGAAAACTGGGTACTGCCGTCGGACGCAAGTGGAAAAGCAAGATGGTCTACAGCGCCTATCAGGGCAAAGTGAAGAACCCCAAGACTGAGGAGCAGCAGTTGGTGCGTGCACGCTTTGCACTGCTCGGTGCTCTCGCCGCGAGCTTCCTCGACGCCACGGAGATTGGTCTGAAGGCCAGCGCCAAGCGCTACGACTACACGGAGAGCGACCACTTCGTGAAGCGCAACTGGGACGCCGTCACAGCCACGACTCCCGACGATGTGGCAGTAGACTTCGGCGCACTGACGGTCAGTGAAGGCCGCCTGACAGGGGTGTACTTCAAGACCCCCTCGTTCAGCGAGGAGGCCGCGGTGAGCGTCGCCTTCGAAAGCAACGTTGACGTCGGCAAAGCCAGTGCCAACGACGAGGTGTACCTCTACGTCTACCAACCAGACACCGACCGCGGTGTGCTGTCGCAGACCACGAGCCGCAACGCCGGCAGCATCAGCGTTGACGTGCCGGCACGCTGGAGCGGCATGGAGGTTCACGTCTACGGTTTCGTCATCGGCGGTGCCGCCGAGAACAGGGGCATGTCCTCGGACTCGGAGTACATCGGTCACGGCACCATTGCGTAATCGGTGTGACACAACTCTACACCAACCCTACACCAACTATACCCCTTCCTCAGGGAAGGGGTGGTGTGGGTAGGGTCAAAAACACTCCCCTAACTACACTCACTCGTCAGACCTCCGCGATAGTCGCGGAGGTTTTTTTATGGTATAGGGTATAGTTAATTTTCAAAAACAAATATCTCCGATGGCAATCTTTTTGAAAAAGATTGAACAAAAACTCTTCTTCATGTCTTGTGCAGACGGCACTTCTCTCCCAGAAGCAGGGGCCTTCTGCCCTGCGGGTCAGCGGGGTGGCGTGGCACCCCGTTCTCCGCTTCGCTATCGGGAACCTCCACTGGAGGTACCCTTCGCACTAACAACGGCATGTTGAAAAGATAGTATGGCATGGATGTTGCAGGTGGGAATTAAGTAGTAATTTTGCATCCTGAAATAATAGTGGAAAATGGAAGCTAACCTGAGCGAAAACACCAAGAAAGCCGTGGCTTTCAGCCGCGACGAGGCCATACGCCTGAAGAACGGCAGCATAGGCGTGGAACACCTCTTTTTGGGCCTGACACGCCTGCCAGAGTGCTCGGCATTCACCATGCTGGCAGCCCTCGGCGTGAACGTACCGAGTCTGAAGGAGACAATCGAGAAGCACGTGGGCCAGAGCGAAGCCGACGTGCGCTACGCCGACGACAGCGAGATACCCATGCTGCGCCAGACCGAGAAAGTGCTGCGGCTCTCCTACCTCGAGAGCATCAAGATGAAGGCCAAGGAGATAAAGACCGAACACCTTATCCTCGCTATCCTGCAGGAGGGCGACAGCCTGGTGGCCAACCTGCTGCAGAAAGCCGGTGTTGGCTACGACCGCTTTGCCAAAGTGGTGCGCGCCAACGGTCCCGCCACCGAACCTACTGAGTTGCCCGACTTCAGCATGCAGAGCAGCGAAGATGACAACGACGACCCCTTCGACGACCCCACCAAGGAGACCGGTCGTCCGGCCACGTCCCAAAAGGGAAAGAGCGGCACGCCGGCGCTGGAGAACTTCGGCCGCGACCTGACGAAGCTCGCCGCCGAGGGCAAGCTCGACCCCATCGTGGGCCGCACCAAGGAGATGGACCGCATAGCGCAGATCCTCTCGCGCCGCAAGAAGAACAACCCAATACTCATTGGCGAGAGCGGCGTAGGCAAGAGCGCAATAGCCGAAGGCCTGGCGCTGCGCATCGCCGAAGGCAACGTTCCGCGCACATTGCACGGCAAGCGCCTGCTCAGTCTCGACCTCGCTGGCATGGTGGCTGGCACCAAGTACCGCGGCCAGTTCGAGGAGCGCATGAAGGCTATCATCAACGAACTTGAGCAGCACCCCGAGATAATCATCTTCATTGACGAGATACACACTATCGTGGGTGCCGGCTCGGCGGCAGGCAGCCTCGATGCCAGCAATATGTTCAAACCCGCCCTCAGCCGCGGCGCCATACAGTGCATAGGCACCACAACCCTCGACGAGTTCCGCCAATACATAGAGAAGGACACCGCCCTCGCGCGCCGCTTCCAAAAGGTGCTCGTGGAGGCCGCCACACCTGAGGAGACGATGGAAATATTGGAGAACATCCGCGACACCTACGAGAGCCACCATGTGGTGCGCTACACCGACGAGGCACTGCGGGCCTGCGTGGACCTCACCGAACGCTACGTCAGCGACCGCCTGCAACCCGACAAGGCCATCGACGCCATGGACGAGGCCGGTGCCCGTGTACGCATCGCCAACGTGCAGGTGCCCGAGGAGATTACGACCCTTGAAGCCGAGGTTGCCAAGGTGGCGGCGATGAAGAAGGAGGTACTGGCCGACAAGCGCTACAGCGAAGCGGCACAGTACCGCGACCAAGAACGCGACCTCAACGCCAAACTGGCCGAAGTGCGCAAGCAGTGGGAGAGCGATGAACGCGAGAGCCGTCCCGAGGTGACGGAGGCCGACGTTGCCGC
>JBGUZF010000039.1:0-12762 GCA_045222795.1 Bacteroidales bacterium
GTGGCACTCCGAGACGGTGTCCATCACCGACACGCCGGGGCCGTGCATCTCCACGACCCATTGTATCTGTCGGTCCGCGCTGTCCCAAGTCACATCCACATTCCCCAGCGAGTCCATCACCGCCGTCAACCCCGTCACCTCGGGGCACGGCGGCGCGACAATGGCGAATAGTTCAGGAATATGCCCCGTCAGCGTGTCTTCCACCCACACATTGTGGATCCTGTCATATTTTTTGGTACGAACATTGTTTATACGGTACGGTGCCTCATGAACTTCTTCTATAAAAAAAGGGTGTGCATACTGTTCCACCTGGGTAGGTATACATATCCCAATCCAAAATCCGCCGGTTACTTCTATCGGCTTTTCCAAGGAATTGAAGTACTTAAATTGTAAGAATGTTTTCTCTGTCAATGGATTATAACTCGAGGGTGTACAACCTGGTAAAGTGAAAAATTTATATATTGTTGTGTCGACATTTGACCAGAAATAATGATAATACGGTTCATAGATCATTCTGAAAATGGTATCAAAATATGACATATTCGGTACCGAATCAATGTATAGCACATTCATTGCAGAATCATATATTATAAATTTTATTAAAAAGCATGGGTCTGCCTTAAATGCGACGCCGTAGATATTTAGGGGGGTATCTGTGTGTTGATATACCGCAAATCTCGAAGGGTATTGATGTAAAGGGTTGGTCCTTGTTTCAGTTAACAAGCATGCTACCCCATCGTGATATTTTGTCGTATCCGGCCAGTTGTAGACATAAAGATATGGATATGTCTGCAGTGTGTCATACTGCAGCGAGTCGTAGTGCGCTATAACAGAATCATACATTTGCGCAGTACTGCTTAAACACGCAGAAATCAATGCAACAATTAAACTTATTCTTCGCATATTTTACTAATTCTGATAGGTTCTCTGATTTATGGTTAAAAGGTATTTTCGACTGCAAAGATACGAACATTTTCCCATTCCTGCAAATCTTTTTTCTGGAAGCCTACTTCTAGGGAACCTCTCCGGCTCCTCTCCGGCTCCTCTCCGGCTCCCCTCCGGCATTGCAAACAAATGTTAAAAAACACCAAACAGACGCCTCGATAATCACATAATACCCGACACATTGTCAATATATTACGCGATTTTAACATTTGTAATTGCCTGAATATCAGGGATAAGACCCCACCATCTACACATCATCTACACATCACCTACACACCAACACCACATCATCGCCACCGGAGGGTGATGCGGGGGTGAAGCGGATGTGAAGCGGATGTGAAGTGGATGTGAAGTGGGTGGGGTTTAAGGACTGAGTTTCAGTGGTTTAGAAATGTTAAAATCGCGTAAATCGCTGTAAACGTGGCGGGTAAGGTGAAAGGTAAAAGTTGAGAGGTGAGAGGTGAAAGGTGAGAAGTGTGGCGGAAGTGATACGGAAGTGAGTCGGGAGTGATGGGGGAGAAAGTGAAAAAAAACAAAAAAGATGATAAAAGTATTTATATATTAAAAAAAATGTGTATCTTTGTGCATTGTTTGTAAAACTTGGTTTTGAAATATCTAATTAATTAATAATAACTTATGAAAAGTAACAAAGTACTTCTCGGCTTGTTTGCAGGCGTCATGGCTTTGATTGGGGGTGTCGCACACGCCCAGGACACCAACTTCTATGAGATTGGCCCCGACAATATCGGCGGCAGTGTCAGTTGTCTGATAGCGGACATGAACGATGCAAGCGGCTCCACGGTCTATGCCGGCGCCGTCTCCGGCGGTCTCTTTGTCCGTTCGGACAACGATGAAATCCTCGAGAACCTCTATGCCCGTCAGGGTAAGGATGTGTCGCTTGCCGCCAACCACAACATCTGGCATTATGTGCCGTATTTCGAAGGCGGCTTTGAAACAGCCCTTCCTGTGAACTGCATGGCCCAGCTTCCCGAAGGTACGATTATCATCGGCACCGGTGACAACGACTATCAGGTTGGTAGCACCAGCACGCCGATGTCCACCCTCGGACGCGGTATTTTCCGTTTCAACCCCTCGACTCTCGAGTTCTCCCTGGTGCCCGGCACCAACCCCACCGGCGTCACCGACCGCTTTGCCGCTGTGCGCAACATCAAGCTGTACAAGAACAACGGCGTTACCTATGTGTTTGCCGTCACCGGCACGGGTATCTACCGCTGGGTTATCTCGGGCGACGTCATGGACGACAACCAGTGGGGCAACTGCGAGACCGTGTTTGAAGGCAATGTGGATCAGATGCTGCTCATCAGCAGCCTTCGTATGGCTTACTTCACCGTCGGCAACCAGCTGTATATGATTAGTGATATCGCGGCAGCCACCCCCATCTGCTCCAATGTGTCGAGCTCGAACAGCGCTTTCGGCGGCACCAACACCGCCATCAAACTTGCTGTGGCTCCTTCGGATCCTTCCTACCTGTATGCTATGGTCATCAACGCCAACGGCCTGATGGAGAATGTCTACCTGACCCGCAATATGCAGACGTGGAGCACCCTCGCCACCAGCACTGTGACCCCGTTTACCCGCTCGGCCCTCAACGGACAGTATTTCACCATCTGCGACGGCCGCCGCTCCGGCTGCATTCTGGTCGACCCCTACAACCCCAAGCGTATCTACATCGCTGGCTCGTCCATCTGGTCGGGTGAGGGCTTTGTGGAGAACTCGTACTATCAGTGGACCAAGGTGTCGATGAGCGAGGCCGAGTTGAACTACGGCAGCTATATGGCCACCGTCTTCAGCAGCTATAGCTTCGTGCATTCCGGCATCAAGCAGATCCTCCCCATCTTCCGTGGAACTGAGGAAAACGGCATTATGGAATTCTATATCGCCACCGACGGCGGTGTGTATATGACCACTGGTTTCGCCTTTTTCCAGAACATCAACCGCGGTCTTAACAATGTGCAGGTCAACAGCATCGCTGTATGCCCCGATGCCAGCGTTATCAGCGGCGCCCACAACAACGGATGCCCCATGATTGAGTCGCGTACGGCACACAACGGCGGTAACTCCAACATCTCATGGTACGACAACGGCACCCTCGGCAACCTGAACCACGATGCCAATGTCCTCTGGACAAACAATGGCGGCCAGGTGGCAGCCTCGATGTTCCAGGAGATGCAGCCCCAGTCGCGCCGCAACGTCTTCGTCTCCACCTCCAACGCCTTCTTCGGCCGCGCCTTTGCCGACTACCTCGACTACACCAATACGCAGACCTGGACCTCGGGTAGGGAATTCTCCAGCAACCGCCCCTATCGCGGCACCCAAATCGGCCGCCTCTACCTCTGGGAGACCGACCACGACCAGATCTTCAACGACAGCATCAAGGTCATCATCGATACCCTCGGCTACATCATGCGTCCCAACAACAACGGTGGCTACGATAGCACCTACATGGGCAGCAGCAACTTCCAAATTAAGGCCGGCGACAAGATGACCGTTGTCAGCAAAGCCCACTCCGACTATCCGTTCGAGTACACCTTCACCGCCAACCAGCTCGCTTCGCAGCCTGTGCGTGTGAAGAACCCGCTGCAGGCCCGCACACTTATAGTGGCCTCCGACACCACCGGCGAGAACAGCAGCAGAAAGATGTGGACCGTTTACATGTCGTGGCGTGCCACCGACTTCTCGAAGGTGTGGGACCTCAACGAACAGAAACTCTCCGACTGGAGCACCCTCAACATGTGGCCCGGTATTTATATGGTTAGCGTGAGCGACACCGTCAGCGAACCCCGCGCCCTGGCCATGAGCTCCGACGGCAGAGCCGCCTATATCTCCGTGCAGAATATGAAGGAAGGCAAGTCGATGCTTGTGCGTGTCCGCGGCTTCGAGAATGTCGATTTCTCGGGTTCCACCAAGGACACCTACACCGCCCTCTGCTGCCGTCAGCTCTCCTCGCTGACCCGACTCTATTCCGACACCCTGGCAGCCACCGACACCAGCGTGTGGTTCCCCCGCGTGATCAGCTCCATCAATGTCGACACCACCACCGGTACCGAGCGCCTCATCCTCACCTTCGAGGGCTATGACAACAGCTACGCCAACGTTGCCGTGGTGAACAATATCCTCGACAACAGCTGGTCGGTGCAGCCCACCACCATCACCAACAACAAGAGCCTGCCCGCCTTCTGCTCGATGGTCGACAAGACTTCGGGCGACATCTATGTCGGCACCGCCAACGGCGTGTGGATCAAGAGCGGCGATGCATGGTCGGAGTACGATCACCTGCATGGTCTCGCCGTCACCTCCATGTTGCAGCAGCAGGCCAACCTGCCTGTCCGCCGCCACCTCTCGCACAACGGTATCAACGAGGAACATCGCCTCTATGCCAAGACCAAATGGCCGAACGCCATGTACTTCGGCACCTACGGCCGCGGTATCTTCATGGATCTCTCTAAGGTTACCGACCGCACCAACGAGGTTGTCGAACCCGGTGACCTCCGCATCCCCACCGTCGTCAACACCGTCGCCGGCACCATCAGCGTGTTCCCGAACCCCGTTTCGGGCGACGCCCACCTGACCCTCACCGCCGCTGAGGCAGGCCGCGCACAGCTGCGCATCTACGACCTCAACGGCCGCTGCGTGATGGACCGCCAGCTCGGCACCGTCGAGGCCGGCGAGCAGACCTTCACCGTCAGCACCGAAGGTATGGCCAAGGGCATGTACCTGATCAATGTCATCATCTCCGGCCGTACGGCTACTGCCAAGATGATGGTTCGCTAATCTTTAGGCAGTTTAAGGAGTACAGGGAGTTCAAGCAGTTCAAGACAAAAGTGCCGTCCGAGGTGTTGTCCTGAACTTCTTGAACTCCTTGAACTAACTAAACTGCTATATATATAAATGACTTTATACTATATATGGACAAAAACCTTGTTCAAGAACTGAAGTGGCGCGGCATGATCCACGACATCATGCCCGGCACCGAAGAGCAACTCAACAAAGAAATGACTACGGCCTATGTGGGTATCGACCCCACGGCCGACTCGCTGCATATAGGTCACCTCGTCTCCATCATGCTCCTCAAGCACCTCCAAATGGCGGGCCACAAGCCCCTGGCCGTCGTGGGCGGCGCCACCGGCATGATCGGCGACCCCTCGTTCAAGGCTCAGGAAAGAAAACTCCTCACCGTCGAGGAGATTCAGCACAACGTTGCTTGCATCCGCAAGCAACTCGAGCGCTTCCTCGACTTCGACAACCCCGTCAACGGCGCCGAGATATGCAACAACTACGACTGGATGAAAGACTACCTGTTCCTCGATTTCATCCGCGATGTGGGCAAGCATATCACCGTGAACTACATGATGACCAAGGACAGCGTGAAGAAGCGCATGGAGACCGGCATCTCGTTCACCGAGTTCAGCTACCAGCTGCTGCAGGGCTATGACTTCCTGACCCTCTACCGCACCAAGGGCTGCAAGCTGCAGATGGGCGGCAGCGACCAGTGGGGCAATATCACCACCGGCACCGAGCTTATACGCCGTATGGAAGGTGGCGAGGCCTTTGCGTTGACCTGCCCGCTCATCACCAAGGCCGACGGAACCAAGTTCGGCAAGACCGAGGGCGGCAATGTGTGGCTCGACCCCGAGAAGACCAGCCCCTACAAGTTCTACCAGTTCTGGCTCAACTGCTCCGACGTCGACACCGCCCGCTATATCCGTATCTTCACCCTCTTCTCGAAGGAGGAGATAGAGGCTATGGAGAAGCAGCACGCCGAAGCCCCCGAGCAGCGCATACTGCAGAAGGCTCTGGCCAAGGACATCACCGTCCGCGTGCACGGCCAGCAGGCTTACGACACCGCCATTGCTGCCAGCGAGCTCCTCTTCGGTAAAGCCACCACCGAGCAACTCAACAGCCTCGACCGCAAGACCCTGTTCAGCGTCTTCGATGGAGTGCCGCAGTACTCGGTGAGCCGCGCCGCCATCGAGGCAGGCGCCCCGTTGGTTGACCTTGCCGCCGAGGTGGGTATGTTCGCCAGCAAGGGCGAAATACGCCGCGAGCTGAAGCAAAACAGCATCAGCGTCAACAAGCAGAAGGTGGCCGAGGGCTGCACCCTCACCGCTGCCGACATCCTTGCCAGCGGATGCATCCTCGTGCAGAAAGGCAAGAAGAACTACTACATCCTCAACGTGGAATAATAATTAAAAAACAAATACCATGAAAAAGACATTTAGAACTATGATGGTGGCCGCTATGGCCATGTTGGCTTTCACCTATGTGGGCTGCAAGGGCGGCCAGGGCGAAGGTGAAGGCGAAGGCGGTGGCGAGGTTGTCGTCGAGGAGGAACAGCCCGAGACCATGACCCTCAAGGTTGGCGATGCCGAATTCACCATGTCGAGAGTGGACGCCGGTACGTTCACAATCGGCCCCGTGGCCGGCGACAAAGAGGTTACCGCCGAGGAGAAGCCTGCCCACCAGGTTGACCTGACGGAGTCGTTCTATATCGCCCAGACCGAGGTGACGCAGGAGCTCTACAAGGCCGTCATGGGCAAGAACCCCAGCAAGTTCACCGGCCTTAAGAACCTGCCCGTGGAGCAGGTGTCGTACAACGACGCAATGGAGTTCTGCAAGCGCCTATCCGACAGCACGGGCTACAACTTCACTCTGCCCACCGAGGCTCAGTGGGAGTATGCCGCCCGTGGTGCACAGAACGCCCCCGCCAACCCCGAGCTCTATGCCGGCAGCAACAATATCAACGAGGTCTCCTGGTATGAGGAGAACAGCAACGGCAAGACGCACCCCGTGGCCACCAAGGCCCCCAATGCCCTTGGCCTGTACGACATGACCGGCAACGTGTTTGAGTGGTGCCGCGACTGGTACGGCAACTACAAGGATGGTGCCGCCACCAACCCCAACGGTCCCGCCAACGGCAAGGACCGCGTGCTCCGCGGTGGCAGCTGGCGCGGCGATGCCAAGAACTGCCGTGTCTCCTACCGCTACAACTACGGTCCCGACCACAACCGCTTCAACCTCGGTTTCCGTGTGATCATGCTTCCGTAATTCTATCCGTGATTAATAACTAAAAAATAAACGATATGACACAATCAACTATGAAAACATTGCGCGACAGCGCCGGCATGCGTTGGACCGCATTGCTGCTTCTGGCTCTGGCCATGTTCTGCAGTTATGTCTTTATGGACATTCTGTCGCCCATCAAGGACCTGATGCAGGAAACCCGCGGTTGGGACAGTGCCTCGTTCGGCCGTATGCAGGGCGCCGAGGTGTTCCTCAACGTCTATGTGTTCTTCCTCATCTTCGCAGGTATCATCCTCGACAAGATGGGTGTGCGCTTCACGGCTGTCCTCTCGGGTGCTGTGATGCTCTTCGGTGGCTTGATTAAGTTCTACGCCTGCAGCGAGGCTTTCATCGGCACCAGCCTTGAGGCTTGGTTCACCAACAACCTCAACTGGAACGGCGAACTGCCAGTCATCGGCGCCATCCTTCCCTTCGCCGCCGGTATGCCTGCCTCGGCCAAGCTTGCCGCCCTGGGCTTCATGTTCTTTGGTTGCGGCTGCGAGATGGCCGGTATCACCGTGAGCCGCGGTATCGTCAAATGGTTCAAAGGTCGTGAGACGGCTCTTGCTATGGGTAGCGAGATGGCCCTCGCCCGTCTGGGTGTGGCCACCTGCATGATCTTCAGCCCCTACTTCGCCAAGCTCGGCGGCGAGATCCATGTCGACAACTCCGTCAAGTTCGGTGTCGTGCTGCTCTGCATCGCCCTCATCATGTTCATCACCTACTTCTTCATGGACAAGAAGCTCGACAGCCAAACCGGTGAGGCCGAGGAGAAGGACGACCCCTTCAAGATCAGCGACCTGGGCAAAATCTTCACCAGCCTTGGTTTCTGGCTCGTTGCTCTGCTCTGCGTGCTTTACTACAGCGCTATCTTCCCCTTCCAGAAATATGCCGTCAACATGCTGCAGTGCAACCTTACGCTCACTCCCGCCGACCCCACCACCTACTGGGGTGGAAGCACCGAGAGCTTCCCGATTGGCGTAACATTGGTGCAGTACTTCCTGATGCTCGTTGTGGCCGCCGGCTCGTTCTCGAGCAACTTCATCAAGAACAACAAAGGCCTGAAGTTCGGTCTTATGGGTCTTGCCGTTGTGGCTCTGGTGGTTTATTGCTACATGGGCTACATGCGTGGCACCGCCGAGACCATCTTCGCTGTGTTCCCGCTGCTGGCCGTGGCCATCACTCCCATTCTCGGCAACTATGTCGACCATAAGGGTAAAGCCGCCACGATGCTGATGCTCGGCTCGCTGCTGCTCGTCATCTGCCACCTCACCTTCGCCTTCGTGTTGCCCGGTGTTTCGGCAGCTTCGCCCGCTGGTGGTGTCGTTGTGGCCTATATCACCATCCTCGTCCTCGGCGCCTCGTTCTCGCTGGTGCCCGCCGCCCTGTGGCCCTCGGTGCCCAAGCTGGTCGACGAGAAGATTATCGGTTCCGCCTATGCCGCTATCTTCTGGATTCAGAATATCGGTCTCGGTCTGTTCCCCGCCCTTATCGGTATCGTCCTCAACAAGACCAACGCCGAAGGCACCGCCGCCCACGAGCTCAACTACACCTGGGCTCTCGTCATGCTGGCCGCCCTCGGTATCGCCGCTCTCCTTATCTCGATCTACCTCCGTGCAGTCGACAAGAAGAAAGGCTACGGCTTGGAACAGCCCAACATCAAGGCTGAATAGATTTAACTATCTATAATAAAAAGAGCAGTGGTCGTAAGGTCACTGCTCTTTTTTATTTCACTTTTCACTTCTCACTTTTCACTTCTCACGTCTTCCATCGCCCGCTGCACAAAGCGGTTGAGCGGCACGCTGGCGCGCCACACTTTCAGCACCTCGTCGAAGAGTTTGTCACTCGTGATGAACTTCTCAGGCATTGTGTAACTGGTGCAGTAATCTTTGTATTTCAGCAGGTCGGCGTATTCCCAGTCGGCGGGGTAGCCCTTGGGGACGCGCTGTAGTTTCTTCATGGTGAAGAATTCGCTGCCGAAGTAGTGCTTGTAGTTCTTCTCGTTCATGATGGCGAGGAACTCGTCGGTGCAGTAGAATATCTCCTGACGGATGGCGTTGAGGGCTGCCGGTTCGGGCATGAAGATGCCGCCGCCGAGGTTGCAGGTGCCCTTCAGGCCGTAGGCCTCCTCGGTGCCTAGCTGGAAGTAATAGCCAGGCACGCCGCTGTTCTTTGGCCCCCAGCTGCTTAGGAAGCAGGCGATATGGGTCTTGTAGGGCGTCTTGTCGGCCGAGAAGCGTGTGTCGCGGTAGATGCGGTACACAGAGTTCTTGGCCGTAAGCCCCACCAGCGTGTCGTCGTACTTCACCATCTCGTCGATGAGGGCCTGCGTGAAGACCTCGAAGTCGGCCTTGATGGCGAGCCAGCGGCTTTTGTGGTCGTTGAACCACGGGCGGTTGTTGTTCACTGTAAGTTCCTGCAGGAAGGGCAGGGTGTCGGGGTGTAGTTGGGGCGTCATTTTGATATATATGTTTTTACTTGTGGACAAATTTCATTATTTCTTTTGCCAATTGGCTACTGTCGCTATATGTCATGTTAATGGCAAAGCGATAGCGGCTGTGGCGACCATAATATACCCGCAAGGTGTCGGGTACGGTGAGGCTGCTACCTCTGCTGCCATCGTAATGATCTACACGGCGTATGGAAGACAGCGGAATACTTTTATGTCGCCGCATAAAGCTTTTTGTACAGTCAATGACAAGTGCGTCGCCTTGTATTGATATGGTCTCCTGGGCGTGGAATAGACGTAAGTGATTGTCTAATACGAAGAAGAACATGTATGTACAAAATAGGAAGGCTGCCGTGTAAAAAGTCCATATAATCAAGTCTGCGTCATTTTGTTTTGCCGTTGTAACAATAACAAATATCATCATAATGACAACAAACAGCATGAGAAATGGGGGAAGAGAGTCAAGAATCTTCTCCCAGATTGGACATTTTTGGGGACCGTTGACGGCTAGTATTGTATTATCCATGTAATATTACAAATTCCGCAGCCATTTGATTTCTTCGGCCCAGCGCATCGGATCGGGGGTCTCGAGGATGATGGGCATGTCGTCGAAACGGGGGTCGTGCATGAAGCGCGAGAAGAACTCTTTGCCGAGGAAACCTTCGCCCAGCACCTCGTGGCGGTCCACATGGCTGCCGGCGTTCTTCTTGCTGTCGTTGAGGTGGATGGCGCGGAGGTACTGCTGACCTATCAGGCGGTCGAACTCCTCGAAGCAGAACATGTAGCCCATCTCGGTCGAGAGGTCGTAGCCGGCGGCGAGGGTGTGGCAGGTGTCGATGCAGACGCCCACGCGGCTCTTGTCGTCGATGCCCTCGATGATGCGGGCGATATGCTCGAACTTCCAGCCGAGGTTGGTACCTTGTCCGGCAGTGTTCTCTATCACTGCCGTCACACCTTCGGTCTTGCTCAACGCCAGATTTACCTCACGGGCTATCTGGTCGAGGCATTCCTCCTCGCTTATCTTGTTCAGGTGGCTGCCGGGGTGGAAGTTGAGCATCTTGAGTCCCAACTGCTGTGCGCGTGTCATCTCGTCGAGGAAGGCGGCGCGTGATTTCTGCAGTGTCTCCTCGTCTGGCGAGCCGAGGTTGATAAGGTAGCTGTCGTGCGGCAGCACCATCGCAGGCTTGAATCCGCGGTCGACGAGTAGCGCCTTGAAACCGTCGATTTCCAGCTGCGGCAGCGGTTTGCTTACCCAGCTGCGCTGATTCCTTGTAAACAAAGCAAAGGCGTTTGCCCCGATGGCCTCTGCGTTCAGTATGGCGTTTCCCACGCCTCCGCTTGCGCTCACATGAGCACCGATGTATTTCGTCATAGGTATAATATTTATATGTCTGGAGTCCAGTCAATTCCTATATTAATGCCAAAAATATCATAGGGCCTAAATGGTCTATGGGTTTCTTCATTATAAAAGCCATTTTCATTAAATCTATGTTGCCAATATAATTCGTAATGTAGCAGTAGCACATGGTTTATTTGTCTTTCATGCCCATAGCTGAAGTATAGCATAGAAGCATTCCATCCTTTCTCATCATCAATTTTATTTTCCCAGTTATTTATTGCTTGTTCCCAATTACCAGTTCCTTGATAGCTGGATTTGTTTCCAATTTCATGAAAGAAAACCAACCCCATCTGAAAAACAAAAGAATATTTAGAGCTTAATTGAGCAGAATGGCCAAGTAAGATGGGTATACCAATATAGCGTTTCCTGAATAAAAGGTCAATTTGTTCTATTTTATCATCGTCGGTACTTCTAGATAAATGAATTTTAGTGTTTAGGACATCAGTTAATAAACCGGTTTTTAAAACAATATAACTATTGAATCTGTTTTGTATTCTAAAATTAATGTTTAATCCTGTGGAATACTGAATAGGACTATTGAAATCTATTTTGTCATAATTGTGATCATCGAAGGAAAAGGGAATAAACGAAAAATCTGTTCCTATGAAAAAACTTGTTCTAGTAGAATCATGAAATGTGCAGTCTTGACAAAAGGAATACAATGGGAAGAGAGTAATGACAAGAAATGGTATTTCTTTTAGTATTCTCATGTTATAATATCTCAATATTTAATTAGTAAGATAACTAAAGTATGCTTGAATCAATAGTTGCTGAAAGTCTTTGTAGTTGTATCCGGCATTCCTTTTCAGAAGCATTTGTTCGTTGAAGATCGGGTAATATTCAACCCAGGCCTCTGGCGGAAACACCCTCTCGTGGCTGTCCCATTCGCGGTAACTGTTGTCTTCTTCAATCCTTATCCAGGTGACCGTATCCCCCCGAAAAGTCAGTGTATGCTGCGCCGCCGCCGGCAACGCCGCCGTCAGACATAGCAGTGCAGCAAGTATTTTACAGCATTTCATCAGTATCAGTTTTCGGCTGCAAAATTACGCATTTTCAACGACATGGCAAAATAAATTTGGCCAGTCGCCGAAAACTTTGTACTTTTGCATCGAAAATGCAAGTCGATATGAAAACAAATTTTCTTAAAACAATTGCAATGATGGTTGTTTGCGCAGCAATGCTAACTGGTTGCACAAACGAGAAGGATTATCCTGAATTGATTGTCGGGAAATGGATGCAGGAACAGCATGCTACAGATGACCAGAACCCTATAGATGTGGTTGAGAATAATCTCGTATGGGTTTTCCAAGCAGATGGTTATTGTTACATGTATCACATTGACAATTCGTCCAATAGGGGTGAATACAAACTTACATATACGGTTAGCGGCAAAAATGTCTTGATTGAAAGTGAACAGTTTTCAATACGTATAGAATGGACTATTGAAAAATTAAACAAGAAAACACTTATTTGGTATCAGGATTTACCTGTTATAAATTATGATTCACAGGAAATAGATGAGTCACAAACAGTGTTGTATAAAGAAATATATAGTAGAATCTGATGTAATTGAGAGGCATACAAAAAAAGAACCGGTTTTGGCCCGGTTCTTTTTTTACGGCGTGAACAATCATTGAAACGGATGTTCTGCCTTATGTCTTCTTGGCGTTACGCTTTCAGCAGGAAGCCGAGGTCGGCGTCGAGGGGGAGTTCTTTGGTGTTCTCCATCTTGGTCTTGAAGACTTTCATCTTGTTGGGCTTGCCGATGAGACGGAGTTTACCGTCCTCGAGCAGCAGGGCTGTGGCTTCGCGGATAGCGGCGACGGTGGCCTTGGGGTTGACCATGATGTACTCTTTCAGCCGGTCGTCGCGGGTCTCGCCGCCGTGC
>JBGUZF010000040.1:0-9460 GCA_045222795.1 Bacteroidales bacterium
GGCACCGTCCTTGATACCGAAGAAGTTGGCGGCGCCGGCTTCATCGACATACTTCTTCTCCTTGGCGTCGAGATAGAACTCGCAGGCGTACTGGCCGCCATGGCAAGCTTCGACATGGGCCTTGAGGGAAGCGGCATAGTTACCACCGACTTTGTAGATACCGGTGCCGAGGGGGGCGCTGCGGTCGTACTTGCGGGTGATGACATAGGGGTTGGCCTTGAAGCCGCCCTTGAAGTAAGGTCCGACGGGGGTGACGAAGATGAGGAAGAGGTACTCGTCGGCGGGCTTGACACCCACAGTGATGCCGGTGCCGATGAGCAGGGGACGGAGGTAGAGGCTGGCGCCAGTGCCGTAGGGCGGGATGAAGCGCTCGTTCATCTTGATGACCTTCTTGCACATCTCGACGAACTTCTCGGTGGGCAGCTCGGGCATCATGATGCCGCGGCAGGTGCTCTGCAGACGCTCGGCGTTGGCTTCGGGACGGAAGATGCGAATCTTGCCATCTTTGCAGCGATAAGCCTTGAGGCCTTCGAAGGCTTCCTGACCATAGTGGAGAGAGGAGGCCGCCATGTGCATTTCGATGTTTTCGGAGCTGGAGACTTCGATTTCACCCCACTGGCCGTTACGGAAGTAGCAGCGGACGTTGTAGTCGGTTTTGACGTAACCGAAGGGGAGGTTTTGCCAATCTATATTCATGTTTGTTAGTTTATTAGGTTAATATTTACTAAACTTTGAATAGGGCAAAGATAAGAATAAAATATTGATATTTGAAAAAAAATTTTACCATGTCGGAAAAAAGTAGTAATTTTGCCGCCGTTTTCAAAGGTATTATTCCATTGAAACGGCCCCTTAGCTCAGTTGGTTAGAGCAGCTGACTCATAATCAGCGGGTCCTTGGTTCGAACCCGAGAGGGGCCACAAATAAAAGTGAGAAGTGAAAAGTGAAAAGTGAGAGGTGAAAGTTATGGGTAGAATAATGGCCATAGACTACGGAAAGGTACGCACGGGGTTGGCAGTGACCGACCCCGTGCGTATTATTGCCACTGCGCTGACGACGGTGGAGACCCCTACCCTGCTGCAATATATTAAAGACTATTGCGCGCGCGAGGAGGTCGACGAATTCGTGGTGGGCGACGCCAAACACATGGACGGCACCCCAAGCGAGTCGATGCAGTACATAGAGCCTTTCGTCGTCGAGTTGGCCAAAGCCTTCCCCGAGAAGAAGATTGCCCGCGTGGACGAGCGCTTCACCTCGAAGATGGCCTTCCAGACCATGATTGACAGCGGCCTTAAGAAGAAAGACCGCCGCAACAAAGGCATGATAGACCAAATCGCCGCCACCCTTATCCTACAGACTTACATGAACACAATAAACAACAGACCTATATGATTTTACCCATTGTTGGCTACGGACATCCGACACTGCGCAAAGTGGCGCAACCCATAGATAAGAACTACCCCAACCTCAAGGAGCTGGTGGCAAACATGTACGAGACAATGTATGCCGCCGACGGCGTGGGCCTTGCCGCACCACAGGTGGACCTCTCCATCCGCGTGGTGGTTATCGGTTTCCGCCCCTACGACGAGAAGACCGACACCTACGGCGAGGTGACTGAGCAGCACACCCTTATCAACCCCGAGATACTGGAGTTCGGCGAGGAGAAAGACTACTTCAACGAAGGCTGCCTCTCGGTGCCCGACATCCACGAGGATGTGCTGCGCCCCACCACCGTGAAGGTGCACTACTGGGACGAGAACTGGGTGGAGCATACCGACGATGCCACAGGCCTTTATGCCCGCGTGATACAGCACGAGGTGGACCACCTCGACGGCAAGGTGTTCACCGACCGCCTGAGCAGCCTGCGCAAGACCATGCTCAAGCGTCGCCTGAACGACATCGCCGCCGGCAAGATACGCACAAAATACCGCATGAAATCAAACATCAAGAGATAACAACCATGAAGAAGACACTTGTAATCATCGCAGCCTCGCTGCTGATGATAGCCTGCGGCCAGGACCGCGAGAAAGAGATAAAGAACATCGAGCAGCATGAGATAGAACTGTCGACCATCGATATCAGCAGCGACGACAGCGCCGCCGTGGAGATGGTGTCCCTCTACCGCCAGTTCGCCGCCGACTTCCCCGACGACAGCCTTGCTCCCGCCTACATGCAGCGTGCCGCCGAAATCAGCATCAACATCGGGCAGACCGACCAGGCCATCGACCTCCTCGACAGCATCATCACGCTGTACCCCGCATTCGAGGATGTGGCAGGATGCTATTTCATGAAAGGCTACGCCTACGAAGTGGCAGAGCAGATAGACCAGGCCCGCGAGGCATACACCTACTTCGTGGAGAACTACCCCGACCACTACCTGGCTGCCGACACCAAGAAGATGATTCCTTTCCTCGGCATGACCCCCGAGGATATGTTCGACGCCATCATGAACCTCGCCAACGACGAGGGAATGACGAGGGAATAGTTTACTGTTTACGGTTTCAGCAATGCACGTAAAGTCGTTTCGCATCAGGGCCAGCTACCCCAACTTCTACATGGTGAACCTCTACGCCCATGAGGGCCGCGAGATTTTCAACCACGACAGCGAAGACCCCGCAAACCGCCTGGAGGGCAACAAACCCGGCACCGTCATCTATACCCTTGAGGACGACCCCGACAACCAACGCGAGTTCCCGCCGCGCTGGTACGACATGTACCAGTTGCTGAAGCTGCGCGACGACGAGCAGCGCCATTTCCTTGAGATGCTCCTCGCCGAGCGCGACGGAAAGATAGACGCCGCCAGCAGGAACGAACTCGAGAACATGCGCAACGAGTTCCATGACCAGTGCCGGCATTTCGTTGAGGAGAACCCCCTGTTCGACAGCGACGAACTGCTCACCACCCTCACCAAGGAAGCCGACTTCACCGACGAAGCCATCAGCTATAAGGGCCACATGCTCCTCGACCTGACGCGCAACTGCTACCCTGTCCCCGACTTCGTAATCCTCACCGCCAAATCGTTCAACAATCCCGAGCACCTGCCGGAGCTGCTGCAGAAAGCCATCCGCGACCTGGAGATAATGACCAACTGCCGCCTCGGCGACACACGCAACCCATTGGTCTTCGCCATACGCTGCGCCATGCCGCAGTACATACCCGGCCTGATGCCCACGCTGCTGAACATCGGCGTCACCCGCATGGCATACAAGGCCCTCAAGGCCAGTTTTGCCCCCACGATGGCCAATCGCGTCTACCTCAGCACCCTCCACTCGATATGCGAGATGCTCGAATTGGAGCACCGCTTTGCGGAGAGCGACATCAAACTATCAGTAAAAGACCAGAACGCACGCATCAAAGACCTCGAGGACCGTATCACCGCCACCGATGGCGGCGAACGGCTCATCACCGACGCACACTACCAGGCCCTCCGTCTCATACAGTTCGTCCGCCAGTTCTACCTCAACAATCCCGACCTCATCCTCACCTTCATGCAGGGCAAGCAGGCCTACCCGAGCCTCATCCTGCAGCGCATGGTGTGGACCATCGGCAACAACGAGAGCTACCCCGGCGTGCTCTACAGCCGCCATTCGCGTACCGGCGACGGCAAGCAGATTGAGAGCTACCGCAACATCTTCGGCGAAGAGATTATGACCGGCGACGTCACCACCGAAGACCGCGCCTACACCGACCGCGCCGAGATACGCACCCAGTTCCCTGCCGTGTACCATTTCGACCCATTGCTGAAGAAACTGGAAGGACGCTACAAGACCCCTGTGACCATCGAGTTCGCCGTCGAGAGCCGTCCCCATCAGCTCAGCCTCTTCTCGGTGCTGCAGCTCAACGCCTCGGAGATGACAGGCCGCGCGGCCCTGGTGTCGTCCATCAAGCTCAAGAACGAGGGACTCATCGACGACGCACAGGTGATGGACCTCATCAAGCCTTACCATCTGCGCCAGATAGTGTCGGCATCCATCGACGACCGCTCGCTGTCGAAGCTGCAGTTCTTCTCGCACGGACTCTCCGTGCTGCCGCGCACAGCCATCTCCGCTAGACTCTGCTTCTCGCCTGCCAAAGCCCGCGAGCTGAAGGCAAAAGGCCTCAACGTGTGCCTCTGCCAGCAGCACTTCGTCCCCGAAGACACCATCACCCTCAACGAGGTTGAAGCCATACTCTCCATCATGCCCGCCGCCATCCATGTGGTGACGGCATGCCGCGGCTACGGCATCCCAGCCTTTATGGACCTGCAGTCCTACGGTGTGCGCATCGAGGGCAACACCCTCGTCAACGCCGAAGGGGTTACCATCGCCGAAGGCGAGACAATCACCGTCAGCTCGCGCCGTCAGAGCCTCTACAAGGGCGAGGCCGACTTCCGTCCGGCACGTTTCACCAAGTATGTGCAGGGAGCCCCCGTGGAACTGAGCGACGAAGAAAAACTCTTCTTCGAGGAGATGAAGGTGGCATACCTGCAGTACCAGCGCATTGTCGGTTCACAGCAGGCCGCCTACAATATCACCGACATCAACAAGCTGGCCCGCCTCATACGCTGCGACTTGCAGGACAAACCTAAGAAGGCTTCTGATATGGTGAATGCATGGTACGAGGCCCGTCCGGCCGACTATGTCGACGGAGTGCTGCAGAGCCGCATGGGCGACCACAACGACCAGAGCCGACTCTTCAACTTGCTGCTCACAGACCACAAGGTCGACTTCTTCCGCCGTATCAGCGCCACATGTATATCGCGTTCCATCTCGGGCCTCACCGCCGGCAGCTTCATGATCGGCCGTTTCGTGGCACGTCCGCTGCCTGTAAAGATGTGGGGCAGCCTTACCGACAAGGAGATTGCATTCCTTCTGAACGAGTATGTGCTCTACGAAAAATATATCCAAGTGCTGCAAGAAGTCGGCGAGATAAAACTGGCGCGCGCCCACAGCCGCATCGAGACCGAAGGCATCGACAACATGGTGCTGCGCAACTTCGACCTGGGCAACTTCATTCCGCTGCTCTACGCCGAGCGCGACTGGAGCCTCATTGCCGCCGAACTTGAGATACTGGAGCATCAGGACAACACACACCTGCTGATAGAGATGCTCAGCCGTCCTGTCGAAGAGATATTCGACATGAGCAAGCCTTGGAAGCGTGCCTTTGTGGAACAAAAACTGAAAGAGGCTGGCGAATAAGGCCTAGCGCACCAAGTCCATATATTCCAGTTCGCCTATTATCTTCACGCCGAGTTTCTCGGCTTTCTTGCGTTTCTCGGGACCCATCTTGTCGCCTGCCACGAGATAGGTGGTCTTGCCGCTGATTGAGCCCGACACCTTGCCGCCGTGACTCTCGATATCGGCCTTTATCTCATCACGAGAGAAGTTCTCGAAAGTACCCGACACCACCAACGTCATCCCCTCAAGTTTGCCGCCGGCCGCCGACCACTGCCCGCTCATCTGCAGACCCGCCGTGCGCAGCCGATCAACGATATCGCGGTGTTCATTCAGCGCGAACCATTCGGCCACAGCCTTCGCCGTCACTTCGCCGACATCCTCCACCTGTGCCAATTCCTCTTCGGTGGCTTCCATCAGGGCGTCCATGTTCTTGAAGTAGCGCGCCAACTTCTTGGCACCCACCTCGCCTACATAGCGTATGCCGAGGGCGAAGACCACGCGCTCGAAAGGCACCTTCTTCGACTCCTCGATAGCAGCCAGCAGGTTGTCGGCACCCTTGTCCTGTATCGATGCAGCCTGGTCGGCACCAAGACCTATCAGCTGCTCGCGCCGCAAGTCGTATATATCGGCGATATTGCGCACAAGACCTGCGCCGTATAATAACTCGAGCCTTTCGGGTCCCAGCGACTCTATATTCATAGCCTTGCGGCTGACAAAGTGCTCTAGACGACCTATAATCTGCGGATGGCAGTGGTCGCTGTTGGGGCAGTAGTGGCCTGCCTCGCCCTCGACCCTCACTAGCGGTGTGCCGCATTCAGGACACTGGTCGATGTATTTCACTGCCACAGCGCCATCTTTGCGCTGCTCCAGGTCGACACCCACCACCTTGGGGATAATCTCGCCACCTTTCTCTATCAGTAGGTTGTCACCATAGCAGATGCCCATCTTGGCAATGAAGTCGGCGTTCACCAGCGTAGCGCGACGCACAACCGTGCCACCGAGCGACACAGGCTGCAGGTTGGCCACAGGCGTGATGACGCCCGTGCGTCCCACCTGATAGCTTATGCTCAGAAGCGGTGTGCTAACCCGCTCGGCCTTGAACTTGAAGGCGATAGCCCAGCGGGGCGACTTGGCCGTCAGGCCCAGGCGGTCCCACAACGGCGTCTGGTTAACCTTTATCACTATGCCGTCGATGGCGTAGGGCAACTCCCAGCGGGCCTTGTCCCAGTAGTCAATAAAGGCTTTTATCTCGCCGATATCCTTGCATTCTTTGATATACGGCTGCACCTTGAAGCCCATCTGGCGGGCCCATTCGAGGCGGCCGTAGTGTGTGTCGGGCAGCTCGATACCGTCGGGTGCCATCATGAAGTACATGCAGAACTGCAGCTTGCGCTTGGCGCATTCGGCCGAGTCCTGCAGTTTGAGCGAGCCGGAAGCGGCGTTGCGGGGATTGGCAAAGGGCTCGTCGCCCTCGGCCTCGCGCTGGCGGTTCATGGCCTCGAAGGCCTCGAAGGGATACACCACCTCGCCGCGGGCCTCGAAGTCGTCGGGATAGTCGCCGCGAAGCCGCAGCGGTATAGTGGGGATGGTCTTTGCGTTGAGGGTGATGTCGTCGCCCACTGTGCCGTTACCGCGGGTCACAGCCTGCACCAGCTGGCCATGGCGGTAGGTCAGACCTATGGCCACGCCGTCGTATTTCAGTTCACAGGTATAGGAGAACTGCTCACCGTCGAGGAAGCGGCGCGTGCGGGCCTCGAATTCCTCAATCTCTTCTATAGAATAGGTATTGCCCAGCGAGAGCATGGGGAAACGGTGGGTCACCTGGTGGAAAGTCTTGTTCACCTCGCCTCCCACGCGCTTGGTTGGCGACAGAGGACTTGCCAGTTCGGGGTACTGCCGCTCGAGGTCCTGCAGCTCGCGCATCATCTCGTCGAACTGCTGGTCGCTCACCAGCGAGCGGTCATTCATATAGTACTCGTAGTTCAGGCGGTCGAGTTCGGCCGCCAGTTCCTCCATGTGCTTGCGCACAGGCTCGTTGTCTATTGCGCTGAAGAGATCCATTCTCCCGTGAAATTAAGTGCCACCGGGCCTATGAGGCATACATTCTCGTATGCGGCACCCGTGGCGTCGAAAGTCACTTTGAAGTCGCCGCCGCGGGCCACCAGGCGGTGGTTGCCGCTGACGATAGCCGAGGCCGTCACGCCTGTGCCACAGGCCCAGGTCTCGTCCTCCACGCCACGCTCGTATGTGCGTATGGCAAGACGTCCATCGGACAGGTCTTCTATGAAGTCGACATTGGTGCCCTCGGGGAAGAAGTCTGTGCGGTTGCGGAGTCTCCTCCCCTCTCCCACCACGTCGTAGTGCTCAAGGTCAACGACCCGCTGCACATAGTGGGGAGATCCTGTATCCAGGAACCATCCGTCAAGTACGCGCTTCACCGAAGCGGTTTCTATGCTTCGCATGCCAAGTTTCACGATGCCCACTCGCTGCTCCTTGTCCCACGCCAGTATCTCGGCGTCGTGGGGGCCGTCGTAGCCGAGGAAGTGAAACCTGTCTCCCAACCCCAGTATATGCGCGAACGCCGCAATACAGCGACCACCGTTGCCGCACATCGAGCCCAGACAACCGTCGCTGTTGTAGTATTTCATCTCAAAATCATAAGTGGGTAGTGGACAGTGGGTAGTGGGTAGCTCGTGATCACAAATACTATCCACTACACACTCCCCACTATCCACTCTTTCCAAAGTCATGAAACCATCGGCACCCACGCCGAAACGGCGGTGACAGATGCGCGCCACCTCCTCTTCGCCAAATTGGCGACAATCCTTTCTGTTGTCCACGACAACGAAGTCGTTGCCTGCACCGTCAAACTTGTAAAAAGGAATCTTCTCCATAACCCTTACCTTTAATCTTTAACCATTAACCTATAATCTTTACCCTTAATAGTCTATCTCCGTAAACAGATGCCTCAGCGCAGCAAGGTTGGGGTTACTCTGCAGCATGGCGTTGTATTTGTCGTCAGGATTATACACCTTCTCGTCCTGCGCCACAAACATCGGGTTCACCTTGCAGTCAAGCATCTTCATGCCTGTCTTCTTGCGCATGGCTTCCAGCACCTCTATCTTGTGACTGCGGAACTCGTCGGCGAAATATGTTGTCTGTGCGTCTACCTCGAAACGGCCTACATGCTCACCCATCCGCACCGTGGCATTCTTCATCACGTCGGTCAACCCTGTCTCCGCCGCCACCTCTTTCCAGTAGCGCTCAAGGTCCTCCTGCGTGAGAGGCTTCACCTCAACCTGCGGCACGGCAGTCTCAACCTTCACGTCCACTACCGACTTTATGGAGACAGTATCCATAAGCTTCGGACGGAATGTCTTTGGCTGTTCCACCTTGGGTTGCTCTGGTTTAGGCTCGCTCGACAAGTTCGCGGGGCTTGACACTGGTTTGGATGCTTCCGGCAACGGCGCAGGTTTAGCCTGCTCCGGCTGTTGCACCGCAGCTTCAGCCGAACTTTCAATTTTCAATTTTGAATTTTCAATTCCACCCGTGCCTGCCCTTTCGGGACGTCTGGCAATCTATCCCTGCGCCGCAGGAGCTGCCAGGCGCATCAGGCATATCTCCACGAAGAGGTTCTTGTTGTTGGCCTCGCGGAAGCGGAACTCATAGTCGCTCGCCGTACCCAACCAACCCAGCAGCCGTGCCAGACCGCACTGCTGAGCCTGCTGACCGTAGCGCTGGCGCAGGGCGTCGCCGCCGTCAATAAGCTGCAACGTCTGCGGGTCGAGACTCACCATCAGGTTACGCAGGTGCTCGCACAGTCCAGTAAGGAAATGCTGACCGCCGAAGCCCTTCTCTATAACCTCGCGGTAGAGCAGCAGGGCGTCGCTCAGTTTCGCGCCGAGCATATCGTCAACCAAGCGGAAATAGTACTCCTCGTCGAGCACGTTGAGGTTCTCGAGGCAGGCCTCGCGGGTCAGGTTACCCTGCGTGAAGTTCACCAGCTGGTCGAAGGTGCTCAAGGCGTCGCGCATACCGCCTTCGGCCTTGCGGGCTATCAGTTCCAGCGCGCCTTCGTCGTATTTCACACCTTCGTTGCCGGCCACATACTTCAAATGCTCCACGATGTCGCGGTTCTCTATGCGCTTGAAGTCGAACACCTGGCATCGGCTCAGTATGGTAGGGATAATCTTGTGCTTCTCGGTGGTGGCGAGGATGAACTTGGCGTATGCCGGCGGCTCCTCGAGTGTCTTCAGGAAGGCGTTGAAGGCCGCGGTGCTGAGCATGTGCACCTCGTCGATGATATA
>JBGUZF010000041.1:0-3767 GCA_045222795.1 Bacteroidales bacterium
TCAGACAATCACTATCGACCTCAACGATATGGCCAAGGGTGCCTACTTCGTCCGCCTGACGGGCGAGAAGACCACCGTGGTCCGCAAGCTTATTGTTGAGTAATTTGGTTGACAGTTTACCGTTTACGGTTTACTGTTTCGAGGGGCCGCCGCGCAGCAAGCGCGGCGGCCTTTTTTTTTATTTTTGTTGTATATTAAAAAAAGTTTGTATCTTTGCAACTCTTAATGGATGTGCTATTTCCTGTCAATAGAGTGGCATTCATTGAGTTAAGTAATAATAAAAGGAAGTTAAACCCGTGCCGCGACAGGGGGCACACAACAAAAAAAGAACCCATACTTACTATGGATTACAAGAATGTGCAACCGCTGGCCGACTTCGACTGGAACGCCGTCGACGAGAAGGCTGGTAAAATCAAACAACAAGAGGCTGGTGCCAACAACGACGCCTACGAGCAGAGCTTCAACTCGTTCACCGAGCAGGAAGTCATCGAGGGTACCGTTGTCTCCATCAACGACCGCGAAGTGGTGGTGAACGTCGGAGCCAAGAGCGACGGTGTTATCCCCACTGCCGAAGTGCGCTACAATCCCGACCTGAAGGCCGGCGACAAGATCGAGGTCTACGTGGAGAGCCAGGAGGATGCTAACGGCCAGCTGATGCTGAGCCACAAGAAAGCCCGCATCCTGAAGAGCTGGGAGCGTGTGAACCAGGCTTACGAGAGCCAGGAGATCATTACCGGCTATGTGAAGAGCCGTACCAAAGGCGGCTTGATTGTCACCGTGTTCGAGAACATCGAGGCCTTCCTGCCCGGCAGCCAGATCGATGTGAAACCCATCCGCGACTACGACGTGTATGTCGACAAGACGATGGAGTTCAAGGTGGTCAAAATCAATCACGAATACAAGAATGTCGTTGTCAGCCACAAGGCTCTCATCGAGGACGAGATCGAGGCTCAGAAGGCCGAGATCATCAGCCACCTCGAGAAGGGTCAGGTGCTCGAAGGCGTGGTGAAGAACATCACCAGCTACGGCGTCTTCGTGGACCTCGGCGGTGTGGACGGTCTGATCCACATCACCGACCTCAGCTGGGGCCGCATCAGTCACCCCAACGAGGTTGTCCAGCTCGACCAGAAGATCAACGTCGTTATCCTCGATTTCGATGAGGCCAAGCGCCGCATCGCCCTCGGTCTCAAGCAGCTCACTCCTCACCCGTGGGATGCCCTCGACCCGAACCTCAAGGACGGCGACCACGTGAAGGGTAAAGTCGTTGTCATCGCCGACTACGGTGCCTTCGTCGAGGTCATGCCCGGCGTCGAAGGTCTGATCCACGTCAGCGAGATGAGCTGGAGCCAGCACCTCCGCAGCGCTCAGGACTTCCTGAAGGTCGGCGACGAGGTGGAAGCCGTTATCCTCAACCTCGACCGCGAGAACCGCAAGATGAGTCTCGGTATCCGTCAGCTCATGCCGGATCCCTGGCTGGCTATCGCCGAGAAATACCCTGTGGGCAGCAAGCACACCGCCACGGTGCGCAACTTCACCAACTTCGGTATCTTCGTGGAACTCGAAGAGGGTGTCGACGGTCTGATCCACATCAGCGACCTCAGCTGGAGCAAGAAGATCAAACACCCCGCCGAGTTCACCAAGATCGGGGAGAAGATCGACGTGGTGGTCCTCGAAGTCGATGCCGAAAACCGTCGCCTCAGCCTCGGTCACAAGCAGCTCGAGGAGAACCCCTGGGATGTCTACGAGACCCTCTTCACCGTGGGTAGCGTCCACCAAGGCAAGATTGTCAACATGAACGACAAGGGTGCCACCGTCATCCTGCCTTATGAGGTCGAGGCTTTCGCCCCGATGCGTCACCTCACCAAAGAGGACAAGAGCAAGGCCAAGAACGGCGAGACCCTCGACTTCAAGGTCATCGAGTTCAACAAAGATTCGAAGAAAATCATCGTGAGCCACACCCGTACCTTCCAGGACGGCCAGGACGGCGCCGCCGAGAGCGACGACCGCAAGGAGCGCGCCACGAAGAAGACCGTGAAGCAGATCAACGACAACCTGGAGAAGACCACTCTGGGCGACCTTGACATCTTCCAGAAACTGAAAGAGGACAAGTAAGTCGTCGATTGTCGACTGAATGAGAGAGGCGGGAGCAGTGCTTCCGCCTCTCTTTTTAACATTATTTATGATATCTGCTGACAACAAAAAGGACTTTTTTGCGTCTATATGGTGTATAAATATAATAATGCACTATGAAGAACTTGGTCAGATTGACGCTTTTGACGGTTGTCGCCATTGTGGCAGGTCTTTGGAACGGCGCTGCTGCGCAGGGTAATCCGGAGTGGCAGCAAAGTACCGCGTGCCCGGGATGGAACAACCCGAACAACTTCAGCACATCGTCTACGGACAACTACTATCAAGGCGTGCTTGGCGATAAAGCCAGCCCAAATGTACCCGAGGGACAGTTTAATGTTATGACAGGTAACACTGGTATGACTTGGTCGACTACAATTCTGACTCCCACGCAGATGATGAATTCTACCGCCCCCAGTTGTTACAATTCGGCGAGTAATGGCGTTATACCTGACAATCAGAAGCAGTTCGCCATTATGACTAATACCACAGGATATGACCCCAACACAGCGAACCATCTGCCGTATATACCCACGCAGTTCAACACCACACAGGCAAGTCCCGGCGTATATCCCACCAACCTCACGCGCAGTATCCGCATCGGTGACGAATGCGCCAATAGTGGCAATGGCTCCGGCGGTTCATATAACGCGGGCGCGGCAGCGCTGTATTACAATACGTATGTCACTACAGACAATGCCCTGATGTTTATCTACTATGCCTGCGTTATTCAGGCTCCGGGTCACGGCCGCAATTACGACCCCCTGTTCATAATACGTGTGAAGAAGCAGAGTGCCTCGGGCTCATGGGACCAGATTAGCGACACGCTGGCATATTATATCTGTTCGACTCCTGCACCTGGACAGGGCTCCACAATCACCAGCTATGGCGGATATGGTGATGTGACACTTGCTCCCAACTACAATACCAACGGTTGGCACACCAACGGTCAAACAGGCCAGAACAAGGTTGTTTATAAGGACTGGACAAAGGTGGCCCTGAACCTGTCGAACTACCTGTTCCAGAATGTGCGTATCGAGGTTATGTTGGGTGACTGCTATGGCGATGCCCACTGGGCTTATGCCTACGTTGCCGGCGAGTGCCGCGAGATGACCATCACGCCCTCCGGCTGTCCCCCTGGCCTCTCGACCACCGTGGATACCCTTAGAGCTCCCCAGGGTATGCTGCTCTACCAATGGGCTGCGTCGAACATGGGCAAGTCCGACCCCGTGACGCGCCTCAACCCCGGAGGATCGGACTCGTGGTTCACCTTCCGCGACCTTACGACGGCCCTCACCGAAGCCCAGGGCGGACATATCTACAATGCTCAGGCCGCCGACTTCAAGGTCAACTACCGGCCCAACGTGCCGTCACATGCGCTGATACCGCCCACTGACTCGCTGGGCCAGCTGGTCGACAGCTTCGGCAACCGCCAGACCTTCCGCTGCCGTGTGACTTCGGCACTTGACCCGACAAAACCATTCACCTCGGACATCTACTTGACCGTTAGGAATACCAAGCCGACGATGGACATCGACTCGCTGGCGTTCTGCGACGGCAATGTGCGCGTGTGGAACCGCAGCTATGTGCCCGGCGAGCCGGGCCTGGTGGTGGACAGCAACACCACGTGGTGGATGTAC
>JBGUZF010000042.1:0-7589 GCA_045222795.1 Bacteroidales bacterium
TGCAGCGCACCAACCTCCTCGGCACCATGCCCGAGTTTGAGAAGGAACTGACACAAAACGTCAAGGCTGTCATACAGAGCTATATGCAGCGTATGACCTCCAACAATCTGGTAATAAGATAATCTCTTATTTAATCTGCACCTTCAGCCCCGTGGTCTCTTCCCAGTCCCTGAGGAACGACCGCGTCACGCCGTCCTTGTATTCCGTTCGTGTGATATGCCATTCTATCGAGTCTTGCACATGCCGCATCAGCGGTTCGCGGTCGTCGACGCCCTCCGCCGTGGGTAGCAGGCGCCAGCAGAAGCCCTCGCAGCGCAGCCGCCCTTGGTAGAGCCTCCCGTATCGGTAGTAGAAATACTGCGTCACATAAACAGGTCTCCTATAGTCGTTGTCGCTCAATATCTGCATCAGGTTGGCATAACCCGTAAGTCCAAGGTTGTATACGCTTACATCCGTCCTCCGACCCTCCACCTGCTGCAGATACCACAGCGGGAAGGTGTCGTTGTCGCCCAGCGTAATAAGTATGGCATTGTCGTCGCAACTCTGCAGGTGGTTCAGTGCTATGTCGTGCACCGCATGGCAGTGGCTGCGGTCGTGGTCGCTCCAATTGCCTGCGGCCATCATCAGCGGTACAACCAGAAACAACCACTTTAACCTTTCACCTTTCACCTTTAGCCTCTCACCTAAATCGACAGCACCTATTCCTATCCATATCGCCACAGCGTAGAACGACAGCACGTAGGCATAGTCTCTCTCTCTCGGCTCATAGCAGGGGTGGTTGAGGTATAGGTTGAGCATTACGCCGCCGAAGAGGAACAGCAGCATCACCGTCCAGTATCCGCGCCGACTCTTCCGCCTGTGGCACAGCAGGCCCCACAACGCCAGCAGTATAGGCAGCACGAACACCACCACACGTCCCGTCTTTAGGTTCTCACGCCCTATGAAGTTGTACATCAGGTAGCGGCCGTACATATACCCCAGCTGATAGTGGCCATAGTAGACGACGTTGCCTAGCAGTCCTTCGTGCCCGCCCGACCAATAGGCGGTGTTCACTGAGTCGCGCTCGCGCCACATACGTGGATATAGCGGTGCTTTGGCATATTGTTCGCGACCCAGATAGTTTCTGAAGCCTTCCACCGTCGAGGGGTTGCCCTCGTTGATGGGAGGGTTGGCGGCGGCACGTATTGGCACTATGGCGTAAGGTGTCAAGCCTAGCAGGAAGAAAGCCAGCAGCACTGGCAGCCGCTTGACCAACGGCCACACCTTGCAGCCCGACAGCAGCACCAGCGCCACTGCAGGAAGCACCAAGAGTGTCATCAGGTGCACACACACGCCCATTCCCAGCAGCAATGCCAGCAGTGGCAGCAGGCGTCCGTCCTGCGTGCGGCGCCACCGCAGAGCCACCCACACGTCGAGCGAGCAGAAGAGCATGGCCATAGCATACACCTCGCTCTCCACCGCCGAGAACCACACCGTGTCGCAAAACAGGTAACACAACGCCGCGACAGCGGCACTGAATCTAGGTGAAAGGTGAAAGGTGAAAGGTGAAATTAGTTCAATGATAGTCAAATACAAAATGCCTACTGTCAATCCGCCGCACACCGCCGACACAACGTTGCACAATGGAGCGACCATCATAGTGTTGCCGAAGGAAAGAAGCATCGCCACATGCGTCACCAGTTGGTAGAGCGGCGCTCCAGGGGGATGCCCCACGCCCAGCTGCCACGAGGTGGCTATAAACTCGCCGCAGTCCCACCACGACGCTGAACGGTCCATGGTGAGCAGGTAGATAAACGTGGCAAACACGGAAAGCAGCAGAAAACCATGCTGCCCACACCATGCCTTTATCCTACCTGTTTCAATTTTCAACTTTCAATTTTCAATTTACCAGTTTACCACGGCCTTGTTGAATATGTCTTCGCATAGCTCGGTGACTATCTCACCAACGAGGGTGTTCTCCACCGCCGAGAAGTCCTGCGAGGCGGCATAGTCGCGGTAGCGCGAGAACGACTGCTCGAAGTCGGCCTCGGGGTCTATGTTGTTCACGAATTTCACGCGTACGGTGACGGTGAGGCGGTTCATGCTCACCTCATCGCTGCTCGATAGGGCCGAAGCGCGGGTGTCGTAGCCCACAATCTCGCCACTCACCTGCAGGTCGCCCTCGGCTGTGGTGACGCTCAGCGACGTCTGACTCGAGAACATCTGCATCAACTCGTCGGTCAACTTCTGGCTCAGCTGCGGGTTCACCGTCGAGGCATAGTTCGGGAATGTCGCCACCGAGATGGTCTTGGCCCCCGGCGGTATCGACGCCCCGGTGAACGAGTATCCGCCTGTGCATCCCGCCAGCAATACCAGCAGACAACCGATAAACGATAACTTAAAAATCCCTCGAGTCTTCATCGATGCGCTGTTCGTCTTCCAACTGCCAGAGCAGGAATCCCGACTCCTGCTGTATATAGTTCAGCACCGCCACCTTTGTCATAAGGTCCGGCACTGCCGCCACCTCGCTGATTAGCGAGTCAATCTTCTCTTTGAACTTAACTTCCATAGTCTTTGTATTATTTAGAAGTCATAAATACATTTGTCTTATCTTCTTATCTCCTGTCTCCTTGAACTCCCTGAACTCCTTGAACTACCTGAACTACCCGTTTAGTCTATTATAATAGTGCCACCACAGCTCTGGTATCTCGTTCTCCATGGCGCGCTGGTAGTCGGCATAGCTACAGGGTATCAGCGTGTGGCGCTGGTAGCGTTCGCGGCGTTCGCTGTCGTCGCAGGGCACCTCCATCCACCAGCGGTCGCTCCGAAGGCTCTTGTAGAACACTATCTCGAGTCCGTGCTCCTGCAGCATGGCCGTAAAGCGCTTGTACTGCTGATTGTCGCGGCTCGGGAAATCGTTGAGGCGGTAGTAGTAGCCCTCGATGAAGAACCACAGGGCGTGAGCCAGCATGTGCGCCGTCTGCCCTTGTCGGTCGTAGGCGGGGTTCATCTCGAACAATCCGAAGCACGACGTCTTGTCGCTCATGCCCGCATAGCGGGCTATCTGGCACAACTGCTCGCCATAGAGGCCGTGGGGCGACGGCGCGGCATTGGCCGGGGCGTCGCTCTGGCGCACGGCGCTGATATCCACAGCCACCACGTCGCTGTAGCGCACCATGGGCTCGGCAAGCTCCATATTCGTCTGCAACTCGCCCACGCGCCGCGTGCTGAACTTCAGCTCGTCCATCAGCTTCACCATCTCCTGTCCAACGAAATAGGTCTGGTAACCCAGCGCCACATAGTCGAACAGGTAATTGGGCTGTTGCAAGATGATATGTTGCAGGTAGTTGTTCGACGACACCCGCTCGCCACCCTCAAGGTTGAAGCGCGAGTCAACCGAGCAGATGTTTATTACCCTGCCCAGCACCTCGTAGGCCTTGTAGATGGGAAACACCAAGTCGTCGCTTCCGCCGAGAAAAAGCACTGTCAATCCGCGGTCGAGCAGCTGCTGCAGAGCCTCGATGACAGCGAAATAGGTGTCCCTCGCCGTGGCTCCTGGCACTATGTTGCCCACATCCACCAGGTGCACATCCTCGTGGGGCTTGGCCAGGCGGTACAGGTAGTGGCGTATCACGTCGGGAGCCTCGCCGCAGCCCTGGTTCTCCACGCTGCCGCGGTCCTCCTTGACGCCCATCAGCACCATCCGAGCTCCGTCGAGCGACGGGAAGGCTCCCTCCTCGCTGTAGGCATCGACGGCGTCGCCCAGCATCGGACGGAACTCCTCGCTCTGGTAGTCGACCACCGACACATCTATCGGGCTGAAATATGCGCTAATATCCATTCTCTTCGTCTTTTCTGTACCTATAGTAACGTCCCCGCCCCGATTTTATTATTCCATGCGCCAAGAAAAACAGCAAACCCCACCGTAACCCACCCCAATCACATACTACACACATACTACACACATACTACACACTTACTACTCACATACTACCCTACCACCCATCACTTCCGTATCACTTCCGTATCACTTCCGACTCACTTCCGACTCACTTCCGACCCCTTCGGCGCCGTCCTCCGAAAAAAATATTTGGTTGATTATAAAATTATTTGTAATTTTGCATCGCTTTTTATAGTGTAACAGATAGGTAAAATATATGTTCGATTTTGAGACATCGGTAAGTGGGATTGAGTTTAAAGTGAGACAGTTGGCAGACGAGGTGGAACGTCTGCGGCGCCTGGTGTCGGCAAAGGAGGACGAACTCTGCGAGCTTAAAAAAGCGCAAAAAAACAACGAAATAATAATAAATAACTTAAAAGAAGAAAACAAATTAGTCAAATTAGGGAACAGGCTTACGGAAAGTAGCGACAGTGCAGAACTGAAACTCAAGATAAACCAGATGATACGCACCATTGACAAAAGCCTTGAAATACTGAAAGCAACAGAATGATGGAAACAATATCGGCATCGGTAAGCATATTGGGACGGACCTACAAGCTTCGCGTCGCTCCTGAGGACGAGGCGGCGTTGCGTAAAGCGGCGGAAGCTATCGACAATCAGGCCCGTCAATATGGCAACATGTATGCCTACAACGACCATCAGGACTTGCTGGCAATGGTGGCGCTCACTCAGATCACTCAGCTGACAAAGATACAGGATACGCTGCGCTTCAAGGACACCGACCTCGCGCAGCGCCTTCAGTCGATAGACAGCGTGCTTGACGGAATACTGCATCCGAAAAAAGAGGCCCAAAACAGTTTGTAAACTCAACACCATTTACAAACCGAGTCGGCTCAGGGGCGGGTAGGTTGTATGGCTGATACGCCCGGCGCTCAAATCCTAACAGTTTCAGAGTTTACCAATACTCTAGGCGGGCATCGCGGATGCAGTTTTTTCTACATCTTTTTCGCCTGACGCACACGCCCAAAGCACTTCCCACAAAAAACACAACAACACATCATGCCAGTATTAGCAATAGTAATTGGAGTTATCGGACTCGTGGTAGGCGGCGGCATTGCCGTCTGGCTCACTACCAGCGTGCTCCGCAACAAGCTCCTCGCACAGAGCCAGCAAGTGCTCAAGGATGCCGAGGAGAAAAGCGAAATCATCAAGAAAGAAGGCGAGCTGAAAGCCAAGGAGAAGTTCCTCCAGCTCCAGCGCGAACACGACAAGCGCGTCAACGAGCAGAACAACAAGATGCGCGACGCCGAGAACAAGCTGAAACAGCGCGAGCAGACCCTCAACCAGAAGGTCGACGAGCTGCAGAAGAAGAGCGCCGAGCTCAAGGGCGTCAGCGACAAGCTGAACGTCGAGATAGAGAACCTCCACAAGCGCCAAGCCGAAGTGGAGAAGGTCTACAAGGAGAGCATCGACAAGCTTGAGCACATCGCCGGTATGAGCGCCGAGGAGGCCAAGCAGCAACTCATGGACAGCCTCACCGAAGAGGCCCGCGCCGAAGCCTCGACCACCATCATGGACATCGTCGAGGAAGCCAAGATCACCGCCGCCGAACAGGCCAAGAAGGTGGTCATCCAGAGCATCCAGCGCACCGCCACCGAGACCGCCGTCGAGAACACCGTCTCGGTCTTCAACCTCGAGAACGAAGAGGTCAAGGGCCGCATCATCGGCCGCGAGGGCCGCAACATCCGCACCCTCGAGAGCCTCACAGGCGTCGAAATCATCATCGACGACTCGCCCGACGCCATCATCATCAGCGGCTTCGACCCCGTGCGCCGCGAGATTGCCCGCCTATCGCTCCACAAACTGGTCACCGACGGCCGCATCCACCCCGCCCGCATCGAGGAGGTCGTCGCCAAGACTCGCCGCCAGATTGAGCAGGAAATCAACGAAGTCGGCAAGCGTACCTGCATCGACCTCGGCATCCTCAACATGAACCACGAGCTGATGCGCATGGTCGGCCGCATGAAGTACCGCTCTTCCTACGGTCAGAACCTCCTGCAGCACAGCCGCGAGGTGGCCAATCTGGCCGCCACCATGGCCTCCGAGCTGGGCCTCAACCCCAAGCTGGCCAAGCGCGCAGGTCTGCTCCACGACATCGGCAAGGTACCCGAGACCGACCCCGAGCTGCCGCATGCCATCTTCGGTATGAAGCTCGCCGAGAAGTACAAGGAACATCCCGACATCTGCAACGCCATCGGTGCCCACCACGACGAGATCGAGATGACCAACCTCATCAGCCCCATCATCCAGGTGGCCGACGCCATCAGCGGCGCCCGTCCCGGCGCCCGCCGCGAGGTCGTCGAGGCCTACATCAACCGCCTCAAGAAACTCGAGGATATGGCTATGTCCTACCCCGGAGTGGTCAAGACCTACGCCATCCAGGCCGGTCGCGAGCTGCGTGTCATCGTCGGCGCCGACAAGGTGAGCGACGTTGAGGCCAACAAGCTCAGCTTCGACCTCTCCAAGCAGATCCAGAGCGAGATGACCTACCCCGGCCAGATCAAGGTCACCGTCATCCGCGAAACCCGCGCCATCAACTACGCTAAGTAAAACTGTGAGCTGTAAACTGTAAGTATTAAGTGACTGCTGTGGTTGGTCTGCGTAGCTACTTAAAACTTACAGCTTAAAACTTAAAACTAGTAATGATCCTCAATGCCATTCACTGGAACGTCGACCCCGTGGCCCTGCAGCTCGGCTCTTTCGGCCTGCGCTGGTACTCGCTGATGTTCCTCATCGCCTTCGCGCTGGGCTACTACATCATCGACCGCATGTTCAAACGCGAGGGGGTGAACGAGAATTACCTCGGCAGCATGCTGGTGTACATCTTCCTTGCCATCCTCGTCGGCGCCCGTCTCGGACATTGCCTCTTCTACGAACCTGACTACTACCTCACCTCCGAGCACTGGCTCGAAATCATCTGGCCATTCTACAAGGGTCATTTCGTGGGCTTCCAAGGGCTGGCAAGCCACGGTGCCGCCATCGGCATCCTCATAGCCCTCTGGCTCTATTGGAAGAAATACAACATGAACCCCTGGTGGATCCTCGACCGTCTGGTGATTGTCGTTGCCATCGGCGGCGCCTTCGTGCGTCTGGGCAACCTCTTCAATAGCGAGATCTACGGCACCGTCACCGACCTGCCGTGGGGCTTCGTCTTCGAGCGCAACAACGAGGTGCTGCCCAAGCATCCCACACAGCTCTACGAGAGCCTTAGCTACTTCATCATCTTCGGCGTCTCGCTGTGGTACTACCTCCGCAAGAAGGGCCAGTTCAAGACAGGCTCCATCTTCGGCTGGTGGCTGGTGGCGCTCTTCGGTGCCCGACTGCTGATAGAGTTCGTCAAGAACGACCAGGTGGACTTCGAGGCGGGCATGCTGCTCAATATGGGCCAGCTCCTCAGCCTGCCGTTCATCATCGGCGGCCTCGTCATAGCCTGGCTGGCGCACAAGGAGAAGTTGCCGCAGGGTCCCTTCCCCAAGGGCGAGAACGCCCTGGTGGTGGCCAAATGGAAAGAAGATAACGACAAAAAGAGCAAGAAAAAGTAACAGATTATGAAGACCCTTATATTGGTGCGCCACGGAGAGAGCGCATGGAACAAACTCAATCTTTTCACCGGCTGGACGGATGTCGACCTCACCGAGGCCGGCATGAA
>JBGUZF010000043.1:0-17572 GCA_045222795.1 Bacteroidales bacterium
GCAGGAAGCCTCCTACAGGCCGATACAGATAATGGACAACTTCATGGCGCTGTTTGGCGCCGTAGTGTCGGTGGCCGGCGTGGTGGCAATGCTCACCGCCGCCTCGTGGTGGGTGATAGGTGTGATGGTGGTCGCCGTGCTGCCGGGCTTTGCCGTGAGGCTCTACAAGGCACGCAGCATATACAAGTTCCGTCGCGACAACACGCAGCTCTACCGTCAGACGGCCTACTATTCGGCCCTCCTCACGGCGCGCGACTATGCCAAAGAGATGCGTGCCTTCAACCTCACCGCCTTCTTCCGCCAGCGGTTCGTCGACAGTAGGCGCCGCCTGGTGCGACAGCTGCTGCGCATCTCGCGCCGTTTCGGCGTGCTCGACGTGCTGTGTGGCGTTGTGGAGGCCTGCGCCATGCTTGCTGTGGTGTGGCTGCTTGTTTCGAGGGCCTTTGCCGCCGCCATCACTATCGGTAGCTTCGTGATGCTTTTCGAGGCCTTCCGTCGCGGACAGGGCTACCTAACCTCGCTGGTGGCAGCCATTGCCGCCCTTTACGACAACCGCCTCTTTGTGGGCAACCTCTTCGACTTCCTCGACTTCAAGCCGCAGATACTCACGCCCGCCGACCCCGTGCCGATGCCTGCGAAGATAGAGAGCGTCGAGTTCCGCGATATCACCTTCCGCTATCCCGATATGGAGCGCGACGTGCTGAACCACTACAACCTCACCGCGAGGGTGGGGGAGGTGACTCGCATAGAAGGCGAGAACGGCTACGGCAAGTCGACGTTGGTCAAGCTGTTGCTGCGCCTCTACGACCCGCAGGAAGGCGTGGTGCTCGTCAACGGCATCGACATACGGCGCTTCGACCTTGTGGAACTACGCTCGAAAGTAGGAGTACTCTTCCAGGACTTCGTGCGATTCAACCTCACGGCTGCCGAGAATATCGGCTTCTCGCATACCGACGGTGTTGCCCAGGCGGCCCGCGGGGCTGTTGCCGACACCTTCATAGAGCGGCTCCCCAAGGGCTACGACAACATGCTCGGGAGGGTGTTTGAAGGCGGCGCAGAACTGAGTATGGGCCAGTGGCAGCGTGTGGCGATAGCGCGCATGCTGCATACCGATGCTCCCGTCATGGTGCTCGACGAGCCTATGGCGTGGATGGATATGCCCACCCGCGAACTGTTCCTCAAGACCGTGGAGCAAGTTCGCTGCGACAAGATAATAATAATGATAACACACGCATAGATATGATCTACAATCTTGAGAAGATAAACGCCAAAAGCCATGATGGCGACCTGCTGTTCCTCTATGGCGACGAAGGTGCCGAGCGCACGCTGCCGCTGAGCAAGAAAGAACTCGACCTCGTAAAGGTGCGTCGAGAAGAAAAGAAAGACTTCCTGTTGGTCTTTGACCGGCTGCCGTACCACCTCTATTTCCTGTCGTTCGACAGCGAGAAGCCTGCTCCTGAGTGCCAGGAGAAGCTGCGCCGCAGCGTTGCCAGCCTCCTGAAGCGTCTGGAGTCCGACAAGGTTGAGAAATTGGCCGTCAGCGCCGTGGGCACCCTGCCCGAGGAGATGGCCGCCTTTGTGGAAGGCCTCACGCTGGCCGACTATAGCTTCGACCGCTACCGTAACAAAGAGCGCTACCACCTCGGCGAGCTCGTTGTCGACAGCCTCTTCCTCAAACCCGAGGAACTAGAGACCTCGCAGCGCCTGTGGAACCGCATCTTCTGGTGCCGCGAGTGGGTCAACCTGCCTGTGCAGGACCTCAATGCCGCCGCCTTTGCCGATGAGCTTGCGGCCATTGCCGCCGACCTCAAGGAGGTGAAGTGCACGGTGATGGACAAGCGCCAGATAGAGGCTCTGCGCATGGGAGGCTTGCTGGGTGTCAACCGCGGAAGTGTCGACGAGCCCCGCTTCGTGGTGCTTGAATACAAGCCCCGCGAGGCTGCCAAGCAGCAGCCCATCTGTCTGGTGGGCAAGGGTATAATGTACGACACCGGCGGTCTCAACATCAAGCCTGGCGACTATATGCAGGAGATGAAGAGCGATATGGCCGGTGCCGCCACTATGGCTTCGGTGCTCTTTGCCGCCGCCGACAACCGCCTGCCGGTGCACCTGGTGGCCCTGCTGCCGATGACCGACAACCGACCTGGCTTCAACGCCTATGCCGCCGACGATATCCTCACCATGTATGACGGCACCACCGTCGAGGTTATCAATACCGATGCCGAAGGCCGTCTCATCCTTGCCGATGCCATCGCCTATGCTGCGCGCAACTACAACCCGCGCCTCATCGTCGATGCCGCCACCCTCACGGGTGCCGCCGTGCGTGCCATCTCCACCTTCGGAATCGCCGCCATGCAGGTGGGTGCCGACAACCCGATGACGATGCTCAAGCTCGTCGGCTCGCAGGTCTACGAGCGCCTGGTCGAGTTCCCCATGTGGAGCGAATACGACGAATATATCAAGAGTTCCATTGCCGACCTGCGCAACAGCAGCACCACGCCGCAGGCGGGCACCATCACCGCCGGCAAGTTCCTGGCGCATTTCGCCGGCAAGGTGCCCTACATACACCTCGACATCGCCGGTGTGGCCTACTTCACCAAGCCACAGCACTACTACCGCGTTGGCGCTTCGGGCTATGGCATCCGTCTGCTCTACGCCTTCCTGCAGATGCAAGATATAATCAAGGAAAAGTAATCTTTTAGACTTTTAACCATTTAACCTCTTAAACTCTATTTTATGAGCAACAACGACAAAGATAAAAAGATAAAGGTTGCCATCACCCAAGGCGACATCAACGGTGTGGGCTACGAGGTTATCATCAAGACTTTCAGCGACAGCCGCATGTTCGACGTCTGCACCCCCGTGCTCTATGGTTCCACCAAGGTGGCCTCCTACCACAAGAAGCTCCTCACCTCGGTGCAGCAGGAGATGACCTTCAACGCCATACGTGACGCCAATGACGCCCAGGACCGCAAGTACAACGTCCTCAACCTCACGCAGGACGAGATAAAGATAGACCTCGGCAAGAGCACCGAGATAGCCGGCGCCCTGTCGCGCGAGAGCCTCAACCGTGCCTGTGCCGACCTCAAGGCCGGCAAGGTCGACGTGCTGGTCACCGCGCCCATCAACAAGCGCAACATACAGGCTCCCGACTTCGACTTCCCTGGTCACACCGAGTACCTCTCGCACCAGTTCGGCTGCTCGAGCCTCATGCTTATGGTTTGCGACCGTATCCGCATAGGTATCGTCACCAACCACCTCGCCCTCAAGGATGTCCCCGGCGCATTGACGCACAACCTGCTTTTCGACAAGATGATGCTCCTCAACGAGAGCCTCAAGCGCGACTTCGGCATCACACGTCCGAAGATTGCCGTCCTTGCTCTCGACCCGCATGCCGGCGACAACGGCGTCATAGGCGACTTCGACGCCAAGGTCATCAAGCCCGTCATCGACGAGGTGCAGCAGAAAGGAGTCCTCGCCTACGGTCCCTTCCCCAGCGACGGCTTCTTCGGCAGCTCAGAGTTCAACAAATTCGACGGCGTGCTGGCCCTCTATCACGACCAGGGTCTCATCCCCTTCAAGCTCATGTCGTTCACTGAGGGTGTCAACTACACCGCAGGTCTGCCCTATGTGCGCACAAGTCCCGCTCACGGCACTGGCTACGACATCGCCGGCAAAGACTGCGCCAGCGAGCAGTCGATGCGCTCCGCCGTCTACCTTGCCTGCAATATCCTCCGCAACCGTCAGGAATACGACGAGCTCAACGCCAATCCGCTTAAATAGTTGATAGTGTATAGTGGGTAGTGTGTAGCACATGACCACTAATGCTACCCACTATCCACTACCGGCTACCCACTTGAGAATATGAAGAAACTCCTCTTAATCGACGGCATGGCCTCGGTTTATCGCGGATACTACGCCATGAACCGCTCGCCGCGTGTCAACTCCAAGGGCTTCAACACCTCGGCGGCGTTGGGTTTCACCGTGTCGCTCTACGACCTGCTGCGCAGCCAACGTCCCACGCATATCGGTGTGGCTTTCGACCTGCCGGCGCCCACCTTCCGCCACGAGATGTACCCCGAGTACAAGGCCCACCGCGACCCCATGCCCGAGGAGATACAGAGCAATATGCCGTGGATATGCCGCGTTATCGAGGCTTTCCGCATCCCGCGGCTCACCTGTGAGGGCTTCGAGGCCGACGATGTGATAGGCACCGTCAGTCACGCCGCCGAGCAGGCAGGTTTCGACGAGGTGGTGATGGTCACCCCCGACAAAGACTTCGCGCAGCTCGTCACCGAGCGTGTGCACCTATACCGCTACGGTCACGGTCCCAACCCCGACAGCATCATGGGCATCGCCGAAGTGTGTGAACGCTTCGACGTGCAGAACCCGTTGCAGGTCATCGACCTGCTGGGCCTCTGGGGCGACTCGGTCGACAATATCCCCGGCATCCGCGGGGTGGGCGAGAAGACCGCCAAGAAACTCATTGCCCAGTTCGGCTCCATAGAAGAGATGGTGGCTCGCGTCGACGAGATCAAGAATGACAAACTCCGTGAGCAGGTTCGCACCCATTCCGACGATGCCATCTTCTCCAAGAAGCTTGCCACCATACGCCTTGATGCCCCCATAGCCTTCGACGAGCAGGCCTTGCTGCTTGAGACGCCCGACTACGACCTGCTGCGCTCCGTCTGCGACGAGTTGGAGTTCCGACAGTTTGCCAAGCGGGTCTTCACCGACCTCAACGTAAGCGACCCCGAGAGAGCCATTGCTTTCTCCAAGACTAGTACTCCTAGTAAGCCTAGTAAACCAAGCGTGCCGTCGGCACAGACCTCGCTTTTCGACACCGCTCCCGAACCTGCCTCACAACCCAAGCCGACAACAGAGAATCGACAACTGACGACTGATATCCTCGCTGCTCTTCAGGGCAAAGACATAGCTGTCCATTTCGACGGTCCCAACTTATACCTCGCTACCGATGCCGACACCGTCTATACCACCACCGTCGACAAACTTTCCACTTTCCACTCGCTACTTTCCACTCTACTCCAAGACTCAACTACCACCAAACTCTGCTTCGACCTCAAGAACCTCAAGTATATCGCCGACGAACTGGGCCTCACCCTCGGCGGCACCCTTTTCGACGTGCAGCTGGTGCATTACCTGCTTGATGCCGAGATGCGCCACACGTTCGACTATATCTGCTCGGGGTTGCTTGCCTATGTGCCCGACTCGCCGCAGGGCTATACCGCCGCCCTCTGGCAGCTCTATCCTATCATGACCGCCCGTCTCGCAGAGGCGGGGCTCGAACACCTCTACAACGACATCGAGTTGCCGCTGGTTGACGTGCTGATGGCTATGGAGCGCGAAGGAGTGCGCATCGATGTCGATGCTTTGCGTCAGTATGCCCAGCGTCTCACGGTCGAGCGCGACGGGATAGAGAAGCAGATATACGAACTCGCCGGCCATCCCTTCAACATCAGCTCGCCCCGCCAGCTCGGCGAGGTGCTCTACGACGAGCTGAAGGTCACCGACAAGCCTCCGCGTACCGCCACCAAGCAGTACAGCACCGCCGAAGACGTGCTGCAGCGCCTGTCCGACCGTCACGCCATCATACCGCTGATACTTGAATACCGCTCCGTCACCAAGCTCGTGGGCACCTACCTCGACTCCTTCCCCAAGCTCATCAACCCCTCCACGGGCCGTCTGCACACCGTCTACAACCAGACCGTCACCGCCACAGGTCGCCTCTCGTCGTCGAACCCCAACCTGCAGAACATACCCATCCGCACTGAACGCGGACGTGAGATACGGCGTGCCTTCGTGGCCCGCGATGCCGACCACCTGCTGCTTGCCGCCGACTATTCGCAGATAGAACTCCGCATCATCGCCTCGCTCGCGCACGACCAGCACATGCTCCACGCTTTCAACAGCGGCTTCGATATCCACGCCGCCACCGCTGCACGCATCTACGGCATACCCATGGAGCAGGTCACCAAGGACCAGCGCCGCAATGCCAAGAGCGTCAATTTCGGCATCGTCTACGGTATCTCGGCCTTCGGCCTCGGCGAGCAGCTCTCCATCCCCCGCAAGGAGGCCGCAGCACTCATCGAGGAATATTTCAATCAGTACCCCGATATACAGGCCTTCATCGAGCAATGCAAGGAATTTGCCCGCTCGCACGGCTACGCCCGCACCCTGCTGGGTCGCCGCCGTTACCTGACTGACATCAACTCGCGCAACGCTGCCGCACGCTCCTTTGCCGAGCGCAACGCCGTCAATATGCCTATACAGGGCACTTCGGCCGACATGATAAAGCTCGCTATGGTGCGCATATACAACCAGCTGCAGCAGCGCCACCTGCGTACCAAGATGATACTGCAGGTGCACGACGAGCTGGTGTTCGACCTCTATCGTCCCGAGGAAGAGGAGGTTCGCGCCCTCGTGGTTCACGAGATGCAGAACGCGCTGCCCCTCGACGGACTCACCATCGACGTGGGCGTCGATGTAGGCCCCGACTGGCTTTCGGCACACTAAATAAAGTGAAAAATGAAAAGTGAAAAATGAAATTATAATGCTAACTAAACTTGCTAAATACTTTAACTGCATAGGACAATGTCGCCGACGTCACATTTGTCTTATCACCTTGTCTCCTTATCACCTTGTCTCCTTATTATTATTCACCTTTCACCTTTCACCTTTCACCTCCCTCCACGCTCAGCATTCGTGGTCGTTCTCCACATTGGAAAGCCTTTCTGCTGCCGACGCCTACATCGTAGAGCCGCCGGCCGATATACGTGCTGTTGTAGAGAAAGCCGTAGGCGCCACAATGCCCTACAACTGCCGCTATCAGATTTCCGGTCCCCATCGCAACATATTTGGCAACCAATACTACCTCTTCACCCCGCAGACGTCGCTGCCCGCAACCCACTACAAACTCCCCGCTTCTATCGCCTCGCAGATGCTGCCACATCTCGTCGACGTCCGCTATTGGGAACAGCGCTTCGCTACCCTCCAGCAGTGGGCCTATGTTGACATGGGTCGCCTGTCGCACATCATCGAGGTCGACACCGCCGACCGCCGCTATGGGCGCTACAGTCCCATCCGCTGGCAGAGCTACGCCTTCCAGGCCTCCGAGCAGTGGCCTGTGGCCTTCACCGTCGTCACCAACACGCGCACCCCGCAGACACTCTCTTTGCGCGCCCTCGAGCGCTTGGCCGAATGGGGCGCCTTCGCCACCGAGGCCGACCAATTGGCCTATGAGCAGCACGAGGCCGCCCTCGACGACTCGCTGCTGGCCCTGGATGCCCATTTGGAGAACCTTGATTCCCAATTCTCAACTCTCAACTCTCAACTCTCAACTCTCATCGACTCCATCACCGTAGAGCTCCGTTCCGACTCCATCGCCGAACAGGAGCAGCAGATGCGCTCTGATGTGGAGCGCGCCAAAGAGCGCATGCGCCGCGATGAGATATTCGTGATGAACATCAAGGCCGCCCGCAGCGACTATATGTTCGGCATCGAGCTCAACCTCTTCAACTGCTACGACAAGACCATCTCCATGCTCGAACTCTCAGTGGCGCCTTACAACGACCGTGACCGCGTACAGGAAGACAAGTTCCACCGCTCGGTGCGCACCATGCGCTGCATGGGCCCCATACGTCCCGGTTCTCCGGCGCAGTACACCTTCGACGAGCTCTTCTGGGACGACCGCGGGAGAATCAAGTACATGCGCGTCACGCATATCACCTTCCACTTCACCGACGGCACCACCAAGAGCTTCAACGGTTACAAGCAAATACTGCGTCACTCGCTCAAATAAATATTTTTTCGTACTTTTGCATTTTGTTTCGAAAACAATAAATTAATAATAAACAATATGAAGAAAACCCTTTTAACCATTGCTACTATGGCAGTTATCGCTACCGGTTGTCAGCACAAAGCCCAGCTTACCTCGGGTATCAATCCTGACAATTTCGACACCACCGCCCGTCTTGAGGACGACTTCTACCAGTACGCCTGCGGCGGCTGGATGGCCAACAACCCGCTCGATGCCGAGCACAGCCGCTATGGCGCGTTCGACGTGCTAGCCGAGAACGCACTGAAGAGCATCAATGACATCATTGACTCTGTCAGCAAGAACGAAAACGAAGCCGGCTCGCTGGCCGACAAGATTGCCACGATGTACAACATCGGCATGGACACCGCCAAACTGCAGGAGCAGGGCGCCGCCCCGCTGATGCCCTATTTGGAGGAAATCAACAACCTGAAGACCCGCGAGGATGTGTGGGCTCAGCTGCTGAAGATGCACCGTCGCGGCTATGGTGTGCTCTTTGGTGTGATGGGCGAAGCCGACAAGGACGATGCCAACATGTGCATTGCTTGGGCTTGGCAAAGCGGCCTCGGTCTGGGGGACCGCGACTACTATCTGCTCGACGAGGGCAACAACAAGAACATCCGCAAGGGCTATGTGGAGCTGATGGAGAAGGAGTTCACTATGGCTGGGTACGACAAGATGAGCGGCAAGAAAGCCGACAACCTGGCCCAGACGGTGATGGCCTTCGAGACCCGTTTGGCCAAAGCCATGAACACCAAGCTTGAGAACCGTAACCCGCAGGCTACCTTCAACCGTTTCACGGTCGACAGCGCCAATGCCGTATACCCCAACATTGACTGGAAGGGTTACTTCGAGACCATGAACATCATGGAGGGCATGAAGAGCTTCAACATTGCCCAGCCCAAGTATTTCGAGGAGGTAAACAAGGTGCTGGCCGATGCCGACATTGAGACCCTGAAGGCCTACTTTGCATGGCAACAGATTACCAGTGCCGCCAACTACCTGAGCGACGACTTCGTGAATGCAGAATTCGACTTCTTCGGCAAGCTGATGAGCGGCCGCGAGGAAATCCGTCCTCGCTGGAAACGCGTCACCAGCACCGTTGAGGGTGCCATGGGCGAGGCCCTTGGCCAGCTCTATGTCGAGAAGTACTTCCCCGCCGAGGCCAAGACCCGCATGGAGACCCTCGTGCAGAACCTCATCACCGCCCTTGGCCAGCGCATTGACATGGCCGAATGGATGACCGACCAGACCAAGGCCAATGCCCACAAGAAACTCAGCACCATCTATGTGAAGATTGGCTATCCCAACAAGTGGCGCGACTATAGCGGCTTGGAAATCAAGAACGACAGTTACTATGCCAATGTGGTGCGCAGCAACGAGTTTGATGTGGCCTACATGATGAGCAAGATCAACAAGCCCGTCGACAAGGACGAGTGGCTCATGACTCCGCAGACCGTTAACGCCTACTACAACCCCACCACCAATGAGATTTGCTTCCCCGCCGCCATCCTGCAGCCCCCGTTCTTCCAGTTTGATGCTGACGAGGCCGCCAACTACGGCGCCATCGGCGTGGTCATCGGCCACGAGCTGACCCACGGCTTCGACGACCAGGGCCGTCAGTACGACGAGAACGGCAACCTGAACGACTGGTGGAGCGAAGAGGATGCCGAGAACTTCAACAACAACAAGCAGTGCCTCATCGAGGCCTTCAACAACTGCATCGCCCTCGACGATCCCGAGCTTGGCAAGATGAACGGCAACGGCGAGCTGACCCTCGGCGAGAATATCGCCGACAACGGTGGTCTCCATGTGAGCTACCTCGCCATGCAGAACGCCATCGCCAAGAAGCAGGTCAACAAGGAGAAGATGGACGGCTTCACCCCCGAGCAGCGCTTCTTCCTTGCCTACGCCGCCGTGTGGGCCTCCAACATCCGTCCCGCCGCTGCCCTGCAGCTCACCCAGATGGATGTCCACTCGCTGGGCCGCAACCGCGTCAACGTCGCCCTGCCGCAGGTCACCGAGTTCATCGACGCCTTCGGTATCAAGGAAGGCGACGGCATGTGGCTCGCCCCCGAGAAACGTGTCGTGCTGTGGTAATAATCCTCAATGCATAAAAGAAGAGGCTGACCAATCGGTCAGCCTCTTCTCTTTTAGTCTACGGCAAGGCCTCCGAGCGAGGTCTCCTTGTAGAGGCTTGGCAGGTCTTTGCCGGTGAGCTTCATGGTGCGCACTACCTTGTCGAACGAGATGATATGGCGTCCGTCGCTCATCATGGCGTAGATGTTGATGTCTAGCGCGCGTAAGGCGGCCATGGCGTTGCGCTCGATGCATGGTATTTGCACCAAGCCGCAGAGTGGGTCGCAGGTGAGTCCCAGGTTGTGCTCCATAGCCATCTCGGCGGCGTACTCTATCTGCTTAGGGCTGCCCCCGAAAAGCTGGTTGCTGGCTACGGCGGCCATGACGCAGGCCGAGCCTACCTCGCCCTGACAGCCTACCTCGGCACCGCTTATGCTGGCATTGGTCTTGATGACGTTGGCGAAGAGTCCTGCAGTAGCCATAGCGCGCAGTATCTCGCGGTCGCTGAAGCCGTGGTTCTTCTTTAGGTGGTAGAGCACTGCGGGTAGTACGCCGCTCGACCCGCAGGTGGGTGCTGTGACGATGCGGCCGCCGCAGGCGTTCTGCTCGCTGGTGGCAAGGGCGTAAGCAATGACCAGGGCGCGACTCTGCAGCGATGGCTTGAAGGCACTGGCACGGATGAAGTACTGGTGCGCTTTGCTGCGCAAGTGCAGGCCACCGGCGATGACGCGGTCGTCCTGCAAGCCCTCCTCGATGGTCTGCTGCATCTGCTGCCACATGTCTTCGAGGTACATCCACAGCGAGCCGTCCTCGCACTGCTCCACATACTCCCAGAAGCTCAGTCCTTCCTTGTCGATGTATTCCATGATGTCTTTCATGGTATTGTGTGGGTATACCTCGCCTTCGGGAGTGATGCCCAGGGGTACTTCGCCTTCTTCGGTGGCCAGATATCCTCCGCCTATACTGTACACCAGCCAGTGGTCGGCGGTGTTGCCGTCGGCGTCCAGCGCTTCGAAGAGCATGCCATTGGGATGGAATGGTTTCACAATATCGGAGTGCCACACTATCTCGGTTTCCTTGGGCGCCAGGCCACGTACGATGGCTTTGTCGGTGTGGTGCCCCTTGCCGGTGGCGGCCAGCGAGCCGTAGAGTGTCACACGGTAGCGTGAAGCCTTTGGGGTGCGTTGCTTGAACATTTCAGCTGCGCGATTGGGCCCCATGGTGTGGCTGCTGCTTGGCCCTAAGCCTATCTTGTATATCTTCTTTATTGTTTCCATAACAGCATAATAAACGCAGCATTGCTCCAGATATTGTTTTTTTTCGTATCTTTGCAGCCCGAAATAAACTAATATACATTGATTATGCTGTTGCAAAAACTCTCTGACTACATCAACGCCAATGCTCCTATGACCAACTTGCCCGAACTGCTCGGACTACACCACAGCAATCCGCTTGGCCTGCACCCGATAGTTATACCGGCCTTCCTGTTGGTGCTGGCTGTGGCGTTGCATGTGATAGCGCATCAGATATACTACAAGCAGCGTGGTAACCTCTTCCCGTGGCTTTATACGCTGCTGGTCGTCGCCACGTTGAGCACCTACTACTACTGTTTTTCTGGCGACCTACCGCTGTTCGAGGACTGGCAGCTTCGGAGCAAGGAGATAAGTGTCGGGTGGTTTTGCCAGCAGTCCATTGTCGGACTCGGATGGTCGCTGCTCGGCGAGTTGCTGCTCACCTATGTCGTCTATACATTCCTCAGCGCATTGATGCTGATGGTGGAGTATGTGAGCGACTTCAGAGGTATGGCGGATAAGGTTTGGCAGGAATGGCAGTATCTCATTTTCGTCATGCTTCTTGGTGCCGCCATTGCCGGTGTGGCCGACTATTTCGCACCTATCGCGGGCGTGTGGATAATGATTGTCTACCAGTTGCTGATGGTTTTGATAACCATTGCCAAACTGATTGCCGACATTGTCCGTTCGCACAAGGTGGGCCGCTGCCTGTTCGCCGCCCTCAGTTTCTTTGTCGGAATCGAGGCCGTCACCATGCTTGCCATCGAATGCATCGAGGGTTATATCTACGTCTTCCTGCCCGTTGTCATCATCATCTCCATCGCCAGCACCCGCTATAAGAAAAAGCAGGGGAAGTAGCAATAAATAAGGATAAATATGGAACAAGAACTTATTTTAAACGCTCATAATAAAGAGGAATACCCGCCGATGCATACGGCGGAGCATATCCTGAACCAGACGATGGTGCGGATGTTTGGCTGTCCGCGGTCGCGGAATGCGCATATCGAAAAGAAGAAGAGCAAGTGCGACTATATCCTTGACGCCTGCCCAACAGAGGAGCAGGTGCAGGAGATTGAACGCAGGGTCAACGAGGTGATAGGCCGTCACCTCGATGTCAGCTACGAGTTCGTGAAGAGGGGAGAGGTGCCGCCCGAGGTGGACCTTTGGAAGCTCCCTGACGACGCCTGCGAGACGCTCCGACTCGTCCGCATCGGCGACTACGACCTCTGTGCCTGCGTTGGTACCCACGTGCAGAATACCTCCGAGATTGGTACCTTCAAGATTATCTCCCACGATTACAACGCTGATGCCAAGATCTGGCGAATGCGGTTCAAGTTGGTGGAATAAATAAAGGGTGCCCAATTGGACACCCTTTTTTAGTGTGCAGTTGGTAGCATTTGTGGACATGTGCTACACACTATCAACTACCCACTGTCCACTTAAATTAGTACATGCCACCCATTCCGCCCATGCCGGGGTTGGCGGGAGCTGCGGGTTCGGGTTCCTTGATGTCGCAGAGGACGCACTCGGTGGTGAGGAGCATGCCGGCGATAGAGGCGGCGTTCTCCAGGGCCACGCGGGTCACCTTGGCGGGGTCGATGACGCCGCTCTGGAACAGGTTCTCGTACTGCTCGCTGCGGGCGTTGTAGCCGTAGTCACCCTTGCCGTTCTTCACCTCGTTAACGACGACGCTGCCTTCGAGGCCGGCGTTCTCGACAATCATGCGGAGAGGCTCTTCCACAGCGCGACGGATAATCTCGATGCCGAGTTTCTCGTCCTCGTTCTCGGGCTTCACGGTGTCGAGCTTCTGGGCAGCGCGGATGAGTGCGGTGCCGCCGCCGGGGATGATACCCTCTTCGACGGCTGCGCGGGTGGCGTGCAGGGCATCGTCGAAGCGGTCTTTCTTCTCCTTCATCTCGACCTCGGAGGCTGCGCCGACGTAGATGACTGCCACGCCGCCGGCCAGCTTGGCCAGGCGCTCCTGCAGTTTCTCGCGGTCGTAGTCGCTGGTGGTCTTCTCGATCTGGGCCTTTATCTGACCCACGCGGGCCTTGATCATGTCGCTGTTGCCCTTGCCGCTGACTATGGTGGTGTTGTCCTTGTCGATGGAGATCTTCTCGCTCTGGCCGAGCATGCTGAGGTCGGCATCCTCGAGCTTGTAGCCCTTCTCCTCGCTGATGACGGTGCCACCGGTGAGGATGGCTATGTCCTCGAGCATCTCCTTGCGGCGGTCGCCGAAGCCGGGGGCCTTGACGGCGGCAATCTTCAGGCTGCCGCGCAGACGGTTGACCACGAGGGTGGCCAGGGCCTCGCTCTCGACGTCCTCAGCGATGATGAGGAGCGGACGGCCGGTGTTGACGACTTTCTCGAGCACGGGAAGCAGGTCCTTCATGGTGCTGATCTTCTTGTCGTAGATGAGGATATAGGGGTTGTCGTAGGCGCACTCCATCTTCTCGGTGTCGGTGACGAAGTAGGGGCTGATGTAGCCGCGGTCGAACTGCATACCCTCGACAACCTTGACGGTGGTGTCGATGCCCTTGGCGTTCTCGATGGTGATAACACCGTCCTTGGTCACTTTCTCCATAGCCTCGGCGATGATGTCACCGATGGCGTGGTCGTTGTTGGCGCTGATGGTGGCCACCTGGCGGATCTTCTGGATGTCGCCGCCCACTTCCTGGCTCTGCTCCTTGATGCTCTTCACGATCTCGGCAACGGCCTTGTCGATACCGCGTTTGAGATCCATGGGGTTGGCACCGGCGGTGACGTTCTTGAGGCCGGTGTTGACGATGGCCTGTGCCAAAACAGTGGCGGTGGTGGTGCCGTCGCCAGCCTGGTCGTTGGTTTTGGAAGCAACTTCCTTGACCATCTGGGCGCCCATGTTCTGGATGCCGTCCTCAAGTTCGATTTCCTTGGCGACGGTGACACCGTCCTTGGTCACCTGCGGGGCACCGAATTTCTTGTCGATAACCACATTGCGGCCTTTAGGACCGAGGGTCACCTTCACTGCATTTGCCAACTCGTCGACGCCTTTGCGAAGCTGCTCGCGAGCGTCATTATTGAAAACTATCTGCTTTGCCATAATTTTTTCTTTTTTTTCTAACCGAATCATCCGAATTATTCCGAATCGTAATCTGTGTTTCGGTTTCTTTCGGTTTGTTCGGTTAACGTGTTAATAAATTCGGTTTTATTCGGTTAGATTAGATGATAGCGTAGATATCGCTTTCTTTCATGATCATCAGCTTCTCGCCGTCGATTTCAATCTCGGTGCCGCTGTACTTGCCGTAGAGGACGTTGTCGCCCACCTTGACGGTCATCTCATGGTCTTTGGTGCCCTTACCAACGGCGAGCACTTCGCCGCGCTGCGGTTTTTCCTTGGCGGTGTCGGGGATGATGATGCCGCTGGCGGTCTTCTGTTCTGCCTCGGCGGGACGCACGAGGACTCTGTCTGCTAAAGGTTTGATGTTCATAATTCTTTATTTTTAGTTTATTCTTTCTAATTCTTCTAGATTATCTAGGCTGTCTAGATTATCTAGGACAGCCTACTATTATCAACAACCGTGCCAACCCCCAAAGAAACTGCCAGCGACTGCCACCCGCTGACATTTTGTCAGCCGATGGCAGTCGCCAATATGTTATTCTTTGACGGTTATTCGCGAGTTCTTTCTATTAGATGAAACACATAGCTGTCAATACATCCGTCAGGCTCGCCAACAGGAGTCATCCTAATTGTTTTGTAGTCAATTTCTTCGTATGTAAAGTTTACCTCACGTCCGGTTTCTGTATAGGTAAGAGGCCCCCAATAATGATTATTGTTAACAAAACTGCCTGCTTCGAAAGGTGTAGTACAGTCGACATAGAAAGGATACGAAGAATACCCTTGGTAGTAGTGTAAATCGCCTCCGACGTCTATATGGATAACAATATTGAAACCTAAGGTGTCGCATACCCATGTTTCCCATCCAATATATCTGCGATATAGCCCTATTGAACTGGATGAACCACTGCTTGCTGTAAGGTCATGCAATATCATATATCCATTGGGGCGTTGTTCTATCGAGAAAGGATTACCTCCTGATTGCGTGGCATCGTTATAAACCATATAGATAGGGTTGCCCAAATTGTCGGTCTGACTAGTTTCTTCATATCGAAATATACCACCGCCAATCTTTCCTTGCCAGATTAGGTTTTCGTTTGTTGAGGTGCTGTAAATGGTGTGGTTGTTTTCGTCGATGGTAATCATTAATCCGCCTGGGTCGCCTTCGGAGCATAGTGTCAGAAAGGGTCTCCATAAATCGTCTTCATAGTTGTGATTGTCAAGGTCTAAAATGTAAATGATTTCGGTGTATTCATATCCGTACTTGGCATATATTGAGCCGCAAAGTGTGACAGTATCTCCCATGTGGTATTCTGCACCACTAATTATTAATGGGGTGTTTGTAGGATGATAGCTACCGTTCCATGCCAGACGGAACACGGTGTCTTCATTTATTCTTAGAGCCCAATACCCATATTGTGGTATGTCACTATAGTAATCCCGTGCCACACTGACGAGTTGTCCAGTGTAGCAGGTTCCCTGTTGTGGTGCGATGGCATAGGCCATGCCGTTATAGGTGCCGGTGGTGCCGTCGTAGGTCACGGTGACGGTCAGCCCCTCGTCCTCCATCTGGGCCATCCAGCGTTTCATGGCCTCGCGGTCGGTAGTGCTGAAGGTGGTGGCGTCCTTGGTGGCACTCTTGATAGCCTTATGGTTGGCATTGTAGAAGGTGACCTCGCTGCCTTCTTCCGCGTAGTCGCAGAAGCGGTCGAGCAGGGCCTGCCACTCATTGTTGTCGACAAGATACACCCGTTGCTCGGGTCCTTTGTCGACGGTGTATGCCACCACATGGTCGCCTTCCGGCGGGCACTTATAGCAGCTGGCCAGCATCAGTACGGCGGCCACTATAAATGTGAATTTCAGTAGGTGTTTCATATCGCTATAACGTTGATTGTGCGTTTTTATTGTTTGTTTTCTATTGCATTCATCTGGTAGTCCAGCAGGGCCTCGTACTGCTCCTCGCTGTCGATGCGGTAGAAGGCTACGGTGCGGTCGGCGTGTACGGCCATGGCGCGCCAAGCCGGGCGCACACTACGCTTCACCCGCCTGGCGGGCTCGTCGATGTCGCCCATCCAACTGGTGATGCCTTCCGACGTGCGGATGTCCAGCTCCTCTTTCAAGTTCTGCCAAGCCACGCTATCGTCGGCCACGAGGATGACCACGTCGGTCTTCACCATGTCGCAGAGCTGGAAGCCCTTCACCTGCGCCACCGTGAGGTCCTGCCGTGCTGCATACTGCCGGTACAGCGGCGTCTCCTCCACCTCGCGCGAGCAGGACAGAAATGCCAAAGGCAGCAGCAATATGAATAATAGACGCTTCATAATGTCTCTATTGTCAGGATATTCGATGCCACCTTGGCCCAATGGCCTTCGGCGATGCCGCTGCGGTTGCAGCATACGTAATCGTAATCTTTTGAGGTTGAAGATTGAAAGTTGAAAATTGAAATTCCGGCGACCACCAGCACAGCGATACCAACCAGCGTCGTGCGGCGTATCCGGCGGCGGCGCACCCATGCATGGTAGTCCTGCCGCAGACGCTGCTGCAGGCCCTGCTGCTCCTCATTGTTCCAAACCTCTTCAAATGTTATATTGTGTCCCATTGTTCTTTGAGTTTTTCTTTTATACGCATCAGGCGGACGCCTATGTTGTTCTTTGTCATCCCCACCTGCCGGCCAATTTCTTTGTAGTCGTAGCCCTCGAGGTGCATCGTCACTATCGTGCGGTCGGGTTCGGGCAGTTGGGCTATCAGCTCGTGCAGGGTGTCGTGCAGGGAGGAGTCTCCTACCGGGGTGTCGTAGCCCTCGGGCACCGGCTGGGGCGGGGGAGTGTGGCGCTGCAGGTCGATGCAGGTGCTGCGTGCCACGCGCCATACCCAGGCGGCCTGTTTGGGTGGCAGGGTGATGCTAAAGAGCTGGTGGCGAAGGTCCCACAGCGCCAGCATGGTCTCCTGCAGCAGGTCGTCGACCGTCAGGCCGTCGCGGCTGTAGCGGCGGCAAACCGAGAATAGCAGCCCGCGGTAGCGGAGCATCGTCTCATTGAATGTGTCGTGACCTTTCACACTATAATAACGTATTTCTAGAGCATAAAATTACAATGCCACAAAAAAAAAGTCCGCCATCAGGGCGGACCTTTTTATTGTAGTGAGATTGTTGATTACTCGTTGTTGCGGGCGAAGTTGAGGGTGAGGGAGACGGCGGTGCTGTCCTCGGGGTAGAACATTGCCAGATTGAAGGTGATGATGTCGGTGGCATCGTTGTAGGTGAACTGCAGCTGG
>JBGUZF010000044.1:0-20438 GCA_045222795.1 Bacteroidales bacterium
AGGTTATACCAGAGGCTGCGCGGCATCGCCATCAGGTAGCGCCACGCCAGCATGCGTTTTATATGATGCCTGTAGTTCATCTCATCCAACCGTTTTTCGCGGTGCAAAATTACACATTTTTTCCCATATTGCGAAAAAAGTTGTACTTTTGCATTCGCAAAAATGAAGAAGACGGTCATAGGATACGATGCCAAGCGGGCGTTCTGCAACGGCACGGGACTGGGCAATTACAGCCGCAGTCTTATTGCCGCCGCCGAGGGCGCCAAGGTGCTCTATACGCCCAAGGTGAGACCGCAGTTTGAGGGGTGGGGCGCAAGCCTCGCCGATGCTGTCATACGCCGTCCGCAGGGCTTGTGGAGCCTGATGCCGTCGCTGTGGAGGACGCTGGGGTGCGCACAGAGGGTGAAGCGCGACGGGGTGCAGATATACCACGGCCTCAGCCACGAGTTGCCGCTCGGCTTGCCCAAGGAGGTACGCCGCGTGGTGACCATGCACGACCTCATCGTGCGCCGCTATCCGCATTATTTCACCTTCTTCGACCGTATCGTCCACCGCCTCAAGCAGCGCCACGCCTGCCGCACGGCCGACATAGTGGTGGCCATCAGCGAGCAGACCAAGCGCGACCTCGTCGACCTCATGCATGTGCCTGAGGAGAAGATAAAGGTGGTATACCAGAGTTGCGACGCAATGTTTTGGGATAGGTTGGAGGTCGGAGGTCAGAGGTCGGAGGCTAGTGTGAGGGGGAAATACAACCTGCCGGAACGCTATATAATATGTGTCGGTACCCTCGAGGAGCGCAAGAATCAGCTGACGGTCATCGAGGCCATGAAGCGGCTGCCCGAGGATGTGACGCTGGTTATCGTGGGTCGTCCGCGAGGCGAATACGGCAGGAAAATTAAGAATGAAGAATTAAGAATGAAGAATTTAAGGGTTCTTACGGATGTTGCTTTCGCCGACTTCCCGGCCCTCTATGTAGGTGCTGCGGCGTCGGTCTATCTCTCGCGCTTCGAGGGCTTCGGCATTCCTGTGCTCGAGAGCCTCTGCTGCGACTGTCCGGTGGTGACCTCCAATATCTCCTCTATGCCCGAAGCCGGCGGCGAGGCGGCCCTCTATGCCGACCCCGACGATGCGGAGGCCGTTGCGGCGCATCTCAACCGTCTGCTCTCAGACGAAGCCTTCCGTCAGGAGTGCATAGAAAAAGGGCGAACCCAACGTATGAAGTTCGCCCCTGAAAGGGTTGCAGCCGATATGGCTGCCGTCTACAAGTCTTTACTTGACGATTAGTTTGCGCACCACGCGCTCGCTGCCGTTCTGGAACACCACGGTGTACTGACCGGCGGCCAGACGCGAAGCGTCGATGTGGTAGACCACCTGGCCGGCGGCCTTGAGGGTCGAGGTGTGGATGGTGCGGCCGCTGAGGTCGATGATGCTGACGCTGTAGTCGGCACCGTCCGCGAGGTCGATAATCATGCTGGCACGGTCGCTGGCGGGGTTGGGGAAGAACTGGCCGAAGCGCTCCTCGGTGTTGGCTTCCTCGATGCCGAGGTGACCGCCGATGCAGAACGAATAGTAGCCGCCCTGTGCTGCCGTCATGGGCTTGGTGATAGTCTTGCCGGCGTTGGAGGTGGCTGTGATGTAGTAGTCGAAGCGGGTGCCTACATGACCGAATGTGGTGGGCAGCACGCCGTTGTAGCTGTTGTCGTTGGGGTCGGGGTTGAGGTTGGAGGAAAGCCAGTCACCGCCGTCGATGCGGTACATTATCTTGGCCTCGGCGATGCCGTCGACATTGCTGATCTCGGCATAGATCGGGGCGCTCTGGCTCAGCCACACGGTGCTCACCGAGTCGTGGTAGGCGGGGTGCAGTATGCGGATGGGGTGCTCGGCGGGAATCTGCTTGGTGATGCAGTGGATGGCACCGCCCGAGCCGTCGAAGCCGCGCACGTCGACACAGTAGATGGTGTAGCCGGGGTAGGCATGCTGGAGTTTAATGATGTTGGCCTTGTCCCATTCGGCGGTGGGCAAGCCGTCGCTGCCAACGGCCGAGAAGCAGGGCTGGATGATGACGTTGTTGACGAAGGTGTGGTTCGAGTAGGTGCGGGTGTACTGCTGGTTGTACTGCGTCTGGCTGCTGAAGTTGCCGCCGTTGTCCCTCGAGGGGAAGGGGATGTAGCTGCACCAGTAGTTCTCGCCGAAGTAGCTCTCGTAGCTGCAGAGCGAGTCCATATTCTTTTTGCCTGTCTGGTAGTCGACCCACGAGCTGTAGTTGTCGGGCATCTTGCTGAAGATAAACTGGTTCTCGTCGATCATGTCGGCATAGAGGTCTATGTGTCCTGTGCCGCCGTCGTACTGGAAGGCAGGCAGGATATAGGTGGCGCGCGGGCCTATGAGGGCGCTCAGGCTGTCCTTCACGCGTGCATTGGTGAGCGATGGTTTGTTCTGGTAGTTAATGGTGCTGGTGTTCACGCCGTCCCAGGTGATCTGGCCGTAGGTGTCGCGGTTGTTTTCGTAGATTGCATCGCTGCTGATCACCATGTTGGTGCCGTCGACCAGGCAGTTGCCGCCTTCCCACTCAATCGAGGTGGTGAAGTTGGGCAGACCCATCTGGCGGTTGATATAGACGGGCAGCGAGTCGTCCAGTGCGCGGCCGGGGTAGTACTCGAAGTCGAGCATGCCCACGGTGTCGCCCTCGCCGTAGTAGAAGCAGATGGGGCCGCAGTCGCGGTACCAGAACGAGTTGCCGGGACCTTCGATGAAGCGCATATTGTCGTTGCGCAGACCCATGCGGGCCAGTTTGCGCTTGACGATGGCCGAGTCGCTCAGCTGCTCCACACGCACCCATGCCTGGGCGCCGCCGAGCTGGATGGCATCCATCAGGTAGAAGGCCACGTCGCCGATGCCGCTGGCATCGGCGGTGTCCATCATGGCACCGTAGGGACCTATGCCAGAGGGGGTACGCGAATAGTAGCTCTGATAGTAGTAGGCGTAGCCGGGCACCACGGGGTCGGCCACCTGATAGTTGCCCTGGGTGGGGTAGTAGGCGTAGTAGGGGGTCACCACGATGGCCTGCACCTCTTCCCATTCGCCGGGGAACCAGAAGGTGTCGGCGGGCATGCCCGTGTACTTGGCCTCGCTCTTGGTGGCGGGAGCCTGCTTGATGGGCGAGTCGAGGTGGAGGCGCGAGGCGTCGCGCATCTGATGGGTCTGGCGCCAGTAGCGCAGGCCGTCTTTGTCGAAATTGACCTGGGCGGCGGCGCCGAAGGTGACGGCGGCAGCGGCCAGCAGTAAGAATATCTTTTTCATTGTGTTGTATTATCTTTTCTTGAGACTAAGGATTTCGCGGGCCTCGTCGCTGGTGGCCACCTGACGGCCGAGCAGTTTGGCCATGCGGACGACCTTGTCGACGAGCTCGCCGTTGCTCTTGGCCAGCACGCCGCGCTCGAGGTAGAGGTTGTCCTCGAAGCCCACGCGCACGTTGCCGCCCATGACGATGGCGGGGGCTGCCAGCGTGAAGGCGTGGCGGCCGATGCCGGTGGCGGTCCAGGTGCTGCCTGCGGGGATGTTCTTCACCAGCCAGCAGAGGTTGTCGACGGTGGCGGGGGTGCAGCCGGGGACGCCGAGCACGAAGTTGAACTGCATCGGGACGATTGGCAGAGCGCGACCGTCAGGGAGCGAACTGCAAAACGGACCGGGAACCTCGCCCTTGCGGGCCATGGTGAGGATGGTGTCGAGGTGACCCATCTCGAAGCACTCGTATTCGGGCTTGATGCCTTTCTCAATCATGCGTTTGCCGAAGGCGCGCATGGTGGGCATGGTATTGTCGAAGATATCGTCGCCGAAGTTGCAGGTGCCGCAGTCGAGGGTGGCCATCTCGGGCACGGGGGTGGTGTTGGTCGAGTCGAGACGCTCGTCGGGGGTCATGCCCACGGCACCGCCGGTGCTGGGGATGAGGATGACGTTGGGGCAAGCCTTGAGGATGGCCTCGGTGCACTCCTGGAAGCGCACGTGGCTCTGGGTGGGGGTGCCGTCGTCCTCGCGGACGTGGAGGTGCACGATGGCGGCGCCGGCGTCGACGGCGCTCTTGGCCTCGCGGACGATTTCCTCTACGGTGTAGGGCACATTGGGGTTCTGCTCCTTGGTAACTTCTGCGCCGCAGATGGCGGCGGTGATTATCAGTTTATCCATGATGTTATTTTATTGTTTGATTGCGTGAATGTTTGATTGCTTGAGTAAGCAATTTTAAAGTGCAAAAATACGAAAAAAAGCCGACATAGAGGAAAAATATTTGTTTTTATATTGTATCCCACACGAACCAAATCCATTTGGGGGTGTAGAGGGGGTGTAGTTGGTGTGAAGCGGATGTGAAGCGGATGTGAAGTGGGTGGTGTCTTATTGCTGATAATCAGGCGATTATAAATGTTAAAATTGCGTAATGTGCTGGCAATGTGTCGGGTGTGATATAATTATCGGGCGTCCGATTGGTGGTTTTTAACATTTGTTTGCAATGCCATAGGGGTGCCATAGAGGTGGCGTAGAGGTGCCTTAGGGGTGGGCGTCCAAGAAAAAAGATTTGCAGAAACAAGAAAAATATTGTATATTTGCAAATATAAACCTCAAATTTAATAAGTATGAAAAAACTATCAATCAATTTGTTATCTCTTTCAGTCATTTTCCTCTCTTTTGCAATAGGCAAAATTGGCTGGTGCCAAAACACATTGTACAGTATTCAAAATATGGATACTAGCAATACAATAATAGAAACCTGTTCCGAATAACAAATACAATGAGTATTATGAAAAAGGCTCTACTCGTTTCTGCCATAATGCTGTGTGTCGCTTCGGCACAGGCTCAGACGGCTGACAACCTGGACACGGTCTTCGGGCGTTATCCGTTTTATTTCTACAACTATTATGACAACTGCTGGGACCACGACACAGTGCACGACAACATGATATGTTACACAGGAGTTGTAGAAAGTGTCTCTACTGCAAGCCAACTGCCGTGCAACCCGTTGGCTATAAATGACACCATACGACCCTCCTATGGTGGGTGCTATCTGTGGTATCCGAAATTCCACACCGAGATTGCCGTAGGGTTTGTTCCCGACCCAGTGCTGCGTGTAATAGGCTTTGCTTATGCGCGTATAGAATATGGTGACGCATGGGATGCAGGATTATCCCAATGGACTTCAACGTGGGTGGAAGACTCAGTGATTTGCAGCGATGCTACATGCAATTTCAACGTCTACGACCGCAACATGCAACTTCTCCAGTCCAAGACAGTCACAAACCGTGACATTCACCCTGCAAGGGTTATTCCTATTGGCAAGCAACTATGTAATGTCTGGATTCCACGTCCAACGTCTTTTTTACCGATATACGAAGTCTTTTTCGACCAGCCTATAGACCTTGCGGACACTTTCTACATGAGCAAAACCATGATGTATAACGACAGCATTATCTACACAGACGTCACCGAAATGTACGAATTACATTTCGAGCCAGAGAATCCTCGAATTCCTGCTTTTGATTCTCTATGCAACCATAGACTGCCACCGGAGATACGGCGTTTTCGCGACAACATTATAAATGGCGAATGGGAACAACCGGAGAATGAAGTCTGGTATATGGCGACCATATTCCCCATAGTGGAATATCCCGGCGACACCTGCCCGCAGGCGCAGGGGCTGCAATACGTCAGGTCCAGCGCCGACAAGGCCTTCTTCCGCTGGCAGCGCGGCACCAACCACCACGACTGGCAGCTCAGCTACGGCCCCGCCGGCACCGCACCCGAGGACGGCACAATTCTCAACTGCGCGAACACAAGCAGCAGCCTCGTCACCCTCGACCCCGACTCGCACTATGTGGCCTACGTCCGCGCACGATGCAAGTTCGCCCGCTACGAATACGGCCCTTGGAGCGCCCCCCTGGCCTTCAGCCTCAACGGCGGCAACAGCATAGAAGATGTCGGCAACCCCGACATCACCCTCACCCCCAACCCGGCCTCGGAGCAGGTGACAGTAGCGGCCACAGGTATGCAGAGCATCGAACTGCTGGGCGTCGATGGCACGGTGATTATGCGCCGCGAGGGCTTGATGCAAGATGAATACACCCTCGACCTCAAAGGCCTCGCCGCAGGCGTCTATATGGTGCGCGTGTCGACTGCGAAGGGGACGGCGACGCGGCGGCTTGCGGTGGCGAGGTAGGATAGTGGTTTTTGCATTTTTTTGTTGAAGATTTGTAAAATATTCGTATCTTTGCAAATTATTTCAATAGTGAAAATCATCGTCTATGAAGAAGATATTATTGGTTTTGTTGTGCGCCGCGATGGCCTTCGGGACCATGGCGCAACAAGGTGAGAGTCAGCTCAACAGCGAGTATCAGGCGGCTATCCGCGAATACCTGAAGAAGGATGTCGCGAACCGCCAGAAGTCGATGCAGCGCTCGGCCGAACAGATGCTTATTTCGCTCCCCAACGAGGAGAAACTGTACGACGAGACCTATATCAGCATCCGCACGCAGCTGGTGGACGGCGAGGCCGAGGACGGCACGCCGGAGCTGAACTATGTGTTCGATATCTCGTACAACTGCAAGCACCTCGAGGGCTGGACGGACGACTACCCCCTGGGCCGCTACGACTGGGACTCGTCGAACAGCGTCCGCGCCATATGCAAGCTGACGAAGAAGTTCATCGAGAAGGAACTGGACGATATCTTCCGCGCCGGCAAGCGCGTGTCGGTGAAGGTCTTCTCGACCACCGACGGCACCGAGCTGGTGGGCACCATCCCCTACGATGGCCGCTACGGCAACTTCCGCTATATGCCTGTGATCTTCAACGGCGAGCAGCTGCGCCTGTCGGTCGACACCAACGGTATCACCAACAACTGCCAGTTGGCCTACATCAGGGCCCAGAGTGTGAAGGACTTCATGGAGAACAATGTCCGCAACCTGCAGCGCACGGTGAACGACTGGCAGTATGTGACCCGCTCGTATACCGACACCGGTGCCTACTACCGCCGCTCGAGCATCGAGCTGACGGTGCACGACGCCTTCCGCGAGACCATCGAGCTTATGACCGCCGACAAGATTCAGGACGACTATGTCGACTTCAACATTCCGCAGAGCCTGACGAGCTATGAGAACGCCTATGTGCTGATTATCGCCAACGAATATTACGACCATGCCTTCCTGCCCGACGTGCCTTACGCAGGCAACGACGGCGAGATCGTGCGCCAGTACTTCGTGAAGGCCCTGGGCGTCCCCGAGCGCCAGGTTAAGTTGATGACCAACGCCTCGAAGGTGGAGATACTGAACGACGGCGTGCACTGGCTAACCGACCTCTCGCAGGCTGTGGCCGAGAAGGGTGGCGAGACCCCCGTGCCGCAAGCCAATATCTTCATCTACTATGCCGGTCACGGCTTCTCGGACTTCGACGGCAACGCCTATCTCATCCCCAACCGCTTGAACGTAAGTGACATCAAGAGCCTCGGCGGCGCCAAGAAAGGCTGCTGCAAGAAGAAAGCCAGCAAGGTGACGGAGTGCCGCAAGTACGACGTGGCGCTGAACCGCAAGGAGTCCCAGCTGTTCGCCCAGCAGTGCCTTTCGGTCGACACCCTCTGCTCGATGCTCAAGGGCAAGGGCAAGCGTGAGACCTACCCTGTGAACCGCCTGACGGTGATACTTGATGCCGGCTTCGACGGGCATCAGCGCAACGGCGCCCTGATGGTGCGCAGTGACCGCAAGGTGGTGGCCGACGCCAAGGGCAAGAAAACTAAGCGCAAAGGCAACAAGAGCAGCGACGCCATCGTGATGCAGGCTGCCGCCAATGACAAGACGGCCTTCAGCTTCGACGCGCAGCACCACGGCTTCATGACCTACTTCCTGCTTAAGGAGATCAAGGGCATCGCCGGCCAGCTGGACAGCTACACCTATCAGGACATCTACGAGGCTGTGGAGCGCAAGGTGAACAAGGAGAGCGCCCTGCAGGGCAAATGGCAGGAAATCTACGGCTTCGTCGACGGCAAATATGCCAACGGCTGGCAGCAACTGAAGATAAGATAAGAACGGCGAATTTAACGAATTAAGCGAATTAATCGCTGCGTTATTTAAAGCAAATTACTCGAATTGTTACATGCAATTCGAGTAATTCGTTTTTAATTGACCTGCGTAGCTTTAGTATAATTCGTTAAATTCGCCGTTATTGTTAGTTGATTGGCTGTACCAGTTTGCGGAGTTGCTCGATGTCGAGTTGCTGATAGGTTATTGACGCCGTGTCGGCGAAGTGCTCGCGGTTGGCTTTGTAGGTGTCGCGGTCGTACTCGGAGGCCTTGTCGAAGAGGCTGCGGGCAATGGTTTTCTTAAGTTCGGTGAACTTCATCTTCCCGTTCAGGTAGCGGTCGGCATCCTGGTCGGAGAGGTATTTGCGTATTTTCTCGAATTGCTCGTCGGGCAGGCGTCCGTCGCCGTCGAGGCTGCGTTCGAGTTCGGGGAAGTTGACCCACGAGGTGATGGTGGTCTCCAGCAAGGCTATATCCTGACGGTTGCGGTCGGTGTAGTAGCCGAGGTAGGCGTGGCAGGGTTCGACGAAGATGACGGGTTTGAGGCCTATCTTGCGTAGGATGGAGGCGAAGAAGACGCAGGCGTCGATACAGTTGGCCTGGCGCGAAGAGTAGACATCGTCGAAGAAGCGTATGTGCTGCACGTTGGCGCGCGACGAGGGGTTGGAGGTGCAGGAGATGGAGGAGTAGGTGATGCCGCGGTCGAGGGCATAGTACCAGACGGCGAAGACCTGGTCGCGCACGTCGCGCTTGGTGCCTTGGTAGCCGTTGAGGCGGCGTACGTTGCCCTGGTCCATGATGTCGGTGATTATCTGCTCAATCTGCGGATGGTCCTCGTTGACGTAGGCAGCGAAGAGCCAGCGGAAGTCGTTGTTGGTGCCCTGGTAGTAGAGCGAGAGGGGGCATTCGTTGACGGTGCGGTAGGAGAGGTGCAGGTTCTTGATATCGACCTCCTCGTCGTTGATGTAGCAGGAGAAGGTGAGGTCGACGGCACCGGGCTGGCGCAGTCGGCGCAGGACGTCGTATTTCCATTTGACGGAAGGGGAGAAGGTGTATTCCTCGCCGCGACGGGGCAGGATTTCCTGGAAGATGGTGACATAGTTGAGAGCCGACGAGTCGACAACGACGCGGAGCACCGAGTTGTCGGCGGGCGAAGTGAGTGTGCAGGAGAAGGGGGAAAGATGGTCGGTGGAGGATTGGCTGGCGAGGAGCATGGAGGGGTAAAGTTGGCCGTCGAAGAGGGGGTTGTAGGCTACGGTGAAGTCCACCTGACGTGGGTCGAAGAGTTTGTTGCCCGGCGCCGCCTGGTGGCAGCCTGCCAGCAGACAGGAAAGGACTAGGAGGACAATTACTGAACTATGTCGGGGTTTTGATTGACGAAGTCTGACCATTGTTTCTTGGCGGATTTATGTGTTTTCTTTTTTGGCATCAGTTCGTTTCGGAGGTCGGCGAGAGGATTTGTCATCTGCATGTGGCAGGTGTAGGCCACGGCGAGGGCGTCGGTGGCGTCGAGGTACTTGGGCGAGTCGTCGAAGTGCAGTATGGAGCGCAGCATGGAGGCCACCTGCTCCTTGGAGGCGTTGCCGTTGCCGGTGACGAGCTGTTTGATGACCGAGGGTTCGTACTCGGTGTAGGAGAGGTCGCGGCTCATGGCGGCGGCTATGGCCACCCCTTGGGCGCGACCGAGCTTGAGCATCGACTGCACATTCTTGCCGAAGAAGGGAGCCTCGATGGCAAGGTGGTCGGGGTGGAAGGAGTCGATGATGCGCAGCGTGGAGTCGAAGATGCGGCGTATGCGGTCCTTGAAGTCGGGGAAGTTGCGGAGGTAGAGCACATCCATGGCGACAATCTTCATCTGGTTGTCGTCGGTGTCGAGCAGACTGTAGCCGAGGATGCGGGTGCCGGGGTCGATGCCGAGGATTAACATTGTTAGTTAGGAGTTTGTAGTTAGAAGTTAGGAGTTATTGTAAGGGTGAAGCGGGATTCCACTTTGCGGCGGCGGAGGTATAGGATTAGGATGTAGAGGGCGAGGACTGCGAATGAGGCCAGCACTACGGCCCATTCGGGCATATGGGCGAGGCTGAGACCCACGATGGTGGCAATGATGAGCAACGCGGGCAACACGTAGGCTATCCATACTGCCAGCATGCCGCGGCTTTCGTCGATATGTACCGTTACGGCGTCGCCTTCGTGGTACTGCTGCCAGTCGGCGGTGGGTACCTCGACGGTCTTGTTTTTCGACTCGGCGAAGCCGCAGTGGGCGTGGGCCTGGCAGGTGGCGCAGGCGCTGACGGCCTCTATCTGTACGGCCACAAAGCCTTTCTTCACGCTCTGCACAATGCCCGCGTGCGACGCTACTCTTGCCAGTTTCTCCATGCTATTACTCCTTTACAGTTCTTTACACATTTGCCGCGGCGGTCGACACGGCTTACGTTGCCCATATAAACCACTTCGGCACGGCCCCAGTGGTAGGGCGAGGCGTGCTGGAAGACGAAGGGCATGAAGACGTCGCCGGTGGTGGTGATATAGCCCCACATGCCGTTGTGCTTGACGCAGGCAAGGCCTTCGGAGAAAGGGTAGCCCTCCTCGAAGTAGAAGGGGATGGCAAGCTTGCCGTCGAGGTCGACGAAGCCTATCTTGCCGTCCTTCTCGACCATGGCGAGACTGTCGTAGTACATGTATTTGATGCCCTTTGGTGTCTTGTCGTCGTATTCGAAGGGAAGGATGACGTTGCCCATGGTGTCGATGATGCCGTAGTGGTCGCCGAGGCGGGCTAAGGTGCGGCCCATGGAGAAGACGCCTATCTCATCGTATATGCAGGGTATTACCTCGCGACCCGTGGGGTCGAGGAAACCGTATTTGCCTTTGCGCTTGACGCCGATGCGGTTCTCGCTTTTCGGTGTGGCATCGGTGTAGACAAAGTCGGTGAGGGGGAAGAAACGATAGTCGAAGAGTGCCCATCCGTATTCGTCGCCGGCGAAAAAGTTGCCGTTGACGTTGGTGGTCATCACCTCGTATTGTGGCGGCAGCACCTCACGGCCGCTATGGTCCATCATGCCCCAACGGTCGTAGCGGCGTATCAGGGCGTAGCCCTCGTTGAAAGGTGTGATGTTCTGGTATACAGGTTCGAAAAGTTGGTTGCCCATGGTGTCGATGAAGGTGCAGGCGGCAAAGAAACTGTCGAGTTGCACGAAGACACAGGCGCAGTCCTCCGAGAAACGGGAGGCCATACGGTAGGAGAGGGGGATGACCTCGTTGCCGTGCAGGTCGAGGTATCCCGTTAGTCCGTCGCGGATGGCTACTATGCGGCCGCAAGAAGGATACTCTAGCTCGTCGTAGATGCACTGGACTATGGTGTTGCCTTCGCGGTCTATCATGCCGCACTGGTGGTCGTCGAGGTACACTTTGCAGTAGTCGCCGTGGAACTCGTCGACATAGCGGTAGATATTGGGTACTATCTGTGTGCCGTCGGCCAGGCGGAAACCGAAGAGACCTTCGCTGCTGGTGGTCTGGATACCGTCGACAAATTTAAGTTCGCACCCGCACTCCTCGTCGTCGACAAACTCGACTGTCTGGGCCGTCAGAAGTGAAAAGTGAAAAGTGAAAAGTGAAATGGCGCTCGTGCAGAACAATATGTGCAAAAACTTCTTCATTTGTCTTGGCTCCTTAACTTCTTAAATTCTTTCGATTGATTCTGACAGGCACCAGCCGGTGGTGCCGTCGGCGATACGTATCTTGGTCCAGTCGGAGTACACATCGAGCACGTCAACCTTGGTGCCTTCGTGCAGCAGCATCTTGTCGACGCTCTGCTGTTCGGGCGACCCTTTGACGGTGATGGCCTGCTCCATGACGATGGCTTGGCTGTGGCCGTTGTAGCGCTTGGTGGAACCTATGAGGAGCAGCGTTGTGGCCACGATGAGCACGGCGGTGACTATGCTTGCGGCAAGGCCGGTCTTGCGGAGCGAGGTGTTGCTGCCCCAGCGGAGGAGCATGACGGCGATGCCCGCTATGGCTATCAGAATTAGCAGGACGATACGCCAGGCATGGGGTGTGACGGTGGTGCAGAGACTGTCGACCCAGCGCACGATGAAGAGGCGCGGGAGTTCGGTGATGCGGTCAGGGGTTTTGCTGTAGGCTAGGGCGAGGTTCTCCTTGGCATCGCTCATGGAGGGGTTGAGGCGCAGGGCGCGCTCGTAGTTGAGGATGGCGAGGGCGAGCTGGTCGTTGCGGTAGTAGGCGTTGCCGAGGTTGTAGTAGAGGTCGGCGTTGCCGTAGTCGGAGCTGAGTGCCAGACCATAGTAGTCGCAGGCCACGTCGTAGTTGCCCATGCGGTAGTGCTGGTTGCCGTCTTCGACCCATGATGTGACGGCTTTCATGCCTGTCAGCACGCAGGTGTCTTCCTCCTGCGCCCTCAGGGCGGGGGTGAGGAGTGTCAGGGAGAGCAGCAATATATATATCCGTTTCATTTTTTCTTTCGTTTTCATTGTTTATAGTCCAGCAATCATGACGAGTGCTTCGGTGTATATGGTCTGTTTCTGTGTCTCCGGGTCGCCTGGGGCGAAGCGTGCCAGGTCGACATCCTGCAGCAGCTTCATGATGGTCTGCTGCTGCGCTTCGGGCACCTGCTTCTCGACGAGACAGGCGCTGACGGTGTCGCGGTTGAGTTGTGCTTGCGGGATGTTGTATTTGTCCGAGAGGCAGCCCCAGATGGCTTTGTATATCTCCTCATAGAAGTGCTCGGTGTCGCCGCTGCCGAGGTAGGAGGCGGCTTTCTTGAGTCTTTTCTTGGCCTTGCGGGTAGCACGTTTCATGCGTGTGCCCGCCACGTCGAGTTGCTGCTTGCTGTAGCGCCTGAGGAGTATCTCGGCGGCAACGAAGAGTGCCACGAGCACCGCGAGCACCGTCCAGAAGGGCCATCCTGCGTGGTCTTCGTCTTTCAGGCGGTGCAGTTTGCCTACGGGGTGTATGTAGTTGATGTCCTGTGCCAGCAGGCGCACATCGTCCTTGCTGGAGACGTTGACGGTGCTGTGGCTGTCGCCACGCTCCACCTCGACGGTCTGTGCCTCGATGCGGCGTGTGACATATTGGCCGCTGGAGGGGTCGAAATAGACGAAATTGAGGGCGGGGATGGTGTAGTTGCCTTTGCTGCGGGGGATGAGCACCCATTCGTAGGTGCGGCTGCCGCTGATGCCGGCATCGCTCTTCTTGATATTGTCGTCAATCTGCGGGTCGTAGACCTCGAAGGCCGAGGGGAACTGCGGCTGCGGTGCGTCGATGAGCATCAGGTTACCCTTGCCGCTGACGGTGATGCGGTACGACACAGCCTCGTTGGCCTTAACCTTGCGCTGTGAGAGGCCGCCTTTGACGTCGAACTGTCCCACTCCGCCGCTGAAGCCCTGCGGCGCTTTCGGCAGGGGACGCACGTTGATGCTGAGGCGATTGGTGGAGAGCGGCCGCTCGACAGCCTGCTGGCTGTTGAAGAAGGGGTCGTCGAAGAGGTCCCAGATGGAGCCTGTGCGCTGGCGCTGCCGCTGTACCATGGCCAGCACGTTGAGGTCGAGAGGCTCGATGGTGAGGGTGCCGCTTTCCTGAGCAAAGAGGGCGCCGCGGCGTATCTCGGCCACCTGATAGCGGCGGTCGTTGTAGGTCTCTTCGTACTGCTTTATCTGCTGTCCCACGCTGAGGTCCTCGGCCCAGAAACCCTTGTTGCCGGGGAGTTTGTCAATGGCGAACTGGCTGATGGGCACCTGCGTGTAAATCTTATAGGTGATGATGACCTGCTCGCCCTGGTAGGGGTTAGCCTTGCTCACCGAGGCGCGGGCGAAGAGGGTGTTGTTGTCGATTTGCGTGGCCTGCTGCGGCTGCTGGGTCCAGGGGTCGAAAGCCTGACGTTGCTGTTGCTGCTGTTGCTGGCGTTGCTGCTGGGCGGCGGCACTCATCTTCTCCACCTTGACGGTGACACTCTTGGAAGAGATCTTCTTGCCGTCGGCAGTGCAACTGGCGGGGTCGATGGTGAAGGTGCCCTCAACGTCGGCGGTGAGGGTGTAGGAGAAGGTGGTGCTGACGGAGCGCGACATCTGTCCGTTGACGAAGCTCATGCTTGTCTGGGACGAGGTGCTGGGACCGGCACGCAGGCTGAAACCCTTGAACGACGGTCCGCGGAAGTCCTTGGCCTGCTCGTTGACGACAAAGCGCACCGTGAAGTTATCGCCCACATACACCATCTCGGGTGCCTGCACGGTCATTTCTTGCGCCCATACGAAGGACGACAAGAAGATGAAAAAGGACAATATGCTAATTTGTTTATTCATTTCAACTTTCAATTTTCAACTTTCAATTTCTACCAGTCTTTGTCGGTGTGGCGTGCTTTTGCTTTCACGTCGTTGCGGTCCATCTGGCGCAAGGTCTGGCGCTCGTTGTTCTTCACGGCTTCCAGCAGTCGCTCAGCATCCTGCTTCTTGCCGCTCTGCTCGGCCTGACTCTGTTGACCCTGCTTCTGCTGCTGTTGCTGCTGCTCCTGTTGTTGTTGACCTTGCTGCTGTTGCTGTTGTTGGTTCTGTTGCTGCTGGTCTTGGTTCTGCTGGTTCTGTTGTTGTTGCTGCTGGTTCTGCTGGTCTTGGTTGTCCTGACCGCCGCTCTGCTGCTGTTGTTGCTGTTGCTGGGCTTGCTGTAGGAGTCGGCGGGCGTAGGCTAGGTTGTAGCGTGTGTCCTCGTCCTTGGGCTCCAGCTTCAGCGATTCCTGGTACGACTTCACGGCCTGCTGGAAATACTGCATGCCCTGCTGCTGGTTCTCCAAGCCAGCCTTCACAAAGCTGTTGCCCTGGTTGTGCAGGGTGCGTGCGCGCTCGTGGGTGTCGAGTTTGGGGTTGGCGAGAGCCTGCTCGTAGTGCCGTGCGGCCTCGTCGTATTTCTTCTGGCGGTAGAGTGCATTGCCGAGGTTGTACTGGCCGCGGAAGTCGTTGCTGTCGCTCTCCAGGGCGCGGCGGTAGCTCATCTCCGCCTGGTCGAACTTGTCCTTCTTGTAGTTGCGGTTGCCTTCGCGCAGCATGTGGCGGTTGGCCTGACAGTAGGCAGCCGAGGAGAGGAGTGCGAGGGTTATTATTATCAGTGCTTTCTTCATTGTCTATTGTTCAATCTTCAACACCTTGTCGAAGTTCCATTTGCGGTTGCGGCGCTCGAAGAAGAGCAGCTCGGCTATGAGGCATATCAAACCTGCCGCCAAAGGATACATATAGCGGCTCTCGTAGGCGCTGAACACCGCCTCGTCGTAGTCGGTCTTGTCGAGGTTCTCTATCACCTTGGTGATGTCGCCGAGTCCGCTGCCCGCATTGCTGGCGCGCACGTATACGCCGCCGCCTGCCGAGGCAATGTCGCGCAGCATCTGCTCGTTGAGGTGCGTCATGATGATGCTGCCGCCACGCTCGCGCTTGTAGTTGTTCTTGCGGGTGCGGGGGTCGTATTCGGGAATCGGTGCTCCGTCGGGAAGACCCATGCCTATGGTGCACACCTTGACGCCTTCCTTGGCGGCGGCGCGTGCGGCACCAACGGCGTCGTCTTCGTGGTTCTCACCGTCGCTGATGACTATTATCAGGCGTCCTTTGTTCTTCTCCCATTCGCGGTCGGGGTCGCCGTAGCCGAATGTTTTCATGGCTGTCTCGATGGCGTCGCCGATGGCGGTGCCCTGTGCCGACATCATGCTGCAGTTCATGTCGTCGAGGAAGAGCTTGGTGGCGCTGTAGTCGCTGGTGAGGGGCATCTGTATGAAGCTGGTGCCTGCAAAGGCCACAAGGCTCACCCTGTCGCCGGCCATGGTTGACATCAGGTTGGCCACCACGCGCTTGCTGCGCTCCAGTCGGTTGGGCTGTATGTCCTCGGCCATCATGCTCTTCGACACATCGAAGCATATCGCTATGTCGCTGCCTGCGCGTTTGCCTTTCTCTATCTTGGTGCCGAACTGGGGGTTGGCCAGGGCCACCACCAGCAGGGAGAAGCCTGTCAGCGTGAGGGCCATCTTCAGCACCGGACGCCACGAGGAGCGGTCGGGAATGAGACGGCCGAACATGGGTTTGTCGGCCCAGGCCTCGAGACGGCGGCGGTTGCGCCATATCTGGAAGCCCCACAAAGCACCTGCCGCCGCCACCACGAGCAGCAGCCACAGATATTCTATATGTTCAAAATGTACCACTTTTAAACTCTTAAACTCTTAAACTCTTAAACTTTTCAACTCTTCAACTCTTCAACTCTTAAACCATCCCCATCTCACCAGCACTTCGAGCAGCAGGGCGGCGAAGGCGAGCCACAGCCATGGGGCCTGCTCGTCGCGCGTCTGTGCGTACTGGGTGACGTCTATCTTGCTTTTCTCCATCTCGTCAATCTGGCTGAAAATCTGCTCCAGCGCCTTCTTGTTGGTGGCACGGAAGTAGCGTCCGTCGTCGGTGGCGGCAGCCATCTGCTGCATCAGCTGCTCGTCGATTTCCACGTCGATGTTCTGATAGTGTACCCTGCCGAACTGGTCGCGGAAAGGGTAGGGGGCTTTGCCCAGCGAACCCACGCCGATGGTGTAGAGACGTATGCCGTACATGGCGGCAATCTCGGCGGCCGACAGCGGGTCGACCGAGCCTTGGTTGTTCACGCCGTCGGTGAGCAGGATGATTACCTTACTCTTGGCATCGCTGTCCTTGATGCGGTTGATGGCTGTAGCCAGGCCGTCGCCGAGGGCGGTGCCGTCGCGCACGATGCCGCTCTTCAGGCCGCCCAGCTGCTTCAGCAGCACGTGGTGGTCGATGGTCAGCGGCACTTGTGTGAAGGCCTCGCCGGCGAAGACCACCAGACCCATGCGGTCGTTCTTGCGACCCTCGATGAAGTCGGCGGCCACCTTCTTGGCAGCCTCCAGGCGGTTGGGCTTGAAGTCCTCGGCCAGCATGCTGCCCGATATGTCGGTGGCAAGGACTATGTCGATACCCTCGACCTTCATCTCCTGACGGCTCAGGTGACTCTGCGGGCGTGCGAATGCAACCACCATTGCGCCCACGGCCACCACGCGCAGCGCGTAGGGTAGCCAGCGCAGGCGCACACGCAGACTCTTGCCTATGCCGTCGAACACGGCGATGTCGCTGTGCTGCAGGGCGGCTTCCTGCTTGCGGTAGCGCCAGATATACCATGCCACCATAAGCGGCACCAGTATCAGGCCCAGCAGATACCAGGGGTGTGCAAAGGTGATGCTATTCATGCGGCGCCTCCTCTTCTTTGGGCTTCACGGTCTCCCACAGCTCTTCGACGAACTGCTTGGCTTCGGTCATCGAGCGGTCGTGCTCGTAGGGCAGGGGCTCGCTCTTGGCGAACTTCACAAGGTCGGCGGTGGTGAAAATGTCTTTTAATGCTTGAATGCTTGATTGTTTGATTGCATGAGTATTTGCTGCGTCAGCACTCAAGCAATCATGCATTAACGCATTCAAGCATTCATCGCTGGTCATATCGGTGGCGCGGATGTCGGTGCTCTCCTCGATGAAGCGGCGCACTATGTCGGTCAGTTCGGTGTGGTATTCCTTGGCTTTGCCGGCCTGCCACAGTTGGCTGCGGCGCAGGGTCTCGAGGTTGTCGTTGGCGCGCTCGTAGGGGGTGCGGGTGTCCTTCGGCTCGGCGGGAACAAGCAGTTCGTGCACCTTCTCGCGGTGTTTCAGCAGCCACCACACGCCGAAGGCGATGGCGGCGATGGCCAGCGCCAGCAGCACCCAGCGGAATATCTCCCAGAAGGTGTAGGGCACGCGCTGGATGGGTGCTATGTCGCGTATCTCGGCCGAAGTGGTGTCTACCTCAACGTCGTATACCACCAGCGTCAGCGAGTCGACGGGGCTCAGGTGTATGGTGTGCTCGCCGGGCTCGAAGCTGGTGAGCACGGTATGCTGCGTCTGTGTGGCGGTGTCGAAGGTCTGGCTCACGGCGACGATGCCGTCGGCGGTCAGAGCGTCGGTCGACGGGTAGTTCAGCGCGCGCCGTATGCTCAGCGTCGTCTGGTCGCCGAGCACTATGGTGTCGGGCTCCAATGTGGCAACGGCCTGCCCCATCGCTTCTACGGCGAGACAGCTCAGCAGCACTAGTATGATTGATAGTCTCTTCATTTAGCTTCTTCTTGCAAGTAGGTTCTTCAAGGGCTTGACGAAATCCTCGCCGGTGTAGAGCGTGGCCATGTCGATGCCGTAGCGGCGCATGGTCTGCTCGGTCTTGCGTGCCAGCTCGTCGGTGCGGGCGTCGACGGCGCGGCGCACCTCGGCGCTTCCGGTGTCGACCCACAGGGTCTCGGTGCTCTCGGGGTCGTAGAACTTCACCAGCCCCAGGTCCTCAAGCCGCTCCTCGCGGCGGTCGATGAGGCGCAGCGCTACTATGTCGTGTTTGCCTGCGGCGAGCTTCAGAGCGTCGCTATAGTTACGGTCGTAGAAGTCGCTCAGCAGGAAAGCTGTGCAGCGGCGCTTGATGACGTTGCTGAAGTAGCCCAGAGCCTGGCTTATGTCGGTGCCGTTGCTCTGCGGGCGGAAAGTGATGAGTTCGCGAATGATGCGCAGTATGTGGCTGCGGCCTTTCTTGGGAGGGATGAACTTCTCGATGCGGTCGCTGAAGAGCAGCACGCCGACCTTGTCGTTGTTGCTGATGGCGCTGAAGGCCAGCGTGGCGGCCACCTCGGCGGCAAGTTCTTCCTTGAACTGACTGTGGGTGCCGAAGCGTCCGCTGCCGCTGACGTCGACCAGCAGCATCACCGTCAGCTCGCGCTCCTCTTCGAAGACCTTCACGTAGGGGTGCGCCAGGCGGGCGGTGACGTTCCAGTCGATGTTGCGCACGTCGTCGCCGTACTGGTATTCGCGCACCTCGCTGAACACCATACCGCGTCCCTTGAAGGCCGAGTGGTACTCGCCGCTGAACATCTGCTGGCTCAACCCTCGCGCCTTTATCTCAATCTTGCGGACTTTCTTGATGATATCTTCGTCCACCATTCTTAACTCCTTAACTTCTTAACTTCTTAACTCCTCATTACGGCACATCCACGCGGTTCAGCACTTCGCCCACCAGTTCCTCGCTGGTGACGTTCTCGGCCTCGGCCTCGTAGGTGAGGCCTATACGGTGGCGCAGCACGTCCATGGCCACGGCGCGCACGTCCTCGGGGATGACGTATCCGCGGCGCTTCATGAAGGCGTAGGCCTTGGCGGCGGCGGCGAGGTTGATGCTGCCGCGCGGCGATGCGCCGTAGCTCACCAGGGGCTCGAGTTTCTGCAGGCCGTACTGGCCGGGGTAGCGCGTGGCGAAGACGATGTCGGTGATGTAGTTCTCAATCTTCTCGTCCATATACACCTCGCGCACCAGGTCGCGGGCCTTCAGTATGTCGGCAGGCTTCAATATTGCTCTTTGACTCTTTGACTCTTCACCTTTTCCACTCTCATTAACCTGCTGGTGCAGTATCATGCGCTCCTCTTCGCGCTTGGGGTAGCTGATGACCACCTTCAGCATGAAGCGGTCGACCTGTGCCTCGGGTAGGGGATAGGTGCCCTCCTGCTCGATGGGGTTCTGCGTGGCCATCACGAGGAAGGGCTCTTCCAGCGGGAAGGTCTGCTCGCCGATGGTCACCTGACGCTCCTGCATGGCCTCGAGCAGGGCGCTCTGCACCTTGGCAGGGGCGCGGTTTATCTCGTCGGCGAGGATGAAGTTGCTGAAGATAGGACCTTTCTTCACCATGAACTGCTCGCTCTTCTGACTGTAGATCATGGTGCCCAGCAGGTCGGCGGGCAGCAGGTCGGGCGTGAACTGGATGCGGCTGAATTTGGCGTCGATGGCCTTGGCCAGCGTGGTGATGGTGAGGGTTTTGGCCAAGCCGGGGACACCCTCGAGCAGCACATGGCCGTTGCTCAGCAGGCCTATCAGCAGGCCTTCCACCATATGCTTCTGGCCGACAATCTGCTTGCCGAGTTCCATGGTCAGCACGTCGACGAAGGCGCTCTCGCGGCCGATACGTTCGTTAAGTTCTTGAATGTTTACCGATTCCATAGTATGTGTTGTTTGTTTTTTATTTTCGTAATACATATAGAAACACCGAAGACAATAATTTATTGCCTTTTTAACATACTTTTTGAAATCGTATTGTAGTGTGCCGCCCTACTGCACCATCAGCCTCCGCGTGGCTGTCCCATTCGCCGTCGACACGCGCACCATGTAGACGCCCGCCGTGAGGCCTTTTGTGTCAAGCGTCAGCGGCAAGGTGACCTTCTCGCAGCGTATAAGTTCCACGCCGCTGATGTTTGTCACGCTTACTGTAACTGCATCGTCGTAGCCTTCGGCGGCGACGGTCACATTGTCCTTCGCGGGGTTGGGCGACAGGGTGACCGTCAAAGGCTCATACTCG
>JBGUZF010000045.1:0-3149 GCA_045222795.1 Bacteroidales bacterium
CTGCCCGAAATCTCCATCCTGCCCAAGGGCACCTTCGAGGCCCGCTTCTACGGCCTCGGCGCCGACGGTACGGTGGGTGCCAACAAGAACAGCATCAAGATTATCGGTGACAACACCAATAAGTACAGCCAGGCCTACTTCGACTACGACTCGAAGAAGAGCGGCGGCTACACCTGCTCGCACCTGCGCTTCGGCGACAACCCCCTGCCCGCACCCTACCTGGTCGGCACCCCCGACTTCGTGGCTGTCCACGTCCCCAGCTACCTGCGCAAGTACGACTGCCTGCGCGGCCTGAAGGACAACGGCACCTTCCTCTACAACAGTCCCTGGACCGTCGAGGAAACCAAGGCCCAGCTGCCCGACTTCGTGAAGAAGTACCTGGCGCTGCACCACATCACGATGTACATCATCGACGCCACCAAGATTGCCGCTGAAATCGGCCTCGGCAACCGCACCAACACCATCCTCCAGAGCGCCTTCTTCAAGATCAGCGAGGTGATTCCTTACGACCTCGCTGTCGAGCAGATGAAGAAATTCATCGTCAAGAGCTACGGCCGCAAGGGTGAGGATGTGGTCAACAAGAACTACGCTGCCGTTGACCGCGGTGGTGAGATCACCAAGATCGACATCCCCGCTGAGTGGGCCAACCTGCCTTGCAGCACCGACTTCGCCGTCGAGAAACACGAGGGCGACCCCGAGTTCATCGCCAAGGTGATGCGCCCGATGGTGGCTCAGACCGGCAACGACCTGCCCGTGTCGGCATTCGTCGGCTACGAGGACGGCACCTTCCCCGCCGGCACCACCGCCTACGAGAAGCGCGGCGTGGCCACCGTCGTCCCCGAGTGGAACCCCGCCAACTGCATCCAGTGCAACCAGTGCTCGCTGGTGTGCCCCCACGCCGCCATCCGTCCCTGCGTGATGACCGACGAGGAGATGAAGAAGGCTCCCGAGTCGATGAAGGCCATCGACGTGAAGATGCCCAAGGAGCTCGCCGGTATGCACTTCCGCATGCAGGTTTCCGTTATGGACTGCACCGGCTGCGGCAACTGCGCCGACATCTGCCCCGCCAAGGAGAAAGCCCTCGTGATGAAACCCTTCGAGAGCCAGCTCCACGAGGCCGCCAACTGGGAGTACGCCCAGAAGAAGGTCACCTACAAGGACAACCTCATCGACAAGAAGGCCAACGTCAAGAACAGCCAGTTCGCACAGCCCCTGTTCGAGTTCAGCGGCGCCTGCGCCGGCTGCGGCGAGACCCCGTACCTCAAGTGCATCACCCAGCTCTTCGGCGAGCAGATGATGGTGGCCAACGCCACGGGTTGCTCCTCCATCTACGGCGGCTCGGCCCCTGCCACACCCTACTGCAAGAACTACCGCAGCGGCTTCGGTCCCGCCTGGGCCAACTCGCTCTTTGAGGACAACGCCGAATTCGGCCTCGGCATGGCCACCGCCACCCGCCAGATGCGCGACCGCGTGGAGCGCATCATGAAGGAAGGCCTCGCCTGCGACTGCTGCAGCGACGAAATCAAGGCCCTCTTCACCGAGTGGATCGAGAACCGCGAGTGCACCCTCAAGACCAAGGAAATCGCCGACAAGCTGATTCCGCTGATGGAGAAGTGCGGCTGCGACATCTGCAAGCAGCTCCTCGAGCTCCGTCACAGCCTCGTCAAGAAGAGCCAGTGGATCTTCGGCGGCGACGGCTGGGGTTATGATATCGGATTCGGCGGTCTCGACCACGTGCTGGCCAGCGGCGAGGACGTCAACGTCGTCGTCGTCGACACCGAGGTGTACTCCAACACTGGCGGACAGAGCTCCAAGGCCACTCCCGCAGGTGCTGTCGCCAAGTTCGCCACCTCTGGTAAGAAGATCCGCAAGAAAGACCTCGGCATGATTGCCAAGAGCTACGGCTATGTCTATGTCGCCCAGGTCGCTATGGGCGCCAGCCAGGCCCAGTACTTCAACGTCATCAAGGAGGCCGAGGCCTACCACGGCCCGTCGCTCATCATCTGCTACGCCCCCTGCATCAACCACGGCATCAAGATCGGTATGGGCCGCACGCAGAACGAGGAGAAGAAAGCCGTCGAGTGCGGCTACTGGCACCTCTGGCACTACAACCCCGCCGAGGAAGAAGAAGGCAAGAATGGCTTCCACCTCGACTCGAAAGAGCCCGACTGGAGCAAGTTCCGCGACTTCATCATGGGCGAGGTGCGCTACAACTCGCTGATGAAGACCTTCCCCCAGGAGGCCGAAGAACTCTTCGTCGCCACCGAGCACAACGCCAAACTGCGCTACGAAGGCTACAAGAAACTGAGCGAAATGTAATCGCAAAACATTGAGGTCGTAAATTGCGACCTCAAACCCAAGTCTGGAAGGTCGAGAGGCCTTCCAGACTTCAAAAAAATATGATGTCACAGATTGTGACCACATAATGAGATACAACAAGATATGGAATCAGATATAATCATATCGCCCTATCATAAACCCGACAACATCAAGGATGTAATATATGAAGTCCGGGGCCAGAAGGTTATGCTAGATACCGACCTTGCCGAGATGTATGAAGTCGAAGTATCCCAGCTTAAACGGCAGGTGCGGCGCAACATAGACCGTTTTCCAAAAGATTTCATGTTTGAACTGACACCAGAAGAAGTTTCATCTTTAAGATGCCAAAAGGGCATCTTAAAGACAGGACGAGGGCAGCACAGCAAATACGCTCCATTCGCATTCACCGAGGAGGGTGTTGCTATGTTGTCTGGACTGCTTCGCAGCAAGATTGCCATTCAGGTTAATATCAATATCATGAGGGCATTTGTCGCTGTAAGGCAGGCGGTGACGGCATTACAAACATCGGAGTTGCGCTATGAGCAACTATCACACAAAGTCGACCAGTTGAATGCTTACGTAGAAGAAATATTACACGACCAAAACGACATCAACGACCAGCAGGAGCAGACCAACAACGAAGTAGCCCTACAGATAGAAGCCATCAACGATGCCCTCGACCAACTAAGGGATGAGAAGGCCAAACCGCGTAAACCAATAGGATTTAAAACAAACAAAAGATGAGCAATGCCAAACTGCGCTACGAAGGCTACAGGAAACACTCGGAGATGTAATCACCCCAAGCTGGGCAGCCCGAGAGGACTACCCGG
>JBGUZF010000046.1:0-2168 GCA_045222795.1 Bacteroidales bacterium
GCTGTCGTTGTAGTTCATGTATATACAGTAACCGTTTGTGTCGTTGGGATCTGTTGACAGCGTATCGTTAGGCCGACCATCGTCGAAAATGCGGTACCAGTAGTAGGTTCTCTGGGTGTGACCTTGAGGGGTAAAGCGGTAGGCGATGTAGGAAAGATTTGTTGTGAAGCAGTTCATACCGGTAGGCCAGAAGGCTGCAGGTGAGCCTGACTGCACATAACAATTGGTAGAGCCTAATGAACCTTGAGTCTGCAGTTCTCCTGTAGCGTTCTGGATACCTATGATACCCAACCCGTTATTGAAGTTGGGATTGCTGATGCGTTGTTTGACATGAACCTCAATGATATTTGTCCCCTCGTAACACACAATCTGGTACGACTGGCGTTTACTGGCGTCGTTATATGCTGGAATATCATTCCAAGTGGCAATAATCATGCGGTGTGGGTATTCTCCAATAATACCGTAGTAAAGGCCTTGGTTACCGGAGAGGTATGCTCCGTTAGAGCCACCATAGACATCTTGATAAATGCCATATATGGCATCGTGCATACTATTGAAGTAGGTGTTGCCTCCCGGGGTGTTTCCGCTACTCTGGGTCCAAGGCAGTGAGTTGCTTGGGTTAAGTTGGTAAGGACAGTAATTTGAGATGCTTGTGGTGTCGAAGGTGATGAGGCCGTTCTCACCAACGCGGAAAGAGGTCTTCTGGAGGCCGAAGAAGTAGAATGGGAATGGAATGTTGACCGAAGTGGTGAAGCGGTCGTCACCCGTGAAGGAGTAGGCTGCTCCCTGTCCGTTGAGCCAAAAACTGGTGTCTGGTGGATTGTAGGGTATCTGGTCAACGTAGTAGCCTCCATTGAAGTATTGTACAGGTGTATACGGCATGCAGCTTAGTTCGATAACTGGGGCCTCAAGGGTTACTGTTGTGTCCCAGCCGTGACTTTGATATTGAGCCGACGGGGTGTGGTCGTACTTCTGCTTTATCTGTACTGCCAAGGTCTGCGAAGAATCCGTTGGCCACTGGTATGTGCCGCAATGATAGACGGGTGATGGGTCGCTTGAACCGAAGTTTTGTGCCTGCATAGCAAAGGGGACCAACGCCAGTGCTACGGTAAGAAATAGTACTTTATTTTTCATTTTTTGTCTGCAAGAGGTTTCAGCAATATAATGGTGTAGTGGTTTTCGTCGCTGTAGCGTACGACCATGGGCTTGTCTTTGATGAGGTGGGCGGCGGCATAGAGGTCGAGGGCCGGCACAGTGTAGTTGACGCCGAAAAGTTCGCAAGGTGAAAGGTGAGAGGTGAAAGGTGACATTGCGCTGTCGCGGTCGATAATTTCAACTTTCAATTTTGAACTTTCAACTAATTCGTCGAGGGCTTGCTGCTTCTCGGCCTCAGTGGGACGGTAGAGCATACGCATGTCGGCTATCTCGCAGAGGGCGTGACCGTTATTCTCGTTGGCGAGTACCATGCTCACGGCGCATTCGGCGGCTTTCTCGCCAGCGAGGTAGCCGCCTTTGCAGAGCAGGGCGTGGTAGGAGGGTGTCATCTCGTCGTGGGCGCAGACCATGGCGTTGCTTACGGCACCGCGGCGCAACTGCAGCAGGGCGTCCATCAGTGCGCTCTGGAACGAGACGGTGTTGTGGGCGTAGGTGGCGTTGTAGCCATGGGCCTGCAGGTTGATGGCCACGATGGACGACATGGTGTTGTGGGTCGACGACATGAAGCGCGTGGGCATCATCTGGTCTTCGCCTTGGCGGCAGAGGGCGTCGAGGAATATCTCGGTGTTCTCGATGCAGCCGAGGCCTGTGCCTGTCACGATGGCCTGCGGGATGTCGATGGCGGCGTCGGCCAGCGCTTTGCGGGCGGTGGCTATGGCGCGCTTCAGTATGCGGCCCATGCGGCGTGCTTCGATCGGCGGGATGAACTGCTTGTAGTCGGCCTCGCGGCTGCGTGTCAGCGGCTCGGTAAGTGCCACGGGGTTCTCCTTCCAGTCGTCGCACAACGGCTCCTGCGCCGAAATCTGCGCGGCAGAAAGAATAAAAGTGGGTAGTGGGTAGTGGGTAGTGGGTAGTTCATGCTCCCGAATGCTACCCACTACACACTCATCACTATTCACTTGCTCGAAGAGCAGCGCGCTGTCGTTGCCGCCGAAGCCGAAGGCGTTGCTGAG
>JBGUZF010000047.1:0-56928 GCA_045222795.1 Bacteroidales bacterium
GATGTGAATATTGTGCTGACACCAGATGTTGGCGTCTTCACGGCATACCCCAACCCCTTCAGGCAGAGGGTGAACATCAAGATTGAAGACACGGAGCTTAAGGCAGTGAACGGCAGGGTTACAGCCATGCTCACCGACATCACGGGCCGCAGCGAGGAGGTGCCCCTGGCACCGCAGGGCGGTGGCCGCTACGTCCTCGACCTCACCGCCCGTCCCCAGGCCTCCTACTTCCTCACCCTCACCACCGCCGACGGCCATCAGCACACCGTCCAGCTCCTAAAACAGAGCGACCGCTTCGGCGACCAGTAATCTCTCCTTCATACTCCTCAGTCAGCCGCAGCAAAAATCATCTGTTTATTCCGCTGTGGAAAAAAAATACAGCAAAATTTGGCTGTATAAATATATTTATGTATCTTTGCATCGGATATTTTATGCGGTTGCACTAGGGTGTGGGCGCATGAAGATATTGATAATTAATATATAACATTGATAATCCTAAAATAAAAACAACAATATGACTCATGACATTCTGATTGCGCTGCTGGTGCTGGGAGCCTTGGGCATCCTCTTTGCCGTGGTGCTCTACATCGTGGCGCAGAAGTTCAAAGTGGTCGAGGACCCCTTGATTGACGAGGTGGCCGAGGTGCTGCCCGGCGCCAACTGCGGCGGCTGCGGCAAGGCCGGCTGCCGTGCCTTCGCCGAAGCCTGTGTGGCACAGCACAGCCTCGACGGCCTGCGCTGCGCCCCCGGCGGCGACGCCGTTGCCGCCAAGATTGCCGCCCTGCTGGGCTGCGCCGTGGAACAGGGCGAGCCTCAGGTGGCCGTGGTGCGCTGCAACCCTGCCAACTGTGGCGACAAGCGCAAGGCTAACTACGACGGCCTGCGCAGCTGCGCCTTCGAGAACACCGTGTTCGCCGGCGAGAGCGGCTGCCCCTTCGGCTGTCTTGGCTGCGGCGACTGTGTGGCCGCCTGCCAGTTCGACGCCATCAAGATGGGCGAGAACGGCGTGCCCGTGGTCGATGCCGACAAGTGCACCGCCTGCGGCGCCTGCGCCAAGGCCTGCCCGCGCAAGATTATCGAGCTGCGCAACAAGGGCAAGAAAGACCGCCGTGTGTACGTGAGCTGCGTGAATAAGGAGAAGGGCGCCGTGGCCATGAAGAGCTGCGCCAACGCCTGCATAGCCTGCGGCAAGTGCCAGAAGGTGTGCCCGATGGAGGCCATCACCGTGGAAGGCAATGTGTCGTATATCGACTACAAGAAGTGCATAGCCTGCCGCAAGTGCGTCACCGAGTGCCCGACCAAGGCCATCAAGGACGTTGGCTTCCCGACGCCCGCCGTGAAGCCTGCCCCCAAGCCCGAGGCCGCTCCTGACAACGCCCAAGCATAATTTCAATTTTCAACTTTCAATTTTCAACTTGAAGAGATGAAGACATTCCGAATGGGTGGTGTACACCCCGAAGAGAACAAGATATCGAACGATGCCGCCATCGAGGTGATGCCTGTGGGCAAGCAGATGGTGGTGCTGATGAACCAGCACCTTGGCGCCCCGGCGACGCCAGTGGTGCAGAAGGGCGACAAGGTGAAGGTCGGCCAGTTGATTGGCGAGGCGCAGACCTTCATGTGCGCCAATGTCCACTCGCCCGTGAGCGGCACGGTGCTGAAGGTCGACACCTGCAAAGACGCCTTCGGCATGGCCAAGCCGGCAGTATATATCACGGTGGAGGGCGACGAATGGATGGAGACCATCGACCGCACGCCCGACATCAAGCGCGAGTGCACGCTGGAGCCCAAGGAGATTGTTGCCAAGTTGAAGGAGATGGGCATCGTCGGCCTCGGCGGTGCCACCTTCCCCGCGCATATCAAATACAGCATTCCCGAGGGCAAGAAGGCCGAATATCTTATCATCAATGCCGCCGAGTGCGAGCCGTACCTGACGAGCGACTACCGTGTGATGATGGAGCATGCCGAAGAGGTGTGCATCGGCGTGAGCATACTGCGCAAGGCCCTGGGCGTGCCCAACGCCTATATAGGCATCGAGAGCAACAAGCCCCTTGCTATCGCCCACATGATGGAGGTGGCCAAGGGCTTCGAGGGCATCATCGTGGAGCCGCTGAAGGTGAAGTACCCGCAGGGCGCCGAGAAGCAGCTCATCAACGCCGTCACCGGCCGCCATGTGGGTAGCGGCAAACTGCCTATAGATAGCGGCTGCGTAGTGAGCAACCTGGGCACCGCCTTTGCAGTGTACGAGGCCATACAGAAGAACAAACCCCTGATAGAGAATATCCTCACCGTTACCGGCAAAGAGTTGCCGAGCCAGCACAACTACATTGTGCGCATAGGCACCACATACAATGAGATTATCAGCCACAGCATCGGCCAGTTGCCCGAGACCACTGGCAAGGTGATCAGTGGCGGCACGATGATGGGCAAGGCTGTGGTAAACCTCGATGCCCCGACGGTGAAGGGCAACTCGAGTGTGCTGGTGATAGGGGAGAAGGAAGCCCGCCGTGCTCCCGAGACCAACTGCATACGCTGCGGCAAGTGTGCTTCAGCCTGCCCCATGGGTCTGGAGCCTTACATGTTTTCGCTGCTGGTGAAGAACAACCGCGTGGAAGAGGCCAAGGAGCACAATATCCTCGACTGCATCGAGTGCGGCTGCTGCTTCTTCAGCTGTCCGGCCAACAAGCCCCTGACCGACGAGATACGTCTCGGCAAGAACAAGGTGCGTGCCATGATGGCCGCAAAGAAATGAAGTTAATGCTTGATTGCTTGATTGCGTTAATGCTTGAGTGGCTCCGCAATCAGGTAATCAAGTACTCAAACAATCAACCATTCAAGCAATCAAACAATAATATTATATGAACTTGTTGAATATTTCTGGCTCGCCGCACGTGCACAGTGACGAGTCGACAAAGAAAATCATGTGGCGCGTCAATCTGGCGTTGGTGCCTGCGTTGATAGTGGCCACGGTGTTCTTCGGCGTGAACGCCCTGCTGGTGAGCCTCATCTCGGTGGTGAGCTGCGTGCTGTTCCAGTGGCTGATAGAGAAATTCATCCTCAAACAGGAACCCACCATCTGGGACGGCTCGGCGGTGGTCACCGGCCTCTTGCTGGCCTTCAACGTTCCGGCCACTGCTCAGATGCTGTGGATAGTGATAATCGGCGCCCTGGTGGCCATCGGTATCGGCAAGATGAGCTTCGGCGGCTTGGGTAAGAACCCCTTCAACCCCGCATTGGTGGGCCGTGTGTTCCTGCTCATCTCGTTCCCCGTGCAGATGACCACGTGGCCTGTGCCGGGCTTCACCATGAACTTCGACGCCGCCACAGGTGCCACGCCCCTTGGAGCCTTCAAGGAGGGTGCCCTGGGTGCCGACGTGACGCTGTGGGATGCTTTCCTCGGCCACATCGGCGGCTCGATGGGTGAGATTTCGGCCATCGCCATCCTCATCGGCGCCATCTACCTGCTGTGCCGCAAGATCATCACATGGCATATCCCCGTGGCCTTCATCGGCACGGCCTTTGTGTTCAGCGCCATCCTGTGGCTCATCAATCCCGAGAGCTACATGAACCCCCTGATGACCATCTTCACCGGCGGTATCATGCTCGGCGCCTGCTTCATGGCCACCGACATGGTGACTTCGCCCATGGCCAAGAGCGGCCAGCTGATATTCGGCTTCGGCTGCGGCCTGCTGACCATCATCATCCGCAACTGGGGTGCCTATCCCGAGGGCGTCAGCTTCGCCATCCTTATCATGAACAGCGTCACGCCGCTGCTCAACCGCTGGTGTAAACCGAAACGCTTCGCGGTGTAAAGTTTAATGTTTAATGGTTAAAGATTAAAGTTATGGCTAAGAAAGCACAATCAACTTTAGTGAATATGCTGCTGTCGCTGACGGCGATTGCCCTTGTGGCCGCCGCTGCGCTGGCAGCCCTGAACGGTGTCACCAAGGAACCGATAGAACAGGCCAAGCAGGCCAAGGTGAGCAAGGCCATCGCCGACGTGCTGAAGCAGGTCGACGAGAATGGCGTGACCCTGGCCCAGATAGGCTACGACGCCGCCATGATGAAACATGACACCATCCGTCTCGGCGAGCCCGACGAGAAAGGCAACTACAAGGACAGTGTGGTGTGCCACATGGCCTACACCACCGACGGTGTGTATGCCGGTGCCGCAGTCGAGGCTATCGACTTCAACGGCTTTGGCGGCCCGCTCAAGGTCATGGTGGGCTTCGACGGTGAGGGCAATGTCTACGGCTACAGCATCCTCGAGACACACGAGACCCCCGGCCTCGGTGCACTGGCCGGCGAATGGTTCCAGAAGAACGGTACGGGCAACATCATCGGCAAGTCGCCTGCCACGGAACTCAAGGTCACCAAGGACAAGGGCGATGTGGATGCCATCACTGGCTCCACCATCACCTCGCGCGCCTTCCTGCGTGGCGTCAACAAAGCCTATGCCAACCTCATGACGCTGGTGGCCGAGGCTCCCGCCCCCTGCGCCGACACCACGGCAGCCGAAACTGTTACCAACGAATAAAACACAAGCTCCATGAAAGCAAAAGATATTATCAAGAACGGTCTTATCAAGGAGAACCCGACATGGGTGCTCGTCCTCGGCATGTGCCCGACGCTGGCCACCACCACCTCGGCCATCAATGGCCTCAGCATGGGATTGGCCACCACCTTCGTGCTTATGATGTCGAACATCGTCATCTCGCTGCTCAAGAGCGTCATCCCCGACAAGGTGCGCATCCCGGCGTTTATCGTGATTATCGCCACCTTCGTCACCGTCGTGCAGATGGTGATGCAGGCCTACCTGCCCGACCTCTACGACAGTCTCGGCCTCTTCATCGCCCTCATCGTGGTGAACTGCATCGTGCTGGGCCGCGCCGAAGCCTTCGCCTCGAAGAACAACGTCGGCATGTCGTTCCTCGACGGTTTGTTCATGGGCCTCGGTTTCACATGGGCACTGACCCTCGTGGGTATGGTCCGTGAACTGCTCGGCGCCGGTAAGTTGTTCGGCATCACGCTGATGGATGGCGGAATGATTATGATGATACTGCCTCCGGGAGGCTTCCTCGCCCTCGGTTTGCTGATGGCTCTCATCAATCACCTGCGCCGCCGTAATGTTAAAAATTCATAAAAGGTGAACAGATTTTGCTTCTTCGTCGTCATATATATAGAAAGCCAAAAAATGTAATGTTATGAAAAGAGTCGTTTTTATCGCCGCGTTGCTGCTTGCAGCCGCCGGATTGAAAGCTCAGGATTGCGAGACACTCATGTTGCCGTACTTCAACGGCGACTATAACAGGTACTCCAACTATCCTGCCGAGAAACTTGAATGGCGGTGCAATTTCGCCCGCAGCGCATTCTATGTCGCTGACGAGGTGCCCGCAGGTGCGGTGGTCCTTCCCATCGAGAAGGTGAAGGACAAATGGTCCGGCGAGGCCCTGCCCAAGGACTTTAAGGTCGACCTGACCAAGCTGAGCTACTACGCCTACGACTTCGAGCGCCTGCAGCTTGAACACAAGGACCTGAAGACGACCATCTGTTTCTCCACCCCCGGGTCGGAGCATCCATATCTTGTGTTGCGCTCGCAGCATGATATGTTTGAGCTTGCAAGCAAACAGACCGATAATAAATAAAGAAAGGACTGACGTATGAAGAGGCAATTGTTTACATTGGTGTTCCTGGCCCTTTTCGCCGGGATTGCAAACGGCCAGATTGTGGAAGCATACAATCTTGGTCCGAGCATTCATAATACTACCTTGCCGTTGATCAACGGCGCTATGCGTCTGTTCGATATCGGCGGCAGTGGCGGCAACTACACCAACGGCGAGGACTACTGGGTGACTATCTCCAGCACCTGCGACACCCCGCTTGTGATGACTTTCGAGGTCGAACAGCTGAATCTGCGTTATACCAACGCCGGCCTTCCCTGCGCCGACACGCTGTTCGTCTACGACGGTCCCACCATCAACGACTCTCTGCTGTGGTATGCTACAGGCAGCATGTATGTCCCCAGCACCCGCTTTATATATATCAGTCCCCAGAACACTACGGGCATGATGACAGTACGACTGAAGTCGTGCGACTGTAGCGGCGTCGACAGGTCCACAGGCGCCGGTTTCAATATCATGATGGGATGCAACAGCCCCTGCGAGACTTTCTCCCCGGTTATCGACTCTATATATTATAAGACCCGCGACGGCGAGATATACGAGTTTGGCCGCGTCAAGCTGCTCTACGATGTCGACACCGTTATGGAATGGGACTCCGTGCTGATGGATTCCGTTGCTGTCCTCGACTCTACACCGTTCAACGGAGTTAACCTCTGCCTCGGCGATGGCGTTATCTTCACCGGCCACTGCGAGTACAGCAACAGTTGCGGATGGTACCACCCGTCGGATTCAACAACCTATTTCTTCTGGAACATGGGTACCGGCGACACCATCGTGGGCGTCAACAAAACCAGCGTTTACTATAACGATTATGTCGAGGTCTCCTGCTACGACGTTATCCTTTCTGTTACCGACGAACGAGGGTGCAAATCCACCGAGTTCCCATCCGTGCGTGTGCGAACGGCCCCCAACCCCTTGAAGACACTTTTCACCCTCGACGATATCTGCAACCGCGACTCGCTTCTGGTCAATATGGGCTACAGCGGCGAGGACGCCACCCTGGTCTTGCGCACCGTCGAGTTCGCTCAGGTCGAGACAAAGGTCAACAACACCCGTACCTTCATCCCCGATGGTATGAATGCCTGTCCCAACTTGCCCGACTGCTTCCGCGCCCCCGTGCTTTTCGAGGAATACCCCAGCGGCATGACAATCACAAGTCCCAAGGACATCTGCTCCATCTGTGTCAACTATGAGCATTCCTACATGGGCGACTACAAGCTCTCCATCGTGTGCCCCAACGGCAGCAAGGCCGTGCTGAAGTATCAGAAACAGAGCGACTGCCAGCATTGTCCGCCCAACACCGGCGGCGGCGGCAGTATGTATACCGGTATCCCCTATGGCGGCAACAACGACAGCGGCTTTGACGGCATGCTCGGCACCAACCTCTGCGACAGTGTCAACAACCCCTACGGCATAGGCTGGAACTACTGCTTCTCGCGCAACCGCGACTACACCCTTGTCTCCGGCGAGTCGGCCGATACGCCTAGTCCGTCCAATGCCGGTATGGCTTCACAGACATATAGAATCTCAACGACTGATTCGTTGCCCCCGATTCCCGCTGGCTTCAACCCCGGTATCGTCGGCCAACAGTGCGGCACAAATGGTTGGGTCACCGTCAACACCCTCGACTCTTCCGACCACGACAACAAGATGGACTATTACTTCCCCGCCGACGATTTCTCGACCCTTGTCGGATGCCCCCTCAACGGCGAGTGGAACATCGAGCTCTGCGACTACTGGCCCGTTGACAACGGCTGGGTGTTCAGCTGGAGCATGGACCTCTGCAACATCGACCCCAACGCCTGCAAGTATCAGGTTGGCATCGACTCCCTCATCTGGTACGCCGACACTTCCTCGCAATATTGCGACTACGAGCTCGGTCACTATCGCGGCGCCGAAGTGCACCGTCACAACGATATCGAGGCATACATCCTGACCCCCGACACGGCAGGTACCTTCAAGATCAACGTCTCTATCTTCGATGAGTTCGGCTGCGTCTGGGACACCAACACCCACATCACCTCCTTCTGGACCCCCAAGCCCTCGCTCGGCAACGACACCGCCCTCTGCGGTGTATACCAAACCAAGCTCGACGCCAGCGACCGCCACTCCCACCATCCCGACGCCAACTACATCTATCAGTGGGCCCCCTTCGGTCAGACCACCGACACCATCACCACCGTGGTTGAGCCGGGCCGCGATATTCAGTATGTAGTCCAGGTTACCAACGACAAGACCAAGGCCTGCGTCACCCGCGACACCATCGACATCTTCCTCCGCCGCCAGCCTTATCCCAGCTTCGTCCCCACGCCCTTCACCCTCGAAGGCTGCGACCCGCTGACCCTCACCTTCGACAATCAGAGTATTGACGGCTTCAAGCACTTCTGGGACTTCGGCGACGGCAACACATCCGACATCGCCTCCCCGACACACACATATACCGAAGGCATCTATAAACTCAAATACTACATAGTCTCCGAGGACGGTTGCGAAGACTCGCTCATCTATGACAAGGTCATCGCCGTCTACAAGGCCCCCAAGTCGGCCTTCTCCTGGGACCCCATCTATCCCTCCGTCCTCCAACCGCAGGTGCAGTTCACTAACCTTACCGCCCCCCGCGACTCCGCCACGCGCTACTTCTGGGAGTTCCAGTACAGCAATGATTACCCCCTGTCGGTCCATACCATGCTCGACGAGAACCCTGTATTCGACTACTCGCAATACACCTCCACCGAGGATATCGCCGGCAACTACAGCGTGCGCCTAATCTCGGAGTCCAAGAACCTCGCACCCTCGGGCAACTATGTCTTCTGCCCCGACACCACCGAGGCCACCATCCTTATGGTTAACGACTTCCTCCAGTTCCCCAATGTGGTGACGCCCAACGGCGACGGCATCAACGACCGCTTCGTCATCGGCAACCTCATCAACGGACTCGGCTATCCCATCAACAGCCTCTACATCTACAACAAGTGGGGCTCGCTGGTGTACCACCGCGACAACATAGCCACTGAGGAGGACTTCTGGGATCCGTCGGGTGTTCCAGCTGGCACCTACTTCTACCGCTTCACCGCCCGCGGCTATAACGGCAACATCGAGCACAACGGCTCCATCGAAGTAATCAAGTAGCAATCAACTTTAACCCTTAATCTTTAACCTTTAATCTTTAACCTTTACCCTGATGAAACAACTCATCGAATGCGTGCCCAATATCAGCGAAGGCCGCAACATGGATATCATCAATCAGGTGACTGCCGAGATTGAGAAGGTCGATGGCGTGAAACTCCTCGACGTCGACCCCGGCCAGACCACCAACCGCACCGTCATCACCTTCGTCGGCGAACCCGAGCCTGTGCTCGAGGCCGCCTACCAGGTGGTCCGCAAAGCCGCCGAACTTATCGACATGACCCAGCACCACGGCGCCCACCCCCGTCAGGGTGCCACCGACGTGTGCCCCCTCATCCCCGTGAGCAACATCACCATGGAAGAGGTTGTCGAATATGCCCACAAGCTGGGACGCCGCCTTGGTGAGGAGCTGCAGATACCCATCTACTGCTACGAGAACGCCGCCTTCATCCCTGAGCGCCGCAATCTGGCTTACTGCCGCACCGGCGAATACGAGAGCCTCAGCAGCCGCCTCGGCACCGAGCAGTGGAAGCCCGACTTCGGTCCCAACGCTTGGAACGACCACACCGCCCGCACCGGCGCCACCCAGGTCGGTGCACGCGATTTCCTCGTGGCCATCAACTACAACCTCAACACCACCAGCACCCGCCGCGCCAACGCCATCGCCTTCGACGTCCGCGAGAAGGGCCGTCCGAAACGTGAGGGTGGCAAGCCCAGCGGCAAGCCCATCAAGGATGAGAACGGCAAGACCATCATGATTCCCGGCACCCTCAAGGGCACCAAGGCCATCGGCTGGTATATCGAGGACTACGGCATCGCCCAGGTCTCGATGAACATCACCTCCATCAAGGTTGCCCCCGTCCACCTCTGCTTCGACGAAGTCTGCCGCTGCGCTCAGAACCGCGGCCTCCGCGTCACAGGCTGCGAGATTGTCGGCCTCATCCCCAAGAGCGTCCTCATCGACGCTGGTAAATACTATCTGGCCAAGCAGCAGCGCTCCCTCGGTGTCAGCGAGGACGAGATAATGAAGGTGGCCATCAAGAGCATGGGTCTCGACGACCTCAAGCCCTTCGACCCCAAGGAGAAAGTCATCGAGTTCCTCATCGAGGATCACTCGAAGAAGAAACTCGTCGACCTCACCTGCACCGGTTTCTGCAACGAAACGGCCTCCGAGAGTCCCGCCCCCGGCGGCGGCAGCGTCAGCGCCTACATGGGCGCCCTCGCAGCTTCCCTCGGCACCATGGTGGCCAACCTCACCGGTGGCAAGGCGGCCTACGACGACGAGTGGGAGAAGTTCAGCGATGTCGCCGTCAAGGGTCAGGCCCTGAAAGACGAGCTGCTGCACCTCGTCGACGAAGATACCGCTGCCTTCAACAAGATTATGGACGCCTTCGGCCTACCCAAGAAGACCGATGAAGAGAAGGCCGCCCGCAGTGCCGCCATCCAGGAGGCCACGAAGTTTGCCACCGAGGTGCCGTTCCGCACTATGCAGCGTTCCCTCGAAGCCTTCGAGGTCTGCCGCGCCATGGTCGAGTGGGGCAACCCCAACAGCGTCACAGACGGTGGCGTGGGAGCCCTCGCAGCACGTGCCGGCGTCATGGGTGCCCACCTCAATGTCAAGATCAACGCCTCCTCTCTCAAGGACGAAGCCTTCAAGGCCGACATCCTCGCCCGCGCACAAAAAATCGAGGACGAAGCAATAAAACAGGAGGCCGAGATACTTAAGATTGTCAACGAGAAGATAGGTTTGTAAGAATACTCCCCGCCTTTGGCGGAAATCATTGAAATCTTGGAAATAGATTATGCAAAACAGATTTCCACGATTTAAAGGACCATGCAAATCTTGTTAAATCCAGAAGAATCTAGATTTCCAAGATTAATGGATTTCGCGAAGCGGGAGATAAGTAATAGACAAATGAAGAAGAAAACATTCGCTCTTGTGGCTTTGGTGCTAATGCTGGCTGCTTTTGTCGCCAGTTGCACCCATCACACTTGCCCAGCCTACCGCGGCAGTGTGGTGATGGCCGAAGCCGTCGAGTAAACAACAACGACCGACACACAACCCGGTCACAGGACGCACAAGCTTCCTGTGATTGGGTTTTGTCAATATTATGGAAGACCAGGAGGTATACTACGTCGACGTGTTGCTGCCGCTCCACTTGCCCGGCACCTATACTTACCGTGTGCCACGCGAACTGAATGGCGAGGTGGCGGTAGGCAAGCGTGTGGTGGTGCAGTTCGGCGCAAGGAGCGACAAGATGTATTCGGCTCTTGTGCGCCGCATCCACACGGTTGCGCCTACATGGAAGTCGAAGTATATCCTCTCGGTTCTTGATGAAGAGCCCATTGTTACCGAACGTCAGATGGAGTTCTGGGAATGGATGGCACGCTACTATATGTGCTATCCTGGCGACGTGATGGCAGTGGCTCTGCCTGCAGGCATGAAACTCGCAAGCGAGAGCGCAGTCTCCATACATCCCGATTTCGACGGTGAACTCTCACGTCTCACCAAATACGAACTGCAGATTGTAAACCTGCTGGCCGAGCACCCTGTGATGCGTGTGCTCGACATCAGTCGTGCCATCGGCGTGCAAAAGATAATGCCGCTGATACGCACCATGATTGAGCGCGAGGTGGTGGTGATGGACGAGGAACTGCGCGAACGCTTCGTGCCCCGAAAGTCGGTTTATGTGCGGTTGGCCGACGAATACGCCTCAGACGAGGCCCAGCGGACTCTCTTCGACGACCTTGAGCGCAAACATCGCACCAAGCAGGTGGAACTCCTCATGCAATATCTGCAGATGTCGCACTTCGGCAAGGAACCTGTGGCTAAGCGCACCCTTCCTGCCGGCAGTGCTATGCAGACACTCTTCAAGAACGGTATCCTAGTAGCTGAAGAGCGCATAGAGAGTCGCCTAAAAGACTACTCCGACAGCGACCTCACGCCTGTCTCCTCCATTGTCTTGAACGACGAACAGCAGCAAGCGTTCTCCACTCTCCACTCTCCACTCTCCACTCATCTTCTGCACGGCGTTACCTCCTCTGGCAAGACCGAGGTCTATATCAAACTTATCGACGAGCAGGTGCGTGCAGGCCACCAGGTACTCTTCCTGCTGCCCGAGATTGCCCTGACTTCGCAAATCATCAATCGCTTGCGCCGCTATTTCGGCGACAAGGTAGGCGTATATCATTCGCGTTTCTCGGCTTCCCAGCGTGTGGAGGTGTGGCGGCGCACTATGGCCATCGGCGAGGGCCGCTACCAGGTGCTCCTCGGTGCCCGCAGTGCTTTGTTCCTGCCTTTCAACGACCTCTCGCTGGTTATCGTTGACGAGGAGCACGACCCCTCCTACAAGCAGCAGGACCCTGCACCGCGCTATCAGGCGCGCGACTCTGCCGTCTATCTCGCACGCCTCTGTGGTGCCCGTACCGTCCTCGGCAGCGCCACACCTAGCGTGGAGAGCTACCATAACGCCGTCACCGGCAAGTACGGACTTGCTGAGATGACGCATCGTTACGGCGGCTTCAGCCTCCCCGAGGTTGTGTGTGTAGACATGAAGAAGGAGGGTAGGGAAGGCCACGTGCGCGGCCATTTCAGTGACACGCTTCTTGATGCTATCCGCGAGGCTCTGTCCAAACGCCAGCAGGTGATACTCTACCAGAACCGCCGCGGCTTCGCCCTGCGACTCGAATGCGACGACTGCCACCAGATTCCGCAGTGTATGCATTGTGATGTATCGCTGGTATACCACAAGGCCAGCAATTCGCTGCGCTGTCACTACTGCGGCTATTCCATCCCCGTGCCAACAGAATGTCCGGCATGCCAATCGACACGTCTGCGTATGGTGGGCGTAGGTACCGAGCGCATCGAGGAAGACCTTCAGATACACTTCCCCGAGGCCCGCATAGCACGTATGGACCTCGACAGCACGCTGCAGAAGAACCAGTACATGGAACTGCTCAACGACTTTGCCGAGCGGCGCATAGACATCCTTGTGGGCACGCAGATGGTCACCAAGGGTCTTGATTTCGAGCATGTCAGCGTGGTGGGGGTCGTCAATGCCGACAACCTCATCAACTATCCCAACTTCCGCTCCTACGAACGTGCTTTCCAACAGCTCACGCAGGTCAGCGGTCGCGCCGGCCGTCACGGCGATGCCGGTCGTGTCATCATCCAGACCTATAACCCCGCGCACCAGATACTGCAGAAGGTGGAGGATAACGACTACAAGGGTTTATATTCCGACCAGGACAACGAACGCCGTGTCTTCCGTTATCCGCCGTACTACCGCCTTGTCGAGGTGACGCTGAAGCACCGCGAGAGCGACGTGCTCAACCAAGCTGCCGACTGGCTGGCGACGCAGATGCGCAATCTCTTTGGCAACCGCGTTATGGGTCCGGAGTATCCTTTGGTGAGCCGTGTCCGCGCACTCTACCTCAAGACCATCACCGTCCGTTTCGAACGCAGCGAGAATATTGCCGATGCCAAGCAATTGATGCTGCAGATGGCCGACGAGCTGGTGAAGCAGGATGGGTGGGGCAGAGTCTCTGTCCACTTCGACGTGGATCCCTATTGATTATGAAAAGAAAGTCCCGGACCGTAATGGTTCGGGACTTTGGTGTTGCTGTGGCCTGACGGTCAGCCTATGGCCTGTCGTATGCGGGCGGCTATGTCTTCGATGGTGCCGAGTCCGTCGACGACGCGCTGCTTGCCTTGGGCGGCATAGTAGTCGGCCACGGGCTTGGTCTTGTTGTTGTACTCCTGCAGACGGTTGTTGATGGTGGCCTCGTTGTCATCGGCACGGCCTTGAATCTTGGCGCGTTCGAGGAGGCGGCGCATCAGCTCGTCCTTGGGCACTTCGAGCTGTACCATGCAGGTGAGGCTGCGACCGTATTTGGCAAGGAGTTTGTCAAGCACTTCTGCCTGTGCCACGGTGCGGGGAAATCCGTCGAAGAGCATGCCTTTGGTGTCGGCGGCGATGGCTTTGTCCATCATTTCGACGACGATGTCGTCGCTGACGAGCTGTCCAGCGTCCATGATGCTCTTGATGCGGAGACCCAGTTCGGTCTGTTCGGCGATTTCCTTACGGAGGAGGTCGCCTGTGGAGACGTGGGTGAGACCGTAGGTCTCGACGATGAAGTCGCTCTGGGTGCCTTTACCGGCGCCGGGGGCTCCGAAAATAACGATGTTTTTCATGACTGTTTCCAGACTTATTTCACGCTGACGATTTCGATGTCGAACACGAGTGGCGAGTAGGGAGGAATCATCTCGCCGGCACCGCGCGAGCCATAGCCGAGGGCCGAGGGGATGATGAGCTGGAGGATGGTACCTTCAGGCTGTCCGTTGATGCCGTCTTCCCAGCCTTTGATGAGACCCATCTGGCCAACAGTGTAGCTGAGGGGTTCGTAGGTGCGCTCGGCGGTGTAGATGTTGCCGCGGCGAGCGTCGCTCTCAACGCTGCTGTCGAACATCGTGCCGTCGAGGAGGCAGCCGGTGTAGTTGATGGCCACTTTCTTGCCGGCAGCCACCTTGGGACCGTTGCCTTTCTTCTTGACGATGACGTAGAGACCGTCGGCGTTGGCTTTCTCCTTGATGTTGTTGTCGCTGACATAAGCGGCGATGGCTTCAGGCTCGCCCTGCTGGCGCTGCTGCATCTCGGCCATGTAGTTGGCCTGCTCCTGCATAATCTCTTCTTTGGTGACGATGTCCTGCAGCGAAATCTCATAGTAGATCTTCATGCCTTTGCCCTTTTCGTAGTAGGGGGGCATCTGGTTGGGCTGGAGGAACTGGGCGAGGGTGTCGGCTTCGATGGCAAAGGTGGCCTTGTCGCCGATGTGCATCATAAGCAGTCCTTCGTACAGGTCGCCGTCAAAGGTCTTTGTGGCCTGCATTATGCGACCGGCGTTGCCAACGTTGCTAAAGGTCTCGGTGGTGTCGAAGCGGATGGTCATCTCGCCAACGAGCACATCGCCGTCCTGCACCTGCTGGGCGCTCTTGTTCTGTTTCTCGAATTTGTACAACAGTCCGCTGTCGGTGGTTTTAAAACCATTGCCGCCACAGGCTGCCAGCATTGTTGCTGCGGCCACAATAATAGCGGCCATTTTCATCTGTTTTTTCATTGTTGTGTGATGTTATTTATTGTTATTTTGTATACGAGTATCATTCTTGAGGTTATGCGGTCGCCGTCGCCTATGACGCCGAAGGCTTGTTCGGAGGGTACGATGACGGTGGCGGTGTTGCCCGGCGCGAGGTAGAGGAGAGCTTCGTCAACGCCACGGTTGGGCTGTGCGCGTCCTATGACCACAGTGTCGCAGAGACCCATGTAGATTGTTTCGCCGCCTATTGTTTCGACGCTGTAGAGCAGTTGGACGGTGTCGCCGTAGTTAAGTCGCGAGGAGAAGGATGACAGTTGTGCGTTGTTGCACATCAGGCGGCTGCCGCCGGGGATGCGCTGCATTTCCCAGTTGCGGCGGGTGACATAGGCGTCTATCTGTGTCTCTTCGCTTTGGGCTATGATGCGGTTTGCGTTGATGCGGTTTTCCTTGAGCGGGTCGGTGGGGTGCTCGTCGATTTCTACGACGGGTACCTGGCGGCAGGAGAAGACAAAGACTAAAGACAACAGAGACAACAGGGACAACGTCTTCAGCGGTGCATGTTGCATCGCTTTGTTGTTTTTGTTGTTTATGTTGTCTTTGAAAATCATTGCGCAAGCACTTTAACCATTAATCATTAACCTTTAACCATTATAATTGAAGTTTCAGTTTGCGTTTCACTTTGGCCACCGTGTCGTCGAGCGAGAGGGTGGAGGTGGCGCCTGCGGCACGCTTGTGACCGCCGCCGCCGAAGAGGTCGGCAGCGAGGCGGTTGACGTCGTAGGTCTTCTTTGAGCGTAGGGAGAGGCGTACCTTGCCCTCTTCCTCGCGCACCAGTATGCCGCAGTCAATGGCACGCAGTTTCATCACTTCGTTGATAAGACCCGTTAGTTCGGCGCTTTCCACGCCGTACTTCTTCATGTCTTCGGCGCGTATGACCATGAGGGCAACCTCTTGTTGGGGGTAGAGGGTGAGCAGGTTGGCCATTGCATGGCCGAAGAATTGGAGGCGCGGAAGGGTGAACACATTCTTTATCTGACGGTTTATCTCCATGGGATCAATTCCGAAGGACAGGAGGTTGGCGGCTGCGAGATAAAGAGAGGGTCGGTCGTTGCTGTAACTGAAGGTGCCTGTGTCGGTGCACATGCCTGCATAGAGACAGGTGGCGGCGTCACGCGTAAAAATACTGTTGCCGTAGGCCGACTGCATGGCCCAGTAGACGAGTTCACAAGTGGAGGAGATGTCTGGTTCAGAGAGGCAGAGGGCCCAGTTTGCGGGGTCGGCGTTTTCGTGGTGGTCGAAGAGGATTCGTTTGGCGTTGGATTTGATTAACGCATTGGAGAGGACGCCTGTGCGTTCGGGGTCGTTGAGGTCGAGGCATACGACGAGGTCGGCAGCGGCGAAGGCGCAGCGGCATACGGCTGTCTGTTGTTTGCCGCTGACAATGAGGTTGGCGCCAGGCAGCCAGTCGAGTTCGTCGGGTACCCCGTCGGGGAGCAGAGGTGTCACCTCGGCCTTGGTGGCCTTTTTCAGCAGGTGGTACATACCCAGCACTGAGCCCACGGCGTCGCCATCGGCGTTCTGGTGTGCCACAAGGACTATACGTTCGGCAGCGGCAAAGGTGTCGCGTAGGGCGGCGACGTCCCATCCGCGGCCGAAGGTTACTGTGTTGTTGTATTCAATCTGCATGTGGCACAAATGTTTAACGACCTTTGAAAGGCAAAAATCCTGTTGCAAATATACAACCTTTTTTATAATAAATTTTATTTTCTTTATAAATTAATGTTTGTGGTGGTAGTCGGAAGGCCCCCTGCGGCGGCAGATTAACAAAAAAATTTTAACATTTGCACAATAAAATGCAATAATCGGTGTTATAAGGGTACGAAATAGTGTGAAAAAAGATTTGAAGTTATGAAAGCAGAGATCAAGACAGCGAAAGGCACTATGCATGTGACTCTTTACGATGAGGCGGTACCCGCGACTGTGGCGAATTTCGTGAAGCTGGCGAAGAGCGGCTTCTACGACGGTCTGCGCTTCCACCGCGTGATACCCGGCTTCGTAATCCAGGGCGGATGCCCTTACAGCCGCAATGCCGGCGACCCGCGTGCCGGCATGGGTGGCCCTGGATGGACCATCAAGTGCGAGACTTCGGCGTCGATGCAGCACCACGACCGCGGCGTGCTAAGCATGGCGCATGCAGGCAAGGACACCGGCGGCAGCCAGTTCTTTATCTGCCACAACCGTGAGAACACGCAGCACCTCGACGGCGTCCACACTTGCTTCGGACGCGTGGACGAGGAGGACTGGCCAGTTATCGACGCGATACGGCCCAACGATCTAATTGAAAGCATTAAAATCATCTGAATATGAATCTCGGAATTAAACTTTTGGTTGCTGAGGACGACCCCAACCTGGGTACCATCCTGAAGGCTTATCTGACGCAGAAGGGCTACACAGTTGTGTGGGCCAAGGACGGCGAAGAGGCAATGAAGAATTTCGACGAGGAGGATGTCGATGCCTGCATCCTCGATGTGATGATGCCGTTGAAGGATGGCTTCGCTGTCGCCAAGGACATCCGCAAGGTGGACAAGAAAGTGCCTATCATCTTCCTCACCGCCAAGAACCTTGAGGCCGACAAGCTGAAGGGCTTTGAGGTCGGCGCCGATGACTACATCACCAAACCGTTCTCCATGGAGGAGCTCCTCGCTCGCCTCGGTGCCACGATGCGCCGTTCGTTCAACGAGGACCGTCCCGACAAGAATGTGTTCAAGATTGGTAACTTCACCTTCGACTATCTGCATCAGACGCTGTCCATTGGAGACGAGGAACAGCGCCTGACGGCCAAGGAGTGCGATTTGCTACGCATGTTCGCCATCAATTTCGGCCAGCTGGTGGACCGCAACACCACCCTGCAGAAGATATGGAAGGACGACAGCTATTTCGCTGCCCGCTCGATGGACGTCTACATCACCAAACTGAGGAAATACCTGAAGGCCGACCCGTCGGTGGAAATCGTCAACGTGCACGGCGTGGGCTTCAAATTGACTCACAAAGAGTGATTGCTTGATTGCTTGAATGTTTGAATGTTTGAGTAGGATGAAGTTGACGTTCTTGGGTACTGGAACCTCGCAGGGCGTGCCGGTAGTGGCGTGCCGCTGCGGGGTGTGCCGCTCGATGGACGAGCGGGACAAGCGTCTCCGTACCTCGGCGTTGGTGACAATAAACACTAAAAACATCCTCCTCGACATCGGGCCCGACTTCCGTCAGCAGATGCTGCGCCACAATGTCGACCACCTCGACGCCATACTGATAACCCACGCCCACCGTGACCATGTGGCAGGACTGGACGACATCCGCTCCTACAACTATGTGCAGCACCGCAAGATGGATATCTACCTCAACGCCGAGGCGCGGACGGCCATCGTGCGCGACTACCACTACATCTTCGAGCTGCACGAGTTTCCCGGCCTTCCCGAGGCTGAACTCCACACGGTCGACGACGCACCCTTCGAGGCTGCTGGAGTCGAAGTGCTGCCGATAAAGGCGATGCACAAAACTCTCCCAGTTCTGGGATTCAGGATTGGAAAACTGGCGTATATCACCGACGCCAATTATATTGCCGACAGTGAGATGGAGAAGTTGAAGGGTGTGGAGGTGCTGGTGCTGAACGCGCTGAGGAAGGAGAAACATTTCTCCCACTACTGCCTCCCCGAGGCGCTGGAGGTAATCAATAGGGTGGGACCCAAGAAAGCCTACCTGACACACATGAGCCACGAGATGGGGCTTCACGCCGAGGTGGCAAAAGAACTGCCTGCGGGTGTGGAACTGGCATACGATAATATGGAGATAGAAATATGATATCGGTTTGTATACCTATTTATAACTATTACGCCTATCCACTGGTGAGGCGTTTGGTGAATCAGTTGAAGAACCTCAAGGGAGATACGGAGGTGGAGATAGTGTGCATCGACGACCATTCGTCGGGCATCTACCAGCAGCAGAACAAAGCCATTCCTGAGATTGCCACCTACCTGAGGTTGGGGCAGAATGTGGGAAGGGCGAAGATAAGGAACCTCTTCCTGAATTACACAAAGGGCGAGTGGCTGCTGTTTCTCGACGACGACTCGGTGGTACCCGAGAACTTCCTGAAGACATATATCAAACACCTTGGCACAGACTCGCAAGTGATAGTCGGCGGTCGCAAATACGACGAACGCGGCAACGACCAGGAACACCGCCTTCGCTACCTCTATGGTACCAAGGTGGAGAGCCAGCCGGCCTCGGTGCGCCGTCAGCATCCCTACCAGTCGTTCATGACCAACAATTTCATGATTCGCCGCGATGTGTTCGAGAAGGTGCAGTTCGACGAGCGTATCACCAAGTACGGCCATGAGGACACACTCTTCGGCTATCAACTCGAGGAACGCAAGATACGTATTCAGCATGTCGAGAACGCTGTGGTGAACGGCCAGGTGGAGGATAATGTGGAATTCCTCCACAAGACTGTAGAGGCTGTGGAGAATCTGGCGATGATATACGACTACATGTGGGAGGATCAGCGCTTCTGCCAGTCGGTGCGCCTGCTGAGAGCCTATGGCCGTGTGCGCCGCATGGGTATGCAGGGTCTGGTGTATAGGGTGTGGAAGATGATGAAGTCGCCTATGGAGAGCCATTTCGTTACCGGCACGGGCATTTCGCTCCGCCAGTTCAACTTTTACAAATTAGGCGTGCTCATAAAGAAGATGCATTATCCTTTGGAAAAATAGAATTACAACTTTAACCACTATACGATGAAACATACAGCAAAACTGATGATGGTACTGCTTTTAGCAGCGATGATAACGCCTGCAATGGCGCAGGTGGTTGAGACTACCACTTACGACGACGGCCGCGTCTACACCGGCCAGCGCAGCGGCAAGGGCAAGATTGAGGGCAAGGGTCTTATGACCTGGCCCAACGGCGACCGCTACGACGGCATGTGGAAGAAAGGCGTCTTTGAGGGAGAAGGGACGTATACATGGGCCGCTCAGGGCTATTCCTATACAGGCCAATGGTCGAAAGGCTATATCAAGGGGCACGGTACGTTCCGTTTCAACAACGGCAACGTGATGGAAGGCGATTGGACAGCTATGGGTACAGGTACCGGATACCTGCTTTTCCCCGACGGCACCCGCTACGACGGACCGTTTGTTAACGGTGCACCGCACGGCAAGGGCATTAAAGCCTGGGCAAATGGTACCCGTTACGAGGGCGACTTCATTCAGGGCCACATGTCTGGACAAGGCTCCATCGTCCTCGCTGATGGTGAGACCTACAACGGCACCTGGTCCAACGACAAGCGCCAGGGGCAGGGTAAGGCCACCTATCCCGACGGCTCGAGTTACGAGGGCGGCTGGATGAACGACACCTTCCACGGACAGGGCACCTATATCGATGCCGAAGGCAAGACTGTTACCGGAAACTGGAATAACGGACATTTTCAAGAATAACGATGAAATACTGTTTCAATATTGCTCTTTTGGCCGCCACCGCGTTGCTTTTGACCGGTTGTTGGGGTGGTCGCTATGTATCGGCCGACCCCGATCTTGAGGATATATATGTTGGAAAGAGCTACTATGAGGTGGTCGATGATTTCGGCTATCCCGATGCCTCGATACAGGACGGTATGGAGGGGTCGAAGGTTGCTTACAACGCTGTGAGTCTCAACGGCACACGTGCCGCCTCTCTCTATCGCAAGTTCAACATGCGCAACCGCGCCACCAAGCAGGACGGCGCTCCGGTGGGAGGACTGACCTTCTCTTTTGACGCCGACCTCAAGTGCTATGCTGTGAGCAGCGATTTCCAGCATGAACGTGTGAAGCAGGCTAAAGAAGCCCCGAAGACGAAGCCTCGCGACGTGAGACTGCCTATCAAGGTGAAACCTCAAATACCACGCACGCTCGACTATCCATATGTCGAGAGCCGCTCGCCGCATGCAGGCAACGTGAGTCTCGAGAAGGTGGAGATTACCACCAAGAAGACTGTGGTATACTTTATGTATAAGGACCGCACTCCCGACCGTCGTCCGGTGCCTGACTATGGTATCTCCATCATGCCGGAGGTGTATCTGGAAGATTGCGCCACGGGGAAGCGTTTCGATTTCCGCAAGGCTGAAGGGGTTGCCTTATACCCCGAATACTCCAATTTCGCTCATAACCAGGGTGGCTACGATATTCTGGTTTATTCGCTCACCTTCGAGCCACTTGACGAGGATACAGAGTTCATCAACGTGGTGGAACCGGGCCATTCGGGACACAACTACTATAAGGTCGACGTTCGCACGCCGATGACCGACAAGGACGATATCAATAAACCGAAACAACCTTAACGTTAACCTTAACGATAACGTTAACCTTAACCTTAACGTGAAACGTAAAACATTAAACGTAAAACGTACAACGTGAAACGTAAAACAAAAAAAATATATATGAAGAAAGCACTACTTTATGTGGCGGCCGGCGCTCTGTGTCTGGCCGCTTGTCAGCCTAAAGAGGCTGAGAATGTAATCGGCAAGCCCGATGTGGCTGTTGTCGACGGCCGCTTCACGCCGGAGGTGATGTGGAGTCTGGGAGTGATGAGCGAGTACGCCGTCAGTCCCGACGGCTCGCAGGTGCTCTACACGCTGCGCTATACCGACATGGAGCAGAACAAGAACAATGCCGAGTTGTATGTGATGCCCACCGAGGGTGGGGAAGCGGTGCGGCTGACGAAGACTACTGCTTCGGAGTTCAGCCCGGTGTGGTACGACGATAACACTATCATGTTCTGCCGCGGAGGCGAGATTCTGTCTATGAATCTCAAGTCCAAGAAAGAGAGCAGGGTGGCCGAGTGCGAGCGCGGCTTCGAGGGCTTCAAGGTGGCTCCCGACGGCAAGTCGATGGTGTATATCTCGACAATCCCCGTGGAGCGCCCCGAACACCTCGAGAAGCTGTACGCCGGCTTGGACAAGACCACTGGCCGCATCAACGAGAATCTGTTGTACCGTCATTGGGACAACTGGGTGGACGAGATTCCTCAGATTTATTGGGTGCCGCTGGAGAACGGCAAAGCCCAGATGGACAAGGTGGTGGGTATCATCGACAGCACCTTTGAATGCCCGATGCGTCCGTGGGGTGGTACGGAGCAGTACAACTACAGTCCCGACAGCAAGCTGATTGCCTACACCTGCCGCAAGAAGACGGGCTATGACTACGCCTTCTCGACCAACAGCGACATCTATATCTACAACCTCGAAGACGGTACCACACGCAATATCAGCGAGGGTATCATGGGCTACGACCAGAACCCCGTGTTCAGTCACGACGGCAAGATGGTGGCCTGGGAGAGCATGGAGCGCGAAGGCTACGAGGCCGACAAGCTGCGCCTGATGGTGATGGACCTCGAGAGCGGTGCGAAGAGCGACCTCACCGCCGAGTTCGACTACGGTGTGAGCAACATCTGCTGGAGTAATGACGACAAGGAACTGGCCGCCGTGGTGATGTACCGCGGTACGTTGGAAATTTTTGCTTTCGACCGTGAGAGCAAAGCCATACGTCAGGTGTCGCAGGGTGTGCATGATATTAATGGATTCCAGATGGTGAACGACAACATCGTCGCCACGCAGGTGTCGATGCAGTATCCCGCCACATTATATGCATATAAACTCAATGACGATAAGAGTGAGGGCACCAAGATTTCTACCTTCAACGACGAGACCCTCTCGCAGGTGCGTATGGGCAAGGTGGAACCCTATTGGGTGAAGACCGTCGACGGCAAGGAGATGCTCACATGGCTGATTTATCCTTACGATTATGACTCGACCAAGACCTATCCCGCACTGCTTTTCTGCGAGGGCGGTCCGCAGAGCATCGTGAGTCAGTTCTGGAGCACGCGCTGGAACTTCGAGGTGATGAGTGGCGCCGGCTATTTCGTCATTGCTCCCAACCGTCGCGGTGTTCCCGGCTTCGGCATGGAATGGCTCGAGGAGATCAGCGGCGACTACGGCGGACTCTGCATGCAGGACTACATGAGCGCCACCGACTATTTTGCTGACAATTTCAAGCAGATTGACCGTGAGCGCATCGGTGCCTGCGGTGCCTCATTCGGTGGATTCAGCGTTTACTGGCTCGCCGGCCACAACCACGATGTCAAGGGCTACGACGAAGGCCGCCGTTTCAAGGTCTTCCTCGCCCACAACGGCATGTTCAACTTCGAGCAGCAGTACCTCGAGACCGAGGAGATGTGGTTCGAAAACTGGGATCTCGGCGGCCCCTATTGGGAGCGCGACAAAAATCCAAAAATCAAGAAGAGCATGAGTTTCTCACCGCACCTGTATGTGGGTGAGTGGAACAGTCCCATCTGCGTCATCCATAGTGAGTTCGACTTCCGTATTGTGGCTTCGCAGGGTATGGCAGCCTATAACGCTGCCCAGATACGCCGCATTCCCAGCCGCTATCTCTACTTCCCCGACGAGACCCACTGGGTGCTGCGTCCGCAGAACAGTCTCTTGTGGCACCGCAACTTTATCGACTGGTTCGACGAGTGGCTGAAGAAATAAGAATGCTATGTTACAAATGTAAAAGGGCACCTTCGGGTGCCCTTTTTGCTATATCCTACCGAAGGGGTGTTTCCGCCAATATAGGATGAGTATCAATCCGATAAGCATACCGCCGAGGTGGGCGAAGTGGGCTATGCCGTCATAGCTGCGGAAGATTCCCTCGAAGAGTTCCAGCGCCACCATGCCGATGATGAACCATTTGGTCTTGATGGGCACGAGGAAGTATAGGTATATGTACTCGTTGGGGAACATCATGCCGAAGGCCAGCAGCAGGGCGTAGACGGCTCCCGAAGCACCCACCGACACGTGGATGCCGGGGATGAGCATGTTGAGCAGTCCTGCTCCGATACCGCATATCAGGTAGTAGAAGAGAAATCGCCGCGTGCCCCAGTGGCGTTCCAATACCGAGCCGAACATCCACAGCGAGAACATGTTGAAGAACAGGTGGTCGAAGCTGCCGTGCATGAACATATAGGTCAGGGGCTGCCAAATCTTGAAGTTGCCTGCCTGCAGACTCCAGATACCGAGCCAGTAGTTGAGGTCAATGATTCCTTGCCGCGCCAACACATAGTAGGCCAGGTAGCCGATGACGTTGATGATCAGCAGGTGTTTTACTGCTGTAGGTAGTATACTGAAGCCTTGTGGTTGATATTGAGCCATTGTTTTCAGTTTTCAGTTTTAAGCTGTAAGTATTAAGTGGGGCGGTTGCCGCCGTGACGCGTAAGCCACTTAATACTTAAAACTTACAGTTTACAGCTTATTTCAGTAGTTCTTCTGGGTTTACAATTGTAATTATCCGTTTGCCTGAGGGCGATAGTTCAGCCATCGGACAGGCAAAGAGGTCGGCGATGAGGCGCTGCATCTCGTCCTGCGTCAGCTGCTGACCCTTGCGGATGGCCATCTGATGGGCCATCGAGGCGCAGAGCGTCGCCGTGCGGTTGCTATATTTCTGCATCGTAGAACCTTTGTATTCGCTGAGCATCTGGTCGAGCAGCGCTTGCAGGTCACTGTCGTCAAGTTCGGCAGGCGTGGCGGTAATTACGAAGGTGCATTGCCCTGCGGCGGCAATCTCGAAGCCATACTCTTTAAGGTCGGGCAGCAGTTCGCCAAGCAGCTCGGCGTCGGCAGACGAGAATTGGCAGTTGACGGGGAAGAGTAAGGTTTGGGATTGCGTTAATGTGTTATTGCGTGATTGCGTCAGTCGGTCGTAGATGATGCGCTCGTGGGCACGCTGCTGGTCGATGATGGCGACACCGGAACTCAGTGGGGCCACGATATAGCGCCCTTGGACCTGGAGGCAGTTGGGTGAATGAGGAATGAGGAATGAGGAATGAGGAATTGTGTCATCCACCAATGCTTCTACGGGCTTTTCAGGCCTCTCGGGCATGGTGAGCTTTATCTTTGTCTGACTCGGGGTGGCGCGGAAGGGGTTATAGCTCTCGTTGTAGTGCACCTGCGGCTGTTGAGGGATGAATCCTGTGGGTGCAGGGCCGATGTTGAAATCGGGAGGCGTGTCGAAGCTCAGCTCTGTGGCCAGACTGAACTGACCGAGAGCACGCTTCACGGCCGACCGCAGGATGGCAAACAGCGCGTGGTCGTCAACAAACTTGACTTCAGTCTTTGTGGGATGGATGTTGACATCGATGCGCGAGGGGTCGACGGTGAGACCAATGAAGTAGGAAGGGTAGGAGTGGTCGGGCAGCAGGTCGGCATAGGCTTTCTCCACTGCGGCGCTGAGGGCCGGGTGCTTGATGAAGCGGCCGTTGACAAAGAGGTACTGCTCGCCGCGTGTCTTGCGGCTGAACTCGGGCTTGCTTACGAAGCCCTTGATTTTCACCAGGTCTGTCTCTTCCTCCACGTTGTACATGCGCTCCTTGTAGGGATTGCCGAAGAGGCCTGCTATACGCTGCAGCAGTGAGCCGGCCTTGAGGTCGTATTCCATCTTGCCGTTGTGCTGCAGTGTGAAACCGATGTCGTGGTGTATCAGTGTGATACGGCGGAACACCTCCTCGATGTGGCTCATCTCCACTTTGTCGTTCTTTAGGAAGTTACGCCGTGCGGGAACGTTGAAGAAGAGGTTCTTCACGGCTATCGAGGTGCCGCAGGGTGTGGCCTCGGGGTGCTGGTCGACGATATGCGAACCTTCGATGGTCACCGAGGTGCCCAACTCGTTGTCGTGCAACCGTGTGCGCAACTCCACCTGCGCGATGGCGGCTATCGAAGCCAAGGCCTCGCCTCGGAAGCCCATGGTGTGTATGGCGAAGAGGTCGTCGGCGCGGTGTATCTTGCTGGTGGCGTGACGCTCAAAGCAGAGACGCGCATCACTGTCGCTCATGCCGCTGCCGTTGTCAATCACTTGTATTAGGGTGCGGCCGGCGTCTTTGACAATGAGGTCTATCTGAGTGGCACCGGCATCCATGGCGTTTTCCAGCAGTTCCTTGACGGCTCCTGCTGGACGGTCGACCACTTCGCCGGCGGCAATCTGGTTGGCTACACTGTCGGGCAGTATGTTAATGATGTCCATTCTTTTCGTAGTTGTCCAGGAAGGGTAGTATCTGCTTCACAGGCAGCACTTTGTTCATTATGATGTCGCGTTTCTCGTTGAGGATTATCATCGTGGGGGCGCCATGCACGTTGTAGGCCTCCTGATAATCGATATTCACATTCGGGCCGCCGACGTTGACGAAGTGGAACTCATGCTCGCGCACATATTTCACCCATTTATCCACATCGCTCTCGTAGCCGATGGAGTAGACCTCGAAGCGGCGGTCGGGAGCAGTACGCAGCGAGTCGTAGAGCACTTTCAGTTCTGCACTCTGTTCCTGGCAATGGTGGCAATCGGGGTCCCAGAACCACAGTATCACGTATTTCTCGGGGAAACGGTGGCTTGAAAACCAGTGCTCGGGGGCGTCAATCTGTGTGGTGTCGAGCATCCACAGTTCCTGTCCGTGGGCGCCTATAAGGCTTTGTTTGATGCGGTCGTAGTTATAGCGCATATTGTGCAGCGTGCCTTCGGAGGCCCAAGGGCAGCGGCCTTTGAGGTAGTATTCCGAGGCTATGTGGCACCATACGGCGTCCCATCCTATGTTCTTCGTCGAGCGGAAGTACTTGGGCGTGATGAAGTCCAGCACATAGCGCTGCATGGCTGTGTCGTTGCCGAAACGGGCCATCAATCGGTCGAGTTCCTTGCAGATAGTGTCGCTGTCGGAGTGATAGAGCAGTCCGAAGAAGAAGTAATTCACCTTGTTGAACAACTGCGGCGAATAGAGGAGCGTAGAGTGGAGAGCGGAGAGTGGAGAGTCGAACAGTTTGTCCCAATAATGTACACGGTAGTAGTAGGCCCTGTCCTCCACGCTATCGGGCACCGTGGCGTTCTCAGTGGCGTTGATCAGGTCGAAGAACACCATCGGCTTCTTCGGGTGGCGGGTTACCTCTTCATAGCGGTCCATGCGCTCGATGAGGGCTTTCTCGTCGGCCTCGGCCTGCGCTTTTGTGGCAGGGTCTTTCTTGCGTTTGTTTATTTCGTCAACCTCCTTGCGGGCTTCCGTCAGGGTGTTCATATAGTTGAACATCTGCAGGTTCGAGGCGCATCCCTTCACAGTCACCGACGAGGCGCTGAGTTTCGCGTCGCCGATGATGGTGAACTTGCGGCTCTCGTCAATGGCGAAGTCGCCCACCTGTTTGGTGCGGTCCTGGCGGACAAGGGCGTAGATGCCGCGGCTCCACTTCTTGTTGCCTTTGAAGGTATAGCTCCCGTCGGCGGCGCGGCGGGTCGAGTCGAGCAGCGAAACCTCGTCGCGGTAGTGGCGGCCGATGTACAGCATGCTGTCTTCCATGCCGTTAAGACGGAATGTGAAACTGTAACTCTGCGCTCCGGCACCGTATGTCAATGCCAGCAATAAGATGGCTAATATTGTTTGTCTTTTAATCATTTTCATATCCCTTTAACTCTTTAACTCTTCACCTCTTTTCCTCCAAGGTAACGCATCGCTTTTTTATTTATTGTTATCCCTAAAAAATAAGTTTCGCCGTCAGAAGTAGGGTTAGGTTGCTCATGGCATCGAGCCTCGTGTAGGGTGCCTGCGGCGGTGTCAGGCGGTAGGCGGCGGCGATGCCCCAGTCGGTCACACCCCAGCGCAGCAGACCCTCTATGCCGGCAGCAGGCTCGGCGATGCCGAGATAGGGTGCTTGGAGTGATAGCCATTCGTAGAATAGCTGTCCGTTAGCATTTTGACTCCACAGCTCGCCCCAAGCCATTGTCAGTTGCACGAAAGGTGCAGGGTGGCTGCCAAGTTGCACATGCGGAACGTCGAAGTTCCACAGCGCCTTGGTGGTGGCAACCTTTGCAGCTGCGAATATGAAGAGGTTGGCGGTGAACTCGTTGGGTAACGCCGTCTGCAACGTGCGGTTGAAACGTATCGGTGCTCCGTATGTTCCGCCGAGGTCGAACATGTAGGTGTATGGAGTCTTGGGCGAAGAGATACCGCCTTGCGCGAACACATTGGTTGTGAATACCTTGCGCTTATATGCTTTCTCGTATTGTGCCAGTACCCTAGCCACGGGCTTCACCTCCGGCCATGTGGCACCGAGTATCATCTCGGCAGAAAAACCTTTCTTGTCGGCGGCTGTCGCGCGCACCACTGCACCGTCCTCGCGCGGCAGTTTGTCGCCGTCGGCGGTATAGAGCAGCCTGCCACCCTCGAAGAGCCTGTGACCCATATAATAACGCCCTTCCACCGAATAGGTGTTGCCGTTAGCATAGGTGTAGCCCACGGTGACCTCGTGTCTGTCGCACAACCGACGTGTCATGAAAGAGGACAACGAACTGATATTGGTGATGTTGTAACCCGACAGCGAGCGGCTGGCGGCCTTCACATAGTCGCGTCGCACACTGACCGTCACGGTGCCGTGCTTTGTCACGGGCAGTGTCGTCCCGAGACCGCCTTTCCACTGCATGTCACGCAGTCCGTAACCCACATAACCGTCGACATACGTGGCCCGGCGGCCCATAAGGGTGGGGTGCATCGCCAGGCGGGCACCAAAACCCCACCGCGACGCTTCGTAAAGATTGTAGCTCCAGATGTGGTCGAGGTCGAGATAGAAGGCAGTGCGCGACGCATCGCCGCACATCTTAATATATTGTGCCTGCGTGCACAACGGTATGAGTAACAACGACAATATGTACAGTTTTCTGCCCATGATTTAAAATGCAAAGATACACAAAAAACTCTTTGTGCGTGAAAAAAATACAGTCGACGGTATATTTGCACTGGTTCTTCGCCGCATTTCGTCGAAAATAATACGGAGTTGACTCGGACATGACTCGGAGATGACTCGGAGGTGGAGGGGTGATGACCTTAATTATCAGTGGTTTAAAATGTTAATTTTGCTGTAATTATCTGGCAACGTGGTGGGTATGTATTGCGTTTGAATATTTTTATGGCAGTATGGCAATAAATTTTATGTTTTTCAGTTTTGCAATATAAAATGGAAAATAGCTATGAAAAGGACTTTTCTTTTTATTTTGGCAGTTTCGGGTTTGATGATGCAGGCCTGCGCACAGCGCACTGACGAACCGCAGCAGACACCGGCAACGGTACAACAGTCGCAAGTTGTTAGTCGGCTGACACTCACCGACTTCACCGATGTGGCGTCTGCTACTATTGACGCTGTGGTGCATATCACTACCGAGATGACCCAGATGACGCCCCTATACCAGTCGTTCTTCGGTTTTATCATTCCGCAGGGCGTTCAGCGCCAGACCTATAGCGCATACGGTTCGGGAGTTATCATTACCTCCGACGGCTATATCGTCACCAACAACCATGTGGTGCAGGATGCCGAGAGCATCGTGGTGACCCTCAACGACCGCCGCGAGCTTCCGGCGCGCCTGGTGGGCAACGATCCCGCCACCGACTTGGCGGTAATAAAGATTGAAGCCGAGGAACTTACCTATCTGCCCTTTGGCAACAGCGACCTCGTGAAGGTCGGCGAGCCGGTGCTGGCCATCGGCAACCCCTTCAACCTGACGTCAACGGTGACCAGCGGCATCATCAGCGCCAAGGCCCGCAATATGCATATCATTGATAATCCCCGCTCAAATGAGACACCGTTAGAATCGTTCCTTCAGACAGATGCGGCTGTCAATTCGGGCAACAGTGGAGGTGCTTTGGTCAACTCGCAGGCCGAGTTGATAGGTATCGTGACAGCCATTGCATCGGGCAACGGCAACTATATCGGCTACTCGTTTGCCATACCTAGCAACATCGCCGTGAAGGTTGCCGCCGACCTGCAGCGCTACGGATATGTGCAGCGCGGCTATCTGGGGCTTCAGGTGGCCGAAGTCGACGCTGCCCTTGCCCGCAAGGCTGGAGCACGCAATATCAAGGGGTTGTATGTCGCCAAGGTTACCGAAGACTGTGCCGCTGACCGTGCTGGCATGCGGCAGGGCGATATCATCCTTCGTGTCGCCGGCAAGGAGGTGAACACCTTTGCCGAGATGATGGAGGAGCTTGGACTCTTCTCGCCGGGCGACGAAGTGGAGGTCGACTACGAGCGCGACGGCCATGGATACACTGTTAAAGCGACACTTTTAAATTCACAAGGTAACACGCAGATTATCCGCAATTAATTTTATCCCTGCCTGCGGCGGAAATCTTTGAAATACTGGAAATGTTTAGATTATACATTATGGATTTTCAAGACTTAAGTTTGAGGCAAATCTTTGTAAATTTGTTAGAATCTAGATTTATAAGATTTACATGATTTCACGAAGCGGGAAACGAAGAAAGAGTGACGCTTGAGGATAAATATGAGGAAATGACGACCAAACCCGTGCGGGTTTTGGTCTGCAAATTGGCAGTGCCGACCATCATTGCGATGGTGACGACGGCGCTGTACAACGTGGTGGATGCCGCCTTCATCGGACGTCTGTCGACGGGTGGCACCGCCGGTATTGGTATCTCCTTCGGCTACATGACCTTTATTCAGGCCCTGGGATTCTTCTTTGGTCATGGGAGTGGCAATTTCATCTCGCGTGCCCTCGGCGCCAAGGATGCCTCATCGGCCTCGGTGGTGGCTTCGGTGGGTGTGATAACTCCTTTGATACTAGGTCTTTTGGCGGCGGCGATATGCCTCCCGAACCTTAGCGGCTTGAGCCGCCTGCTGGGTGCCACACCCGACGTGGTGCCCTACGCCAACGACTACCTCCGCTATATCGTAGCGGCTACACCCTTCATGATGGCGGCACTGACGCTCAACAACCAGCTGCGCCTGCAGGGCAATGCACGCTTCGCCATGATAGGCATCGTCAGCGGCGCCGTGCTCAACATAGCTCTCGACCCGCTGTTTATCTTCACCTTCGGTATGGGGGTCAAGGGAGCATCGCTGGCCACCGCGGTGAGTCAGTTATTCGCCTTCTGCCTGCTACTCTCGGGCACCTTCCGTCCCGAGAGCGTACATATCACCTTGCGCGACTTCAAGCCCTCGTTGCGAGTGTATTACGAGATATTCCGCGGCGGACTGCCGTCGTTGTTCCGCCAGCTGTTCAACTGCGCGGCAGCGGTGTCGCTAAACTATTGCGCAGCCCTCTATGCCCCTGCGGGACAGGAGGCTTCGGCGGTGGCGGCTTTCGCGGTTGTAACACGCATCATGATGTTCGCCTTCAGCGTGGTGCTGGGCTTCTGTCAGGGGTTCCAGCCTGTATGCGGCTTCAACTACGGCGCCAAACTTTATGGGCGTGTGAGGGAGTCGTATCTGTTCGCAATGACGGGATCGCTGCTGTTCCTTACGGTCATCTCGGCCATCGGCTTTATCTTTGCCCCTCAGATAGTTGCACTCTTCCGTGCCGAAGATCCCGACCTCATATCCATCGGCGCCGTCACGCTGCGCTGGCAGTGTGCCGCCTTCCCGCTGGTGGCCGTGTGTACCTCCACCAACATGCTCTTCCAGAACATCCGCATGACCTTCCCGGCGACGCTGCTGAGTATTTGCCGCAACGGTTTGTTCTTCCTGCCCGCGGTGCTGCTTCTGCCCATGTGGCTTGGGCTGCAGGGTGTGCAGATGGCGCAGGCGGTGGCCGACGTGTTCACCTTCCTGCTCTCGTTGCCGTACGCCATCTGGATAGCGCGGAAATTGAAAATTGAAAGTTGAAAATTGATAGTTAAGGGTTTCCGGCGTGGTTGAAAAATATTTTCATCTATGTCGGAAAATGTTCGTACCTTTGTAGTCCAATTTTTCGCCGACAGATTATGCCTACTACCGAAACAAGACGCACAAACAGAATGACATACGACCAGGCTTTCAGCCTGAATAGTAATACACCTCCCCAGGCTATTGCCCTCGAAGAGGCTGTGCTGGGAGCCTTGATGCTCGACCAGGCGGCACTCATCAACGCCATCGAGACGCTGCATGTGGAGTACTTCTATAAAGCCGAGCACCAGGCGGTCTTCCGTGCTATCCGCAAGCTCTTCGAGCTGAGCCAGCCGGTGGACCTGCTGACGGTGGTGGAGCGTCTGCGTCTGGACGGCGAGTTGGAACTGGCAGGCGGCGCCTACGCAGTATCTAAACTGACCGAGAACGTCGTTTCGGCGGCACATATCGAATACCACATCCGCGTACTCAGCGAGAAATACATACAGCGCGAGATGATACGCATCTCGACGGAGACCATCAAGGAGGCCTACGACGAGACCACCGACGTGGTGAACCTGCTCGACAAGACCGAGACCAAGTTGATGGACATCAACGACAAGAACTTCCGCTCGGACTACAAGCCCCTGGGCGACTTTGTCGGGATGGCCATGGGACAGATTGACGAGGCTGGCTCGAAAGAAGACGGCCTCAGCGGCTTGGAGAGCGGCTTCATAGGGCTCGACCGCATCACCGCGGGTTTCCAACCTGGCACTCTCATCATCCTCGCCGCCCGTCCAGCCATGGGTAAGACGGCATGCGCACTGAGCATGGCCCGCAACATCGCTGTCGACTTCAAGAAGCCTGTGGCTTTCTTCTCACTCGAGATGAGCGGTCAGGAGCTGGCCATGCGTCTCATCAGCAGTGAGGCACGCCTCGAGGGCGACAAGTTGAAGAAGGGTAGGCTGGCGCCTTACGAGAAAGAGCAGCTCAAGATTGGCGCCCAGCGTCTGCAGGAAGCCTCGAACCGCATACTTATCGACGACACCCCGGCGCTTACCATCTTCGAGCTCCGCGCCAAAGCCCGCCGACTGAAACAGCGCTACGACATCAAGATGATATTCATCGACTACCTGCAGCTCATGTCAGCCGGCGGCACCGACAACCGCAACGGCAACCGCGAGCAGGAAATCAGCATGATTTCGCGTCAGCTGAAGGCACTGTCGAAAGAACTTAACATACCTGTGCTGGCCATGTCGCAGCTGAGCCGTCAGGTGGAGAGCCGTGTGGGCAACAAGCCGCAACTGAGTGACCTCCGTGAGTCGGGTGCTATCGAGCAGGACGCCGATATAGTGATGTTCATCTACCGTGCCGAATACTACGGCATCGAGACCTATCCCAACGACGGCACACCCACGGCAGGTATGGCCGACCTCATCGTTGCAAAGCACCGCTCGGGCGGCACCGGCGAGGTCCGTATGAACTTCGTGAGCAAGTTTGCACGCTTCGACAACCCGCCGCAGGAGACAGGCCTCGGTGCAGCAGGGGCGGGGATGGGGCCCAACGCGGGCTTCGACAACGGCGGCTCGATGATTATCGACTCGAAGATGAATGAAGACCAGAACCTCGGACCCGACGACGACGCACCGTTCTAAAAGTGAAAAGTGAGAAGTGAAAAATGAAAATTGAAATAAAAAACAATAATATCATGGAAAAGAAAGACCTCCTGAAAGAAACCGTCAAGCACATTGACATCAAGAAGTACGACAGCACCGAGCTTATCGACGCCATGCGCCACATGAGCTTCACCAGCCGCGACACCGCCCGCGCCGCCGACATCCTCTGCCAGATGCTGGCCGAGAAGGACTGCACCAACATCCTGACTATCGCTGGCTCGACCAGCGCCGCAGGCTGCATGCAGGTGTACGTCGACATGGTGCGCAACAAGATGATTGACGCCGTGGTCAGCACCGGCGCCAGCATCATCGACATGGACCTCTTCGAGGCCCTCGGCTACAAGCACTACATCGGCACCAAGGAGAACGTCATCCCCGACACCAAGCTCCGCGAGCTCTACATCGACCGTATCTACGACACCTTCATCGACGAAGAGGAGTTGCAGGCTTGCGACCAGGCCACCTGCGACGTTGCCGACCTCCTGGAGCCGCGTCCCTACAGCAGCCGCGAGTTTCTCTACGAGGTGGGCAAATGGCTCGCCAATGGTCACGGCGTGAAGAAAGACAGCCTCATCCAGACCTGCTACGAGTGCGGCGTGCCCATCTTCTGCCCCGCCTTCAGCGACAGCTCCGCCGGCTTCGGCATCGGCAAGCACCAGTGGATCCGCCGTCACGAGGGCAAGCCCTATGTCAGCATCGACAGTGTGGCCGACTTCCTCGAGCTCACCGAGATTAAGATGGCCTGCCCCGAGAGCGGCCTCTTCATGGTCGGCGGCGGCACCCCCAAGAATTTTGCACAGGACACAGTTGTGTGTGCTGAAATACTTGGGAAAGAAGTCCCCATGCACAAATATGCCATCCAAATCACCGTTGCCGACGTCCGCGACGGCGCCTGCTCCTCTAGCACCCTCCTCGAGGCCGGCAGTTGGGGCAAGGTGAGCGAGGAACTGCAGCAGATGGTCTATGCCGAAGGCACCACCGTCATCCCCGCCATCGTCAGCTACGCCTACCACAACGGCGCCTGGAAAGACCGCGAGTACAAGAACTGGCAGAAACTCTGGCAGAAATAAGGTTTACTGTTTACAGTTTAAGGTAGAAGTAAACATAAACATAAATAGGGCCCCGCAAGGACGGCGCAACAGCCTAACCTTGCGGGGCTTCTTCTTGTTTTCTTTTATCCGCCATATGTTAAAAATCCATAATTAATGTTAAAAAGTGAACAAAAAACGGCACTTCCGCGTCTTATATACAAAAGCCCTAAGTAGGCTTGATTAAGAAAACGGATTTATGAAAGCAATAAAGGAAAACCTTTTATTCTCCGCTTGGCTGCACTCCGTTGGCCATCCTTCGGAACGCTATCGAAAGCCACCGGCTTTCTTCATACTGATGGCGGCACTTGTTGTGTCCTCGTTGGTCGCCAATGCCCAGTCGGAACAGTGGAAAGCATATTTGGACATCCGCGAGCAGTCACGTGCTGACATGACGCCTTGCGAGAATATGGAACTATATGCGCGAATGGATTCCATCTTCGATGGATATATCCCGGTGCGCAGTGTGGAAATGAACTATATGGAGGCTGCCCTGCAGTGCGGCGACACGGCGACATTCAAGCGGCTGGCCTACCGCGTGGTCCGATGGAAAGGGTGGAACCCGCTGGTGTTCTACTACGTAGACCAATACAAGTTTTTGAAGGACTGCGCCTGGTGGCCGGAACTGGACTCCATCCAGCAGGCCGTCCACAGCAGGAAGGACTACAGCTATGCCGAAACACTCCACCAGATGCAACAGGATGACCAAGCGGCACGCCGTGCTTTCCACAACCCCTCGCTCACGCCTGCCGACGAAGATTCGCTCGGTCGCAGGATGCATGAGGTGGACTCGGCCAATTTGGTGAAGCTGAAGTGGCTGATCGACACCCTGGGCTTCCCCACATGGGACCGTGTCTGCTCCTATGGCTCTGCCGACGCCTGGCTCGTCGCACAGCACATGCACCCGTGGTTTCAGTACGGCTACGTCAAGCAGATGCGTCAAGCGGTGGCGGACACCAACGCCGACCCGTCGAATCTGGCCTACCTCGAAGACCGGCTGCGCACAGGGCGCGGTCTGCCACAAATCTACGGCACGCAGTTCACCTCCACCGGCGAGAACAACCGCACCGTGTGGCAATGCCCAGTCGCCGACATCAAGAATGTCAACTCGCGACGCGAACAAATGCTTATGCCGCCACTGGAGGACTATATCGAGGGCTATCTGAAATCCTCTACCGTAGATGGAATGCTGGACAGTCACAAGCCACTGACAGAGATGGACGACGACTATGTGCGATACTACTACCTCGGCGACCAGTTTTCGCTCCTGCCTATGGACATGCAGCAGGGGGTGACGGACGCCGTAGCATACAGCGCTGCGGGCGATTACTGCGCAGCAGTATCCCTCTTCTGCTCCCGGCTCTCGAACCACTATCCCTTTGTGCGCGACCTGAAGCACTACCTGGAATGCCTTCTGCACAGCGAGTGCGTGGGTGACCAGTACTGCTACATCAGCCATTACGAGGTGCTGGAGCGTATGGTGCTTTGCGGCTACGAGCCGGACGCTTGGCTCAACTCGCTGCCCGACACGCTCTCGGTGCCTCTGCGGGCCGATTACGCCAACCTGCGCGCCGAGTACCTGCGCTACCTCAACCACGAGGACGATGCCGAGCTTACTGCCGCCCTTGCCAGCCGCGCCGACTTCGAGGCTCTGCTCCGAAGCGGCAAAAACTACCACCGCTACGAACTCGACGCATGGAACCATGCCTATCCTTCGCTGCAGAAAATGACCGACGAATTGACCAAACGCGACTATGAAGCGTTCTTCGCCCTCCTCTGGCGCGAAGTGGAACGTGGCAACCTCCATGCCGAAGATTACGCTTCGCTCTACGACCACACCTACTATCGACTTTATGGCAAAGACTGGTACGGCACCCTTGCCGCTGGTGTGCCGTCGGCTCGGCCGACAACCGACAAGCATATCCGTACAGCCAAACCTAAGACTCTCAACCGAAGGTCGGCGACCGTTAGTGGAGCCAACGAGCGCCGCCGCGCAGCATGTCTGCCGCCAATTAAATAAATACGAAAAGAAACAACGACATGAAGAAAATAATCACATTGCTATTATTCGTGTTATCGATGAGTGTCGCTTCAGCGCAGGACACGCTTACTCCGGCGCAGATGCGGGAGGACTTCAATTATATGATGGAACAGTACGAGCACATCCACCCGAACCCGACGTGGTCGCTCGGCGAAGAGAGCTACAGCGGGCTGAAACAACAGACTCTGGCACAGCTCGACCATCCGATGACTCAGCTCGACTTTTGGCGTATCATCGCCCGATGGAACCAACACTTCGACGGACATACGCATGTTGGCTGGCCGACAATACCACCGATGCCTGCGGGGATGATAGCTTTCCCACCCAAAAGCATCGTACAATACCGTAACAATAAATTATTTTTCAGTGCTTACGAAGCGATGCCCGACAGCTTGCAGGGCTGTGAAATTCTCGCCATCAATGAACACCCCTCGGCAGAAATCATCGATTCCATCATGCCTTATGTTAGCCATGAAAGCGAGGCTCATATCAACAATGTCATTTTACGTTCACTCTACTGGTTCTATCAAGCTTTTTACGGATACAGCTCACAGATGGAGTTTCTCTATCGAACTACCGACGGCGAAAACACCGTCTTGTTGGACAGAAGGGCCCTCTACACTTGGCTTGTTCAAGTTGGTGATGTGGGAGAAATTGGAGGGGAAGGAGTTCGCGATTGCCCTTGGCATTTCAGCATCTTCCCCGAACAGAGCATTGCCTTGTTTGAATTCAACTCTTGCGGTCCTAACGATAAGTTCCCGCAGTTCGATTCCGTTGTGGCGGCCTGCATCGACTCTGTCAACCACTATGGCATCAACCATCTGTTTGTGGACATTTCGCACAACAGCGGAGGCAACGACGCTTTTTGCAAGCGCTTCCTTTGCCATTTCGACGGCCTCACCGACAAAGTGGCGGCCATGGACATGACGGACACTGAGATGGGTACCGTCGCGAATCCGGAAGAGAAGCGTGTAAAAATGTCATTCACCCCCAAGCACCCCTTGTACGGCGGCAAGCTGTACTTCATCCAGTCGCAGTTCACCTACTCCGCTGCCATCCTTCTTGCCAACCTGGCCAAGCAGTACCGACTGGGGCCGGTGATAGGGGAAGAGACGGGGGGCCTCACCACCACCTTTACCAGGCACAACTCTATCATGCTGCCCAACTCAGGCCTGACATTCTACTGCTCCGACAAGCAGTTCCGCCACTTTGGCACCACAGGCTCCCGAGGTGTGCTGCCCGACATCTCGCTGGAAATCGGCTACAAATACCTCTTCCGCAGCTTCACCGCCAAGGAACTGCAGAAAATGATAACAATGTCTAACCAAAAAGATAAACAATAATGAAGAAAGCCTTGATTATATGCTCGGTGCTCCTGCTTTTTGCAGTCGCCACATCGGCGCAGACTCCTACTTATAAGGAGTTGTCGGAAACGGCCTACAACTTGATTAAAGGGCAGGACTATATTGGGGCACATAAGGCTTTCCATACGCTGGACTCCCTGTATGGAATAAGCGATTTCGAAGCCCTCTATTATTACTATTCCTTGTCGCACGACTTTGTGCATGACAGAGAGGCTGAGAAGGAATTAATGTTCCGCTTGGCACAGAACAAGTGCTGCGATATGCGTTACTTGGACGACTGGGCAAGAAGTCAACAGGCCGACACGCTCGATTACTGGAACGACATTGTTGCTATCGTTGCGCCCCGCGGCTATCAGGACACCCTCTATCAGAACCGCCTGCTGGCTATGAACAGAGCGAATAATGCAGCCAGGCAGATGCAGCACGGCAGCAACAACCAAGATTCGGTGCGGGATGCCATGCGTATGGTTAATTCAGCCAATCTGAGTGAGTTGAAGCAGCTGATAGCCGAGCGCGGTTTCCCGACATACAGCAAGGTGGGCTACTATTGCGTCAAATATGCCTCAGCGATAGCTTTGTACCAGCCATCAGAGTTTCTCCATTGGTATCTGGAGCAGGCCAAAGCCGCCGCCGACAGCAACGACTATGACACTGAATGGCTCGGCCATCTAATCAAACGCGACAGACAGGTGAGCATCTACGATACCGTGTTCTACTCACGCATCGAACCGCTGTTCCAAGCCGACCAGGAGGCGCGCCATCTGCTGAACAAGGGCTTGGACGAGGACTCGGTGTTGCGCGTTATACATGAGGTGGACTCGGTGAATCTCATTGCACTAAAACAACTGATTGCCGAACGCGGATTCCCGACGCTGTCGCGGTCGGGCTACAAATGCTGCGACTATGCCGCCCTGATAGCACAGCACTCGCCGCCCGAGTACCTGCATTGGTTTCTGGAACAGGCGCAGGCTGCCGCCGACAGCGGCGACTTCATTCCCTCGTGGATTGCCTATATGACCGACCGTGACCTTACCCACCAGGACAAACCTCAAATATACGGAACCCAGGGGTTTCCACTTGACGGTCTGACAGGAATGGCTCTTATCGAGGATGTCGAGCATCTGAACGAACGCCGACGAAGTATGGATATGGAACCCATTGAGGATTATCTTCCATACATGGATATGCCCGACTTCTATTTCCACCCCTCGCTTGTCGACTACAGGCAATACAGCCTCAACCTCCGCATCGAGGGCGACACGCTGCGGGTGTCGGGGTTTTATCTCATCCCCTATGACACCACCACCTATTCGGGACAACCTATCAAGGTCGATACAGCCTATTCCCTGCCGCTTGCCGACTACCGCACCGCCGATAGTGCCATCGTGTTGCGACGCGAGGGCAACTGGTATCCGCACATTAATGGCGAACTGCTGACGGCGCAGGTACACATCAAAGCAGATGACTACTATATCATCGGTGGCACAGAATGGCTCCCCTCGTTCGACATACACCTCGTCCTCTTGCCGAAAGACAAATACGCTTGCAAAGTGGTTGAATCGCCCACTCGTCCCTTCCATTTCTATCGCCTCGCGAGCGATACAACACAGTATCCCGACGCCTATTACAACGAGTTCGTGGATTCCTACAACTTCTACTGCTCCTTTTTCGGCGATTCCCTGTCGTCAAAGCCGATGAACATCGTGGAGATTGGTGACCCGCAGTTTGTAATGTGCCAGGGGCTACGCGATATGATTATCTTCGGGCATTATTTCTATGATGTCTATACGATGATACCTGACTTTTCGTGGATTCCTCACGAGGTGGCGCACCAATGGTGGGGCGACGGCATCTTCTTCGAGTACCGCGACTACGCCCTCAGCGAAAGCCTGACGGAGTACATCAAACTGCAATATCTCAAAAGCCGCGGACGAGGCTACGAGGAGCAGATTGAATACTATAAGGCTACGATGGAGCGTGCCGAAAAATCTTTGCCAATCGCCGATATCCACAGCGTCGAGTCGCAGGACGAGTCCATTGCCATCTACCATGCCGCACCCTACCGACTCTCCCTCATGGACATGGCGACCGTCAACACCGCTCTGCGGCAACTCTACAACAAACACAAATACACAATAGTCGGTCGGGATACCTTCCTGCAAAAATGTAAGACATTGCAGGACTGGCTGAAGTCGAAATAATTATAACCGAAATCGTTAACACATAAAAAATAGGAATTTATATACCTGTTGACTGCAAAATGCCGATAATTTGACAAAGCCGTGCAACCATCAGGAAAAAGGGGTTGAAGCGAGGATTCAAAAAACCAAAATACTCCCTATAGGGGTGCTCTGTTCTTCGATTGTTCTTCGGTTGTTCTTCAGTTGTTCTTCAGTGATCCACTGAAGAACAACTGAAGAACAACTGGTAAACCACTGAGAATGGACAATATGTATATAGTCCTTTTTTGATTGGCATTCCATGCAATAGGCCAATCACATAGCACAGCGCAATAAAAGTTTGCATCCTGCGTTAAGGATGCAAACTTTTTTGTATGATAGAGACTGGAATAAAAGGCCGTCGAGAACAGACGGTGACACCGGAGATGAGTGCCGCACGTGTGGGCAGCGGACTGGTTGATGTGTTTGCTACACCGATGCTTGTGGCACTGATAGAGCAGACCTGCTACGAGAGTGTGCTGCCGCACCTCGAGGAAGGGCAGGGGACTGTGGGCACACTGGTCAACATCAGTCATGTGTCGGCCACGCCGGTCGGCAAACGAGTGTGGTGCGAGAGCGAACTCGTTGATGTTGACCGCCGTCGGCTGGTTTTCAGCGTCAAAGCTTACGACGAATGCGGTCTCATTGGTGAAGGAACCCACGAGCGCTTTGTCATCGACACAGCTAAGTTCATGGAGAAACTCAATTGTAAGATGAAAGGTGAGAGGTGAAAGGTGAGAGGATGTACTCCTCCACCATTCTTCTGGATGGTCCCCCTCCCCTAGTTAGGGGAGGAGTTGGCAAGGGTTGGTTTGGTTTAGGACGCAGATATTTTCAATTTTCAACTTTCAATTTTCATTTTTTTTGTATCTTTGCATTTTAATGTATAATACGACAACTATCTGTATCTGTCTATGGATAAGGAATTACGCGAGCAGATAAAGGACATTATGCGCCACGAGGTGGTGCCCGCCACCGGCTGTACCGAGCCCGGCGCCGTTGCGCTGTGCGTAGCTAAAGCCGTTGAAACCTTGGGTTGCGAACCCGAGTGTATCACCCTGCGACTCAGCAAGAATGTCTTCAAGAATGCCATGGGCGTGGGCATCCCCGGTACGGGCATGATTGGCCTGCCGATAGCGGTGGCTATGGCTGTGACACACGGCGATTCGAAGCGCGGCCTCGAAGTGTTGACAATGCCCGAAGACCAGGTGGAAGATGCCAAGCGCTGGCTCGCCAACCACGCCGACAGCATCGATATCAGCGTTAAAGAGACGTCGGACAAGTTGTACATAGAAAGCGTAGTGCAGGGGAGTGCAAGGGAGTGCAAGGGGAGTGCCGTAGCCGTGATAGCCAAGCGGCACACCAACTTCATCTTCCTGAAGAAGGACGACCAGGTGCTGCTCGACCACAAGCAGGGCCTCTTCCAGGAACAGGACAACGACGACGACCCCAAAGAGGATAATAAACAGCGCCTCGAACTCACCGCCCGCATGGTCTACGACTACGCTACCACAGCACCACTCGACGAGCTCGACTGGCTGCGCGAGACGGTGGAATACAACAACGCCGCGTCGGAATGTGGCCTTGAGGGCATGGGTCTGCACACCGGACAGATACTGATGGAGCAGGCCCGCGGCGACATGGTGCACACCGTTGTTGCACGTACCGTGGCAGCCAGCGACGCCCGCATGGACGGCTGCACCAAACCTGTCTACAGCAACTCGGGCAGCGGCAACCAAGGCATCTGCTGCACCCTGCCGACATACTACTACGGCAAGCTGAAAGGCTGCAGCGATGAGCAGATTCTGCGCGCGCTGACTATGAGCCACCTGATGAGCATCTACATCAAGCGCGGTATCGGTCGCCTCAGCGCCCTCTGCGGCATCGTCAACGCCACCATGGGCGTGAGTGCCGCACTTACCTACCTCGAGGGCGGCACCTTTGAGCAGATAGGCTATGCCCTGAAGAACATGATAAATACTATCGCCGGCATGGTGTGCGACGGAGCCAAGCCTAGCTGCGCCCTGAAGATGAGCGTGGGCCTCTACAGTGCCTTCGTGTGCAGCGAGCTGGCGGTGCACTGCCGTGTGGTAGACTGTACCGACGGCCTCAGCGAGAGCGATCTCGACTGCAGCATCCACAACCTCGGCCGCCTCGGCAAAGACGGCATGAACCAGACCGACGACATGATACTCGACATCATGACGCATAAGCGTGGATGATCGCTTGAATGCCTGAGTGATATTACTCAAACAATCAAACAATCCTGCCTGACCGTAAGGGAACGGCCTTGAGCACCGAAGAGAAAAAATCAAATACAGCGAAAAAGCAATCAAGCAATCAAACAATTTTGTGTTGATAACTTTATCAGCCGACAAACTGCCAAGTATAAAAAAATAAGTATTTTTGCACTCCGAAACAACAGTAATAAAAAGAGAGAAATGGACAACAAAGAGCAAAGAAAAGAAGAACTCTACAGCCAGGCCATCCCTGCCGGCAAACGTAGATATTTCTTCGATGTGAAGGAAACCCGTGGTGGTGACAAATTTATTACCATTACCGAAAGCCGCAAGTTGTTCGACAACAACACAGGCGACTTCTTCTTCGAGAAAAACAAGATGTTCCTCTATAAGGAGGACTTCGAAAAGTTCCGTAAAGGTCTGGAGAATGCCTTCTCGTTCATCGAGACCGGCATTGTGCCGCCTCCCGTGGTCGTCGAGGACAACTACCATTCCGACGACACCGACAGCAAGTTCGAGGAGATTGACTTTAAATTTTAAGCTGTAAGCTGTAAGTTTTAAGTGGCTACGCAAGTTGTGATTGTTACTCACAGCTTAAAACTTAAAACTTAAAACTAATAAAAATATGGCAAAGATTATTTCCATAGCCAACCAGAAGGGCGGGGTGGGGAAGACCACCACGGCGGTCAACCTGTCGGCCTCGCTGGCGGTGCTTGAGAAGAAGGTGCTGCTGGTGGACTGCGACCCGCAGGCCAACGCCACCTCCGGCCTCGGGGTGAATCCCGACGCGCTGGAGAAGAGCGTCTACGAGTGCATCCTCGGCCAGGCCAACGCCCGCGACATCATCGTCGAGACCGAGACCCCCAACCTCTACCTTCTGCCCACTCGCATCGACCTGGTGGGTGCCGAGGTGGAGCTCATCAACGAGAAAGGCCGCGAGCAGTTCCTGAGCCGCGTGCTCGAGCCGCTGAGGCCCGACTACGACTTCATCATCGTCGACTGCTCGCCGTCGCTGGGTCTCATCACCATCAACGCCCTCACGGCCAGCGACTCGGTGATAGTGCCCATACAGAGCGAATACTTCGCCCTCGAAGGTTTGGGCAAGCTGCTCAACACCATACGCATCGTCCAGACGCGCCTCAACCCCAAGCTGGCCATCGAAGGCATGCTCATCACCATGTACGACAACCGTCTCCGCCTGGCCCGCCAGGTGGTGGAGGATGTTCGCGACCACTTCAAGCAGATGGTGTTCGAGACGCTTATCTTCCGCAACACCAAGCTCGCGGAGGCTCCGAGCTACGGAAAACCCATCATCATGCACGATGCCGCCTCGACGGGCGCCATCAATTACCTTAACCTTGCGCAGGAAATCCTGAAGCGCAACAATATGTAGACCAATGGCAACAAAGCAGAAGATAGGAGGGTTGGGCCGCGGACTGGGTTCCATACTGCCCGATGCAGCTGACTTCGAGGTCGGCAAACCCGAGAAGGGCGACAGCATCAGCATGGTGCCCGTGGCTAAGATTGTGGCCAACCCCTACCAGCCCCGCAAGGAGTTCGACAACGAAGCCCTCGAGGAACTGGCCCAGAGCATACGCCAGCAAGGCGTCATCACCCCCGTGACCGTGCGCAAGATGCCAGACGGCACCTTCCAGCTCATCGCCGGCGAACGCCGCTTCCGTGCAGCACAGAAGGCCGGCCTCAAGGAACTGCCGGCATATATCCGCGTGGCCACCGACATACAGATGATGGAGATGGCCCTGGTGGAGAACATACAGCGTGCCGACCTCAACGCCATCGAGGTGGCACAGGCCTACCGCCAGCTGATAGAGGAATGCCGCCTGACGCACGAGGAACTGAGCGAGAAGGTGGGCAAGAACCGCTCCACAATCACCAACTACCTCCGCCTGCTCTCGCTGCCCGACGAGGTGCAGCAGGCCATCGGTAGCGGACAGATAAGCATGGCCCACGCCCGCGTGCTGGCTGGACTCGACGACGCCGGACGCCAGCTCGAGATACTCCACGCCATCATGGAGCGCAACCTCTCGGTGCATCAGACCGAGCAGATGGCTAAGAGCGCGAAGCCCGAGCCCAAGGTGCAGGTGCGCCGTCGCGGCGACCTGCCCGAGACCCACAGCGCTGCACAGAAACGCCTCAAAGAACGTCTGCAGTCAACTGTCGAAATCAAGCGCTCACAGCGCGGCAAAGGCACCCTCACCATCGCCTTCAACAGCGACAGCGACTTCGAAAGGATAATGGCAATAATTGAAAGTTGAAAATTGAAAATTGAAACTGGTATAGCATGGAAATTAATGCTTGTGCTATGCGCAAGCACACTTTTCACTTTTCACTTTTCACTTTTCACTTCCCTTCGCGCCCAGGAGCACTCCGCCACCAAGGCCATGTGCCTCTCCATCCTCCCCGGTGCCGGACAGGTCTACAACCGTCAGGCATGGAAAATCCCTATCATCTACGGCGCCTTCGCCGGCATGGGCTACCTCGTCTACAACAACTATTCCAACATGAAGATGTTCAAGGACGAGTACCTCTACCGCGTGCAGAACTACGACACCCCGAGTCTCGAAGGCTATGAGTCGTACCCCACGAGCAGCATCTACAGCCTCTACAACGACTACAACAAGAACTTCCAGCTGATGGTCATCATCACCGTCGGTGTCTATGCCCTCAACCTCGTCGACGCCTACGTCTTCGGACACCTCTTCGACTTCAAGATCGACGACGACATCAGCCTAAACCTCGTGCCTGCTCTTCAGCCCACGCCCCTGGGTTTGCAGCCCACGATAGGCTTGGGCATACAATTTTGAATATAATACATATTATTAATAAGCAAACAACACATTTCCCATTATGATTAGCAAACTTCTTTTTATCCAAGGTGACGTGGCCACAGCCATTGACACCGTAGAAAACACCGTCGCTACAGGCGCCACCGAGCGCGTAACGTTGTGGCAAATGGCCCTCAACGGCGGCTGGATTATGCTCGTGCTGGCACTCCTCCTGGTGCTCGCCATCTACATCTTCATCGAGCGCTATCTTACGCTCAACGGCGCCCTCAAGGGCGAAGCCGACAACCAGTTCATGGAGCAGATACGCCAGTATGTCCACGAAGGCAACGTCGACGAGGCCCGCCGCCTCTCCAAGGAGACCGCTACACCCCTCGGCCGCATGATCAGCAAGGGCTTCTCCCGTCTCGGCCGCCCGCTGCCCGACATTCAGGCCGCCATCGAGAACGAAGGCCAGCTTGAAGTCGCCAACCTCGAAAAGCGCGTCTCCCTCGTGGCCACCGTGGCCTCTCTGGGCCCGATGATTGGTTTCCTCGGCACCGTGGTGGGCATGATCTCCGCCTTCCAGGAGATGGCCTATGCCGGCAACAATATCGACATCCAGATGCTCGCCTCGGGCATCTACACCGCTATGGTCACCACCGTCGGCGGTCTTATCGTCGGCATCATCTGCTATTTCCTCAACAACGTCCTCGTCAGCCGCATCAACAAGGTCGTCTTCGAACTCGAGGTACGCGCCAACGAATTCATGGACCTCCTCCACGAGCCGGCATGATAAAGTTTAATGTTTAAAGTTTAAAGGTTAAAGAAGCTGACGCCCATGTCCTTTAACCATTAATCATTATCCATTATGATAAAAAGTCAGAACAGAATCAAGATAGAGACGTCGTCGTCGAGCATGAGCGACCTGGTCTTCCTGCTGCTCATCTTCTTCATGATTACGTCGACGCTCATCAGTCCCAACGCCGTCAAGCTGCTGCTGCCCGAAAGCAACAGCAAGACCATGGCCAAGGAGAGCGTCACCGTCTATATCGACGAGAGCCACAACTTCTATGTCGAGAACGACATCCCCATCGCCGTCGGCGAGCTCGAGTCGTTCCTCCGCACCAGCATCTCGGTTGGCGACTCGTCGGCCTGCGTGGTGCTCCGTGCCGACAAGACCGTCCCCGTGCAGGACGTGGTGCAGGTAATCGACGCTGTCAACAGCATCAACGCCTCCAACGGCACCAAGCACAAGGTAATCCTCGCCACCTCCCCCAAACAATAAAACCGTAAACGGTAAACCGTAAACTGTAAACAAAATGAATCCCAAGATAATATCGGGCATCTGCACAGCGGTCATCATGGCTCTCATAGCCGTGGTGCTGCTCTCCTTCGGCTACGACCCGCCCGACCCGCCTATCCCCGAGGAGGGTGTCGAGGTGAACCTCGGCGACAGCGATTTCGGAAGCGGCGACGACCCCAAGCCCGCCAGCACAGCCTCCAGCTATGCCCCTCCCGCGGCGCAGAATCAGGTCGCTACCCAGCAGGCCGAGCCTACGCCGTCGCTCGACGCCAGCACCAATCAGGGCAACACCGTGTCGCCTGCTGTCACCGAGCAGCCCACCGTCGAGAACAAAGAGCCTGAAATCAACAAGAATGCCCTCTTCACCGGCCGCCGCAACCAGAGCAGCGGCACCGGCAGTCAGGGTGTGAGCACCGGTACCGGCGACCAGGGCCGGCCCAACGGAACGCCCAACAGTAACAACTACACCGGCAACGGTGGCGGCAACGGCAACTTCTCCCTCGCCGGCCGCAGCAGCGTCGCCCTTCCGCGGCCCGACTACAAGTCCAACGACCAGGGTACCGTGGTCGTCCAGATTTGGGTCGACCGCAACGGCAACGTCACCCGCGCCGAATACCAGCCCAAGGGCTCCAACACCTCCAACGGCTACCTCGTCAGCCAGGCCATCGCCGCCGCCAAGCGCGCCCGCTTCAACGCCGACCCCGCCGCCCCCGAAGAACAGAAAGGCACCATCACCTACATCTTCAAAATATAAAGTAACCTTTAACCTTTAATCATTAACCTTTAACCTTTACCCCTTGCGCCTCGACAAATACCTCTGGTCCGTGCGCCTCTACAAGACCCGCTCCCTCGCTGCCGACGCCTGTCAGTGCGGCAAGGTGACGATGTCGACTGATGGTCGTGAGCTCAAGCCCTCGCATGATGTGAAGATAGGGGAGAGGTATAGTCTGAACATCGACCAGCTTCACAAGGAAGTCGAGGTGCTCTCCATTCCGCCCAACCGTGTGGGAGCGGCATTGGTGCCAGGCTTCATGATCGACCGCACCCCTCAGGAGGAATACGAGCGCATACAGATGGCCAGGAAGTATGCCTTCGAGAAACGCGACCGCGGCGTCGGCCGTCCGACGAAACGTGAACGCCGCGACATCGAACGCTTCAAATACGAATAAAATTCGAGTAATTCGCCGTTAAAAAAGAAATTCGAGTAATTAGCCTGAAATTAACCTGCGCAAGCAATTCGTAAAATTCGCCTAATTCGTCGTTAAAAAAGAAGAAATTCGAGTAATTAGCCAGAAATTGACCTGAGATAAACCTCATTCATGTCACTGTTCACCGGTCACCGGTCACAAAAAAATAAAATTCCGCAGAAAAAAATAATTTTCTGCAATAAAACAAACCGAAGTCGTACCTAATAAACGAATCGCCCTGTGGAAGACAAGCAGATAGTGGAGGCCGTGCTCGCTGGCGACACAAGGAAATACGCCCTCATCGTCGAGCGCTACCAGCAGATAGTGGCCAACCTCACCTACAAGCTCTGCGGCAACCGACTCGAAGTCGAAGAGGTCACCCAGCAGGTGTTCGTCGAGCTCTACTCAGCACTCCCGCGCTTCCGCTTCGATTCACAACTGAGTTCTTTCCTCTACCGCATCACCGTCAACGTGGTCTGCAAGATGATGAACAAATCGAAGCGCTTCGTCTCAGCCGACGCCATCGAGGGACTCCCAGAGCAACGCTCCGAAGACCGCAACGCACAGCAGCAGATAATCTACAACGAACAGATCGAACAGCTGCGCACAGCCATCGGACACCTCAAAGACGAACAACGCACCGCCCTGGTGCTCTACACCTTCGAGGACTTCAGCTACCAGCAGATAGCCGACGTGATGCAATGCTCCCTGAGCAAAGTGGAAAGCCTTATATTCAGAGCAAAGAAAAACCTAGCAAAGGAGGTACGACAATGACAATGGAACAACAACTCGATGAACTGGCCCGCCTCGAATATCCCAAGAAAGTGGATGTCGTCGACAAGGTGATGGCCGAAGTGGGCCAAAAACCCTACCTGCGCCCCGTGCACAAACCTATCCGCTGGCAGCGCATCGCCACCATAGCGGCAGCCGCCGTCATAGGTCTCGTCGCAGTCAACGTCGTCCTCTTCAACTCCGGCACCACCGATAACGCCTCCCAAGGTATCTCCGTCCCCTCCGACAACACCTGGACCACCGTCGAAGACGAAGCCCTCGACACAAATAAAACCGTCACCCCAACCCCCTGACACATCTCACCTTGCATATTTTGCAACCCCCTGAACCGCAAACCGCAAGAAAAAAGTTTTTGCAGTTTGCGTTTTTCTTCGCGCTACGCTGCTACTTGCGCAAGCAAACAAGTACTCCCTCCATTTCACCTTTCGTCAAAGTGTGAAAAGCGTCAAGCGTATAGCGTCATTTTCAATTGTCTTGTATCTATAATTTATAATTAAGGAATAATTATTTATTATTTTTATTAATAAAAATTTTTTGTGGCCACCCCCCGCTGCAAAAATAAATGACGCTTGACGCTTTACGCTTCCAAAATTTTTTAATTTGTCCTAGCCTCACGGCATTTATTACATTTCGCGTGACAACTCCCTATCCTCTCCGAATCCTCACCGTATCCTCTCCGCCGACCCCCTTTTTACACCAGTAATTCGAGTAATCTGCCATTCACCATCCACTATTCACCATTCGAGTAATTCGCCAGTAATATAAATTCGCCTAATTCGTAAAATTCGCCGTTATTATTTCGCCGTCAGGCGCCGTTGTCTTTTGTTGTCTATGTTCGCTCATCAAGCTCGTGGACCTAAGCAGTCTTTAAAACAAAACCCGTAGTCTTTCAATTCAAGTATTCAAAGGGTAAAGGGTGAAGGGTGATTTTCAATTGCACACATCGGAAATATTGAATATTATGTATTTATATTTCTCCCCCCGATTTTTTTTCAATTATTTCTTATTTATTTGTTTTTTTTTATTACTTTTGCACTTTGTTAGCGCGCAGGCCCGACCTTTTGCCACGCCCACGCTAAACAACTCGCAGCCGCAGGCGCTGCACCCGATTTTGTAATGTAAAAATAGAAAAAAAAGTATACAATGAAAGGCAAAACCATTATCCAGATTGTCCTGGGCGTCGTCATTGTCGCCCTCGCCATTGCGCTCTTCTCCAGCATCATGAAACCCGTGCGTTTCGACAACGAGTACAACAAACGCCGTGAAGCCTGCGCCGAGAAGCTCAAAGCCATCCGTACCCTCGAGGAAGCCTACAAGGTCACCTACGGTACCTACACCGGCAGCTTCGACACCCTCCTCACCCGCCTCATGAACGAGGACAGCATGAAGACCGTCGTCAAAATCACCAACTACGACAAGATTCCCGCCGACGTCGACATCAACGAGGTCCCCGAAAAGGAAGCTATCGAGAAAGGCTATGTCACCCGCAAGGAGGTGTTCATCAACCCCATCCTCAAACTCCGCGAGGACAAGAAGCTGCCCACTGTCGACGCCACCGGTCACACCGTCCAGATGTCCGACGAGCAGATCCTCAACCTCCGCTATGTCCCTTACCCCAAGGGCACCGACAAGGAGTTCGAACTTGAGGCCGGCATGATCGACAAGAGCGGTTTCATGGTTCCCGTGTTCGAATGCAAGGTCAGCCTCGAAGACCTCCTCGCCGACATGGACAAGCAGGAGCGCGTCAACAAGATTGCTGAGATAGAGAAAGTCGCCGGTCGCTACGCCGGCTGGAAGGTTGGCGATATGACCCAACCCGTCACCGACGGTAACTTCGAATAATCTATGGCCTATCGTTGCAAGACTCTGATTGCCACCGAGGGCGATAGCTCCACTCAAGAAAAAAGACTATCCATCAGCCTCGTGGCCGATGGATTTTCTTTTTCGGTGACTTCCCCGCAAGGAACACTCCTCTCCTTCGGCGAGGTCGTGGGGCAGCACGCCTCATCCATCACCGACGCCACACGCGACATCAAGGCTCTCTTCGCCGAGGCCGGCATCCGTCCGCTCGGCTATAAGAACATCGAACTCATCGTCGTCAGCGACGAGAACACATGGGTGCCCGACGAACTCTATTCGTCCCTCGCCAACCGCCAGTACCTGCGTCTCCTCGGCGGCACCGCCAACGCCGTCCTGTCGGCTCCCTGCAAGGCTCTGGGCTCTACCATGGTGTTCTCCGCCAACGACCACCTCGTAATGGCCTTCAAAGTGGCCCTCCCCGGCGTCAACGTCATAAACCAGCACGTGAAGATAGCATCGCTCGTTTCCCGCAGCGCCACCCATCCCGTCCTTGTGGCCCATTGGCGACAGGGTAGGGTGGACCTCGCCGCTATGAACGAAGGCCGTTACCTCTACGGCAACACGCTCTCCTTCTCCAATATGGACGAGGCCGTCTTTCACGTCGTCGAAGTCATGAAGACCTTCGGCATGGACAGCCCAAAAGCCGAGCTGCTCCTCTGCGGCGATGTCGACCGCGAACTCTACGGCCGCCTGCGTCCCTATTTCCCGACAACAACTCTTTACAGCGGTACCGCCACACAGTTCGCCTCCCCCGACTTCAAGAAGCTCCACACCTACCGCCACGCACTGATACTCTTCTAAACCAGCACTCCCATGCGTATCATCGCCGGAAACCTCCGCGGCCGTCGTCTCAACCCTCCCGCCAACCTGCCTGTGCGTCCCACCACCGACATGGCACGCGAGAGCCTGTTCAACATCTTGAACAACTACGTCGACTTCGAGGACTGCACGGTGATGGACCTCTTCGCCGGCACCGGCGCCGTCTCCTTCGAGTTCGTCTCCCGCGGCGTGCGCGAGGTCACATCCATCGACATCAACGCCCAGTGCACCGACTATATCAAGGCCGAAGCCGCACGCATGGACGTCCGCAACCTCCACGTGGTGCGTGCCGACGTCTTCGACCTCCTCAAGCGTGCCAACCGCCGCTTCGACATTGTTTTTGCCGACCCGCCCTACGCCATCGAGGGACTCCCCACACTGCCCGACCTCGTCTTCGAGCGCCAGGTACTCACCGACGACGGCATCTTCATCCTCGAGCATCCCCGCGAGTACTCCTTCGAGGAGCATCCCCACTTCTGGCAGCACCGCAACTACGGCAAAGTCAACTTCACCTTCTTCGCACAGAAGATTGACGAATAACACTCGGCACTCAAGCAATCCTGCCTGACCGTAAGGGAACGGCCTTGAGCACCGATGAAATAAAATCAAATATAGCGAAAAAGCAATCAAACAATCAAGCAATCATAATAATGAACGCAATCGTTAAAACCAACTTCAGCTTCCCCAAGCAGAAAAGCCTCTATGTAGGCAAAGTGCGCGATGTCTACAACATCGACGACAAGTATATGGCCATGGTCGTCTCCGACCGCATCTCGGCCTTCGACGTGGTGCTCCCCAAGGGCATCCCCTACAAAGGTCAGGTCCTTAACCAGATTGCCGCCAAGTTCCTCGACGCCACCGCCGACATACTCCCCAACTGGAAACTCGCCACTCCCGACCCCATGGTCACCGTGGGTCTCAAGTGCGAAGGTTTCCGCGTCGAGATGATTGTCCGCGGCTACCTCGCTGGAAGCGCCTGGCGTGAATACAAGGCCGGCGCCCGCACCCTCTGCGGCGTCCAGCTGCCCGAAGGTATGGTCGAGAACCAGAAGTTTCCAACTCCCATCGTGACTCCCACCACCAAGGCCGACGAAGGACACGACGAGAACATCAGCCGCGAGGAGATTATCCGCACCGGCCTTGTCGCCAAGGAGGACTACGACCAGCTCGAGCGCTATGCCCTGCAGCTCTTCCAGCGCGGCACCGAGATTGCTGCCAAGCACGGCCTCATCCTCGTCGACACCAAGTACGAGTTCGGCAAACGTGACGGTAAGATATACCTCATCGACGAGATCCACACTCCCGACAGCAGCCGCTACTTCTACGCCGAAAGCTACGAGGAGCGCCTCGCAAAGGGTGAGCACCAGCGTCAGCTCAGCAAGGAGTTTGTTCGCGAATGGCTCATGGACAACGGCTTCCAGGGCAAGGAAGGTCAGAAGGTGCCCGAGATGACCGACGAGATTGTCAACAGCATCAGCGACCGCTACATCGAGCTCTACGAGCACATCACCGGCGAACGCTTCCAGAAAGCCGACGACTGCGCCGATGTCGCCGCCCGCATCGAGAAAAATGTTACCGACTACCTGGCCAAGCTGTGAGTTGTAAGCTGTGAGCTGTAAGTGGCTACGCAGGCTGCGGCAGCCCACTTAAAACTTGAAGCTTAAAACTTAAAGCTATATTATGGAAATCGAGCGCAAATATCTTGTCCGTGAGCTCCCTGCCGACCTCGACAGCTATCCTCACGTCGAGATTGAGCAAGGTTACCTATGCACATCGCCCACTCTGCGCATCCGCAGGATGGGCGATGCCTATATCCTCACCGTAAAAGAGAAGGTGAGAGGCACCACTTCGGCCATAGTGAATAGGGAAGAGGAGTTTTCCCTCTCTGCCGACAAGTACAACCTGCTGAAGTCAAAGTGCGATGGCAACTTCGTCAGCAAGACCCGTTATCGCATCCCGCTCGGAGGTGGATTGACCGCCGAGCTTGACCTCTTCCACGGTCCCCATGAAGGTCTCCGTCTCGTTGAGGTGGAATTCCCCACCACCGAAGCCGCCGACCGCTTCACGCCACCTGCCTGGTTCGGCCCCGACGTCAGCACCGACCCCCGCTACCGCAATTCATACCTGGCCCATAATACCCTATAATTTCAACTTTCAATTTTCAACTTTCAACTTGAAAAAGATTCCCCATACCTTTGTCATCGTCTTTGCCCTCATTGTGTTGGCGGCGGTGATGACGTGGGTGGTGCCGGCCGGCGAGTTCCTGCGCCAGACTGTCGACGGCCGCGAGGTGGTGGTCAACGGCTCGTTCCACCACGTCGATGCCGCGCCGCAGACATGGCAGATATTCAGCGCACTCTTCAACGGCTTCGTCGACAAGGCCGACATCATCATATTCATATTGATGGTCGGTGGCGCCTTCTGGATTCTCAACAACAGCCACGCCATCGACGTCGGTGTAATGGCCTTCCTGCGCCGCGTGCAGAAACTCAGCAAGTATAAGCTCATCCGCGCGCTCGGTGTCGAGAACATCATCATCACGTTGGTGATGCTCCTCTTCAGCCTCTTCGGCGCCATCTTCGGTATGAGCGAGGAGACCATAGCCTTCGTTGTGGTCTTTATTCCATTGGCTATCTCCATGGGCTACGACTCCATCGTCGGCGTCTGTATGTGCTATGTCGCCGCCCATGTGGGCTTCGCTGGAGCAATGCTCAACCCCTTCACCATCGGCATCGCACAGGGCATTGCCGGCCTGCCGCTCTTCTCGGGTCTCGAATACCGCTTCTTCTGCTGGATAATCCTCACTATCATTGGTATAGCCTTCGTCCTCTGGTACGCCCACCGCGTCAAAGCCAAGCCCGAACGCAGTCCCGTCCATAAACTCGACGACTACTGGCGTGAGCGTATGCAGTCCAACGAGGAGGCCAGGCTGACAACTCGCCAGATTCTCATCCTTATCCTATTGCTCATCACCATCGTCGCCCTTGTCGTCGGCGTGCTGAAGTTCGGCTGGTACATCGCCGAAATTTCGGCTCTCTTCCTCGCCATGGGTATCATCGCCGGCATTCTCGACCGCCAAGGTGCCGACTCTATCGCCAAACTTTTCCTCGCCGGCTGTAAGGACATCCTCTCCGCAGCCCTCGTCGTGGGAATCGCCAGCGGCATCATATTTATATTGAAAGACGGCCGCGTCATCGACACCATGCTATATGGACTAACCAAGAGCCTCGCCAAAACCGGCGAAGTCACCTCCCTCGGTGTCATGTACCTCTTCCAGACAGCTCTTAACCTCGTGATGCCCAGTGGTTCAGCCAAGGCGGCGCTCACCATGCCCATCATGACGCAGTTCGCCGACCTCATCAACGTCTCGCGCCAGACCACCGTCTTAGCTTTCCAGTTCGGCGACGGCTTCACCAATATGCTCACCCCCACCAGCGGTGTCCTCATCGGCGTCCTCGGCATGGCCCGCATTCCCTACGGCACCTGGCTAAAATGGGTCTGGAAGTTCATCCTCGCCCTTATCTTCATCGGATTCCTCCTTATGCTGCCCACTCTCTGGCTCACCCTCCCGGGCTTCTGATTTTCAATAGAATAATCGCGCATAAACCAACACCATTATGGCTCGCATAGCAAGACTTTTGCTGATAGTCAGCGTTTTTTTCACCTTTCACCTTTCACCTTTCACCTTGTCCGCCCAGGACAGCACCTATGCACGGCGCATCATCCGAGACCTCAGCAGCCCTGAAATGTTTGGCAGGGGAATGCAGAATAGGGGAGATTCCATCGCAGCAGACTACCTGCGACGCGAGCTGATGGCCAACGGCGTAAAGTCTCTTGACAACCCTGCAAACACCAGTGTTAAAGACACATACTATCAGTACTTTCGCTTCCCACAGACGCGTACCAAGCCACCTATAGTGCGTGCCGGCTACCGCTCGCAGAATGTCTGCGGCTACATCCCCGGCGAGACGGACACGATGATTGTCTTCACGGCCCATTACGAGCACCTCGGCATGAACGGCGACACTATCTTCTACGGTGCCCACGATAACGCCAGCGGCACCGCGGCGGTGATGGATCTGGCACGCATGTTCAACCTCCAACGCGGCCACTACACCTATGTTTTTCTGTTCTTCGGAGGCGAAGAATCAGGACTTATTGGCTCGCATTACTTTGCAGAAAACCCGCTAATTAGACTATCTAAGGTAAAGCTTTTGATTAACATCGACCTCTTCTGCGGAGGCGAGGACGGAATGATGGTTGTCAACGCCAATAGTCGCGAGACGAAGCCATACGTCGACCTGCTGCAGAGCATCAACGACGAGCGTGGCTACGCCCCCAAAATCGCCCGTCGCGACAATGCCGCCAATAGCGACCACTACTGGTTCACTTCCGACTGTCCCGCCATCTTCATCTACACCCTCGGCGGTCCCTTCGGAGGCTACCATAGCCCCACTGATACCTGCGACGGTTGTGGACTAGGCAACTATATGAATTACATGACGTTGTTGCGGGTATTCCTCGAGCATCTTAACTAGTGGGGACACCCTCTGTTCCTCACTTGTTGTTCGCTTGTTCTTCAGTTGTTCTTCAGTGGATGACTGAAGAACAACTGAAGAACAACTGAAGAAATACTGAAAAAATGAGCGCCCCATCAATTATTTTTTCGTATCTTTGCACTTTGTATAACAAAACGATAATACTACGGAAATGAATATAACTGAGACTCTTACAAGAACAATTGCCGATGTGCTGAAGCAACTCTACGGCATCGAGCAGGCTCCCGACACTATTGTGCTGCAGGATACCCGCAAGGAGTTCCGCGGCGACTATACGCTTGTGGTGTTCCCATACGTGAAACAGGCCCGCAAGGCCCCTGAGGCTGTGGCCAATGAGATAGGCGAGACTGTGAAGGCCGCTCTGCCGCAGGTGGCCAACTACAATGTTGTCAAGGGTTTCCTGAACCTTGAGATTGCCGACAGCTATTGGCTGCAGTTCGTGGCCGAGAAGGCTGGCGACAGCCGCTTTGGTCTGGCCGATATAACCCCTGACAGTGCTCCAGTAGTAGTTGAATACAGTAGTCCTAATACCAATAAACCCTTGCACTTAGGTCATATCCGCAACAATCTCCTTGGTTGGTCGGTGAGTCAACTCCTGACTGCCGCCGGTGCCAACGTGCGCAAGGTGAACCTGGTGAACGACCGCGGCATACATATCTGTAAGAGTATGTTGGCCTGGATGCGCTACGGCAACGGTGAGACCCCCGAGAGCAGCGGCATGAAGGGCGACCACCTGGTTGGCAAGTACTACGTGGAGTTCGACAAACACTACAAGGAAGAGGTCAAACAGCTGATGGAGAGTGGGGTAGAGGAGGAGCAGGCTAAGCGAGAGGCTCCCTTGATGGTGGAGGCACAGAGCATGCTAAAGCGCTGGGAAGAGGGTGACAAGGAGGTGCGTGCGCTGTGGGAGAAGATGAACGGATGGGTGTATGCCGGCTTCGACGAGACCTACGCCCGTCTGGGTGTCGGCTTCGACAAGGTATACTATGAGAGTCAGACCTATCTGCTTGGTAAAGAGCTTGTGCAGAAAGGTTTGGATATGGGCGTGCTGTTCCGCAAGGAGGATGGTTCGGTGTGGTGCGACCTCACCGGCGACGGTCTCGACCAGAAGCTGCTGCTCCGCAAGGACGGCACCTCGGTCTACATGACCCAGGACCTCGGTACGGCACTGCTTCGCCACAACGATTTCGGTGCTGAGAGACTCATCTATGTGGTCGGCAACGAGCAAGACTATCACTTTAAGGTACTGAAGTTAATACTCGCTAAATTAGGCTTTTCGTGGGCGGATAAAGTGTACCATCTGAGCTATGGTATGGTCGAGTTGCCCAATGGTAAGATGAAGTCTAGAGAGGGCACTGTGGTCGACGCCGACGACCTGATCGACGAGATGGA
>JBGUZF010000048.1:0-2019 GCA_045222795.1 Bacteroidales bacterium
AAGGAAAACAAAGAACTGACCAAGGCCGAGGAGCAGGTGATGCAGGCGGTGTGGAAGGTGGGCAACGGCTTTGCAAATGAAATCGTAGCCGCCGTTGAAGGGTCGCCGGCCTACAACACGGTGCTCACGGTGGTGAGGATACTGGAACAGAAGGGCTACGTGTCGCACGTCACCTTCAACCGCTCGAACCGCTACTACCCAGTGATCTCGCGCGAGGAGTATATGCAGCAGCAGCTCAAGGGCTTGGCACAGCGCTACTTCGGCTCGTCGCCCAGAGCGCTGGTGAGCTTCCTGGTGGACAAGAACGAGGTGTCGCTGGAAGACCTAGAGGCAATCACAAAAGAAATTGAAAGTTGAAAATTGAAAATTGAAAGTTATGCTACGTTGGATGATTTTCTCAACTTTGGCGGCGGGCCTTTTGTACGGCCTCTACTACCTCACCCTGCGGCGCGACCGCTGGCTGCAGCTGAGCCTGTGGTATCTGCTGGTGGCACTCGGCTTCAGCATCGTGTTTCCCTTCTTCTCCCTGCCCGAACGGTTCTCAGCCGCATCGCAGGCCGTCGTCGACACGGAAGAATACCTGGTGACGCTGAACGAAGTTGTGGTGTCGGACATCACGGCACCGTATACCCTAGGACTGATAGTGGACATATACCTCGTCGGCTGTGCGCTGTGCGCTGCCTGGCTGCTATTACAGATGGCGGCACAGGCGGTGATTATCTTCAGACTTCGTCGGCGACATACCGTCTATCGTTCCAGCGACGGCTTTGCCATTCCGCGCGGTGTGTCGCTCGTGCTGCTGGACGACGATACAGCGCCCTACTCGTTCTTCCGCCAGATAGTGGTCGGCACGCGCGGCCTCAGCGACGACGAGCTGCGCTGCATCCTTGCCCATGAGTCGTTCCACGTGAGCCACTTCCATTCGCTCGACATCCTCACGGCAAGGCTGATGTGCTGCGTGGCGTGGTTCAACCCCTTCGCGTGGCTGATGGTGCGCGAGCTGCGTGCCGTCCAGGAATTCCAGGCCGACGCCGCGTCGGTTGGCGCCTGCGGCCGCGAGGACTATCTGCGCCTGCTCTACAGGCAGGTGACCGGACATGGATATGGCCATATCACAAATAATTTCCAAAGTATTAACATCAAAAACCGTATCGTTATGATGAACAAAACAAGAACGCGCTTCGGCGCGTGGAAAGTGCTGGCCGCGCTGCCCGTGGCGGCACTGCTGATGGTGGTGGGCTGCAAGCCCGCCGCAACGGAGACTGCCGAGTCCGCCGAGCAGGCAGCGGTGGCCGAACCCACGGTGGAGCCCGTGCTCTTCGACTATTCGCCGGAGGAGCTCCCCGAAGGTTTCATGGTGCCTGAGTATGAGGGCGGAATGGAGGCACTGTACAAGTACCTGGCCGAGAACATCCACTATCCCGAGCAGGCCAAGGCCGACGGCATAGAGGGCCGCGTGCTGATACGCTTCGTGGTGATGAACGACGGCAGCATCGTCAATGTCGAGGTGGAGAAGGGCATCGGCGGCGGCTGCGACGAAGAGGCCGTCCGCGTAGTCAAAGGCATGCCCAAGTGGAAGCCCGCCGTCTACGAGGGCAAAAACGTCAACGTGAACTACGCCCTGCCAATCACCTTCAAGCTGAAATGATGAGGAGTGAAGAATGAAGAGTGAAGAATGAAGAGTGATGTGTAGTCATACTCCTCCACCCTCACTTCGTTCGGGTCCCCCTCCCCTGTCTCAGGGGAGGAGTTATAAATGACGGGTGATTTTACCGCGAAAATATGCCTTGCACGGCAATATTTTCGCGGTTTTTGCGTTTTAAATGTACACAGAACTGAACAAATGAGAAACATCATCTTCGACTTCGGGAACGTGCTGGTGGAGTGGCACCCCGAACAGATATACACCGAGTATTTCGGCGACGAGGCCAAGGCGTGGTGGTTCCTGCGGCATGTGGCGGACAACGAATGGCGCGGCCGAATAGACGCCGGAGAGAGCACCATGGAGCTTACCGCAGA
>JBGUZF010000049.1:0-3758 GCA_045222795.1 Bacteroidales bacterium
GAGGCCCCCCCGATGGGGCGCCCCTCACTGTTATTACCACCTAGCGGTGAATGTGCATCCGTGGTGGCCGGGCTTGTGGTGTACCGAGTAGGCCACCTTTCCGCTGGCGACCGCAGCCATGCGTTCCATGCGTTCGTAGCAGTTGGTGCTGCCACCCAGGCCGCCCCACGCCTTGAATATTAAGTGTTCGTCGTTGGCTTTGGCCTCCTTGTTGGCAAAACCGAGGACGGCAGCTAGGCTGTCCAGCCGACTGTACACGGCGTAGTTCTCGCCGAAGGCACCTTTTTGTGCGACGTACTCCATCTCGGCCTCGGTACTCTCCAGTTCTTGTTCGGCCTCTTCCAGTTCTATCTCGGCCTCGGCCAGCTGATTCTCGGTCTCGACCAATAGGCTGTCGAGCGACAGGGCAAGGAAGAGCATTTGCTGAATGCTGGTCTCGCCGAGGGGGTCTTTACTCTTGGCGGCCTTGCCATAAAGGTATAGCACCGAGTGCAGGTCGGCCTTGTCGAAGCCAAGGCGGAAGGTCAATGCGCTGTCGGTGGCATTGATGTTGGCGACGGCAATAGTCAAACTGTCGATGCTTAACGTCAAGGTATTGTCGCCTGTGCGACTCAGTGCCATGGTCTGTTCCGGATTGCCGAGGCTGAACTTGTTGCCGCGTGCGCTGAAGTCATGCCTACACCGATGCTTGGACACATAGCGCATGGCGTAGCAACCATCGTGGTCGCGATCGCGATATAGCACATACTGCGTGTCTGCTTTGGTAACTACGAGTGCGGCGTCGCTGTTGCTGAGGTCGGCCATATCGGCCACCTCCTCAGGGGTGGTTGGGTAGGTAATAATACCTTTAATCTGGCGGCTAATGTGGCCGCAGCTGGCGGTCAGCACGGCCACTGCTGCAAGGATAATAAGGGTTCTCGCGTTCATGGTCATCATTACTTTTTACTACAATACTACTTTTACTACCTTTACTACCTTAATTCTTCCCAACTGATGCCCAGCGTCTTCATACGCTGGCGAATGTATGGCAACTCCTCTTCGAGGAACTCTTTGCGCTGCAGGGCGAGGATGCGGCTCTTAGCGTCGGGGCTCACGAAGTAGCCCACGCCGCGGCGGTTATAGATAATCTCCTCCTGCTGCAGGTAGTCGAACGAGCGCATCACGGTGTTGGGGTTCACTCCCATCGAGGCGGCCACATCGCGCACACTCTGCATGCGGTCTTCTTCGGCCGGCTGTCCGCCGAGTATCTGCTCCATCAGCCAGTCGGCTATCTGGAGGTAAATAGGTTTTTGTTTCTTGAAGTCCATAGTCAAATCCTCCCTTTTGCTCTGTTGAATGTTAGTATGCGCAGCAGGCTGCCCTGCAGGTCGGGGACGACGCGGAGGCCGCGCTCGTCGAGCCATAGGCTGTCCTTCTCCCAGTTGTCACCCAGGAAATACTCATCGGTCTTGAGGTCCATAGTCACCCCTGGACCGAGCGTCACTGGCAGGCGGTAGTTCTGCTGCATCTGCACGGCCATAAAGCCCGGAGAGGTGACGCCGCTGTCGGCATCCATCATAAGGTGGGCATTAAGACGCGCCGAGTCGAATATCACCAGCAGCTGTCTCGGCTCGTAGGTGGTGTCTGCTCGGAGTATACCTTCGTCCATCAGGGCCTGCATCAGCTGGCTGTAGTCCTTCGGCTGCGAGGTGTCGTGGTCGACAATGGTGTAGACATAGGTCGGCAAAAAGGTCTGCTTATCCAGGTTGACGTAGAACATCACGCTATCGAGGTGCGGTCCTCGCGTCATAGCAGCGAGATGCATAGCCAGCTCCGGTATGGTGGTGCTCAGCACCGTGGTGTCGGGCTTGATGCAAGAGATCCATTTCACATTCCTGTCGTTGGCAATATTCCACGTTTTCAAGTCCTGTATGTGCAACGTGTAGCGGTCGGTCTCTATGGTCTCGTCGACCACCTTCCTGTGGTTGCAGCTGCAGAGCACCAGCCCCGCCATAACTGCCATTAATGCTATCTTTTTCATAACTACTGTTGGTTTTGTTCTGGAATTTTGTTAATATACACCGAGCCTTTGACAGCGTCGATGTCCACCTTGCAGCGACCGTCACCGATGATGGTCTTGTCACCCTCTTTGCTCGTCGGCAGCTCGCAGTTGAACTCGGTCTTTATGCCGTCCATCTCTATGCTCATGCCTGCATCGGGTGCCACATAGAAGCGGAGCGTGGCATTCACGGCGTCGACATCTATCTCGTCGGGCAGTGCGGGAGTCCACACGGTGGCGGCGACATTCACCACGTCGATGCTCAGTTCGCGACACCACACACTGTCGTAAGTTATCAAACCGCCCACCATATCTATATCTATCTCGTCTAGGTTGGCATCGTGCGGCACCTCGATGGTGAGCCTCTTGTTCAGGTTGCTCAACTTACCGTTGCGGTAGCTGCCGCTCTGGCAAAACTTTATCTCCAGTTCGCCGTCGGCAGACAGGTAATAGCGCATCTGCAGGCTGTCGGTGAGGGTGCTGTCGCTCTCCTCGCTGATGCGGAATTGGTCGCCGTAGCGTATCGACACACCGCCGTTGTACCAGTCGATGCTTATCTTGTTCACCGGCTGCTCTATTGTTGCTGCTCCAACGTTGTACCGTTCCGGATGCTCATAGGAGAACTTCACCGTGGTATTGGGGCCGCAGGCGCAGAACAGCAGACCCGTCATCACTAACATTATTGCTATCTTTTTCATATCTTTTTATTTTTTTACGGCGAATTTAACGAATTACACGAATTAAATCCATCTTTAATTATTAGCTAATTACTCGAATTTGTGCCTGCGCAAGCATAATTAGAGTAATTCGCTCAAAATTGACCTGCGTAGCAATTCGTTCAATTCGCATAATTCGCCGTTACATTAAATTAATAAGCCATACGGTTGAGCCTTCTCCAGCTGAGCCACACGAAGAGGGCCGAGAGGAGGACATTGAGGACAATGCCAACCCAGAAGAAGCTGTTGAATATCTGCTCGGCATCCATGTTCTGGTAGAGGTAGTCGAAGATGGCCTCCATCATGTCGACATTGCCGGCGACGGCGATGAAGATGGGGATAAGGATGATGCTGAGGACAAACTCGATGACATAGAGCCAGAGGATGGTCTGCAGCACCTTGTGGCGCTTGAAGAGTGTGGAGGTGAAGACAAACAGCAGCACCGTGCTTATGTAGCCTACCCAGCAGCTCACAGACCACAACGTGCCGTAGTACATGAACATCTCTGCACCAGGTTCATCGCCAAACCATCTGTTTAATGTCGACAGATTAAGCGTGAAGGGGAAGCCCATCTCGCCCTGCCAGATCCATTCTTTCCAGTGGCCGAAGGGCAGCGCGGTGAGGAATACGTCGAGGGTCATGCTGCCGAGGAACACCATCAGGGGGCAAATGACGAGCGAGAAAAGTAGCGCCGAGAGAAACTTCTCGAGCTTCGAAGCGGGGAGCATGGCGTAGTAGATGCCCTCGTTGCGCACATTCCATGTGCGGTACATGCGCGAGGGGGCCATCAAAGCGGCCAGGTATGCCACACCCTCAATCATCATCAGTCGGATGTCGGGCGGCATCGAGACACTGCTGCCGGCAACGACAGCCATGAAGAGCCACACTGCGAAAGGCAGCACGGCAAGGATAAGCATCGTTGTTCCAAACGAGTGCCATATATTGCGGAAGTCTTTGTTTACGACTTTGCAGAAACGGTTCCAGTCAAACTTGTTATTCATAAT
>JBGUZF010000050.1:0-2247 GCA_045222795.1 Bacteroidales bacterium
GCTGAATACACCTACGCCGGCTATGCCGACCCCGTAGGCAATCTGCGCCTTTCACTCAGTATGGTCTATGCTTTCTAAGACCAACTATCATACCCACAGCAACTATTGCGACGGCAAGGCGTCGCTCCGCGAGATGGTGGAGTTTGCCGTGGCGCATGGCTTCACGGCGTTGGGTTTCAGTGGGCACTGTCCGCTGCCCTTCGAGAACACCTACTCCATCACCGACTACGAAGGCTACTGCCGCGAGGTGCGTGCCCTCAAGGAGGAATACAGCGACCGCATAGAGATAAGCCTGGGGCTGGAGATAGACTATGTCCCCGGCATGCTCGAGGATTTTTCTCCATTGATAGAGCAGGGTGGGCTGGAGTATACCATCGGCAGTGTGCACCTGATACCAGCACCTTTCACCTCTCACCTTTCACCTCTCACCTCTGATGATTTGTGGATGATTGACGGCAGCCGCTACGAGACATACGACGAGGGACTCTTCCGACTCTTCGACGGTGACATACATAGAGGCGTGCGGTCCTACTTCCATCAGCAGAACGAGATGCTGGAGAAGAACCGTCCCACCATTGTGGGGCACCCCGACAAGATAGCCATGCACAACCGCGACCGCTATTTCCATGAGGACGAGCCGTGGTACGAGGAGCTGGCACTGGAGACCCTCGCGCTGGTGCATGAACTGGACCTTATCTGCGAGGTCAACACCCGCGGCATCTACAAGGGACGCCACCCCGACTACTACCCCTCGCGGCGCCTCATACAGCAGATGAAGCAGTGGCGCATACCCCTGCTGGTGAGCACCGATGCCCACATGCCCGACGACCTGCTACGCACCGAGGGAGCCTATGAGTTCCTGCGCGACATAGAGTACCCCTGCGTGCTTGACTCGTGGCGCCGAGGCTAAAAAAAGTGTTTGGCGATTCGGATTTTTTTCGTATCTTTGAACTCTCCAAACAACTGAGAGTTTTACGTAAAGAAATTATAAATCAAACAAATACATAAAAGATGAAGATATTAGTTCTCAACTGCGGAAGTTCGTCGATTAAGTATCAGCTGGTCGACATGGCAAACAACGCCCAGGTGATGGCCAAGGGTCTGCTGGAGCGCATCGGTCTGGAAATGGGTGAGTTCACCCACAAGTGGAACGGTCAGAAGCACTACGAGCAGGTGCCCATTCCCGACCATACCGCCGGTATCAAGATTGTCCTCAACGCCCTTATCGACCCCGAGATGGGTGTCATCAAGGACTTCAACGAGATTGGCGCCGTCGGCAACCGCGTTGCCCATGGTGGCGAGAGCTTCGACCACAGTGTGCTGGTGACCGACGAGGTCATCGAGAAGATCAAGGCCCTCACGCCGCTGGCACCGCTGCACACCCCCGGCAACCTGGCCGGTATCTACGCCATGCGTGAGGTGCTGCCCAACGTGCCGCAGGCAGTGGTCTTCGACACCGCCTTCCACAGCACCCTGCCGCCCAAGAGCTACCTCTACGGCGTGCCCTACGAGTACTATGAGAAATACGGCGTCCGCCGCTACGGCTTCCACGGCACCAGCCACAAGTTTGTGGCCGAGAAAGCCTGCAAGTTCGTAGGAATGGACGTCAAGCACAGCCGCATCATCACCTGCCACCTCGGCAACGGCAGCTCCATCACCGCCATCAAGAACGGCGAAAGCGTCGACACCTCGATGGGCTTCACCCCGGTCGAAGGCGTGGTGATGGGCACCCGCGTGGGCAACCTCGACGTGGGCGCCGTGACCTTCATCCAGGAGAAGGAAAACCTCGACTATAAACAGGCCAACGCCCTGCTCAACAAGAAGAGCGGCCTGCTCGGCATCTCGGGCGTGTCGGCCGACAACCGCGACATCGAAGCCGCGGCCAAGACCGGCAACCAGCGCGCCATCCTCGCCCGCAAGATGCTGGCCTACAGCATCAAGAAATATGTCGGCGCCTACGCCGCCGTCCTGGGCGGCGTCGATATGATCGTCTTCACCGGCGGCATCGGCGAGAACGCCTGGCCCGTCCGCGAGCAGGTGTGCGAAGGCCTCGAATACCTCGGCGTGGACTTCGACGCCCAGGCCAACCAGGTCCGCGGCAAGGACGTGGTCATCAGCCGTCCCGGCTCCCGCGTCAAAGTCGTGGCCGTCACCACCAACGAAGAGCTGGTCATCGCCACCGACACAATGAACATCGTCAACAATCAATAATAAATAAACCGTTACCGATATGATTACCAACTTTAA
>JBGUZF010000051.1:0-54210 GCA_045222795.1 Bacteroidales bacterium
TCGACACGCTGACGTCCGACCTGCTGCAGTGGAGCTTCACCTACCGCGACGGCCACAGCGACACATGGCAGTTCCACCGTGCGAAGGGATGACAGAGGCGGAGCTATACAAGGATCTTGGTGCGCTAACAAAGGACAGAGAACGGTGGGAGGAGAGTATTCCCTACGTCGCTTCGCTGCTGAAGCAAGACTCTGTTAAGATCAAGGCCAAGGCATTGTGGCTGCTGGGCGAGATGGGGCTGGCTTTTCCGAACAATATTGGGGAGTGCGTCCCTATGGTAGCCTCATTCTGCGACAGTGCGGAACCGCTTCTGCGGGAACGCGCCCTGAATGCCATAGGCCGTATTGGTCGAGGCAACTTCCAAACAATAGAGCCTTATTGGGAGGGGCTGTTCCTCCTTGCCAACGACAAAGAAGCGAGCGTCAGGCTGGCTTTCATCTGGGCATCGGAGAATATCGCCACCAACACCCCTGACCTCTACCGCGACCGCATGCCGCTATTTGTAGAACTGCTGCACGACCGCGACGACCGTGTGCGGATGGAGGCGCCTGAGATGTTCCGCGTCCTCGGCAAGCGCAGGCCGGAGTTCGTTGAAGCATACCTTGACCAACTGCACGCCCTCGCCGAGACCGACCCTAACCGCGTGGTTCGCATCCACTGCCAAGGGGCCATAAAAGCAACAACTACATGAATCCAATGGAAACAGAACGACTAATACTTCGCCCGTGGCGTGACGAGGACGCCGAAACACTATACAAATACGCCTCCGACCCCGAAGTGGGGCCGCGAGCCGGCTGGCCGCCGCACAAAAGCGTCGAGGAGAGCCTCGAGATTATCCGCACAATCTTCCATTGCGACCACATGTGGGCCATAGAACTAAAAGAAAACAAAGAGCCCATAGGTTGCATGGGCTATATGGTCTATGGCGAGAGCAATATCAATATCGGTGAGAACGACGCAGAGGTGGGCTACTGGATAGCACGTCCCTACTGGAACCGCGGCATCTGCAGTGAAGCGTTGCAGTTACTGATAGACTATTGTTTTAATGGAAAAGGATTCCGTACCCTTTGGGCCGACTACTTCCCCGACAATCCCGCCAGCGGCAAGGTTATGGAGAAATGCGGCTTCCACGACACCGGCGACATCAACTACTGCAGCCGCCTGCAAATAGGTAGCGACCGACCAGTAAAGATAATGAAACTAGAAAGACTATGAGAAAACATTGGATTGACAACCTACGCTGGGTGACAGTGCTGCTGGTGCTGCTCTACCATGTAATCTATTTCTACAACAACAAGGGCGTCTTCGGCGGCGTGGGCGGTTTCGGCGACGGGCCACAGTACCAGGACATGCTGATGTATGTGCTCTACCCTTGGTTCATGCCGTTGCTGTTCCTGCTGGCCGGCGCAAGTGCGCGGTATGCCCTTGACAAACATAGCGGCAAAGAATGGTTCAGAGCCCGCACACGCAAGCTCCTTGTGCCAGCCACCATAGGCCTCTTCGTCTTCCAGTGGATGACGGGGTACTTCAACACCCACGTAGCCGGCACCGACGTGATGGCTGCAGTGCCGCAACCTGTCAAGTTCTTCCTCTGGTCTGTCAGCGGCATAGGCCCGCTATGGTTCATACAGGACCTGTGGTTCTTCTCATTGATACTCCTGCTGATAAGAAAAGTCCCTTGCTGTAAGTCTTGTAAATTATTCGCTTCGCGAGAGTGGCTGCTTGCTGTTGTGCTTGTACTCCTCGGCGTGTTCTTCTGGCTGGGTCAGCAGACGCTTATCTTCAACCCGCGCCCCGAGAGTGCCGACGGCCTGTGGAACCTTTACAAGCCCGTATTTTACTTCATCATCTTCCTGCTGGGATACTATGTCTTTTCGAAAAACGATGTGCAGGATGCATTAGGCAAGGCATGGATACCCCTGATGGCTGCCGCCGTCGTTAGCAGTGTGCTGCTGACCGTCACCACATTCGGTCAGAACAACACTATCCCTCAGTACATGAGCACGCCACTCAACTGTATCTACGGATGGCTCATGTGCCTCGCCATGATGGGATGGTTCAAGGCATGCTTCGACAAGACCAACGCCTTTGCAGGATATATGACACGTTCTAGCTTCGGCATCTACATCGTACACTACCTCGTCATCGCCAGCCTCGGCTACATGATGAAGGTCTACACCACACTTCCGCAAGTGGCAATGTATCTCATCCTCACAATAGCGGTCTTCACCCTCTCACCGCTGCTATATGAAGTCATACGCCGCATACCTGTAATCAACTGGTGCGTGCTAGGTGAAAAAATGCCTCATAAGGGCAATAAAACAACCGAAAAAGGCGTTACGAAAGAAAAGTGAATAACATGAAGAAGAACATAGCACTTGTCATGGGTGGTTTCAGCGGCGAGCACGACATCAGCATCGCCAGCGGCAACCAAGTGTATGGCCAGCTCGACCACACGAAGTATAATGTCTACAAGATTGTCATCGACCGCGACGGCTGGTACTGGGAGCGCGACGGCGCGCATCTGCCCGTCGACCGCGGCGACTTCTCCGTGACGGACAATGGCGCCAAGGTTCACTTCGACCTTGCCTTCATCATTGTCCACGGCAACCCCGGCGAGAACGGCGTGCTGCAAGGCTATTTCGACATGCTGGGCATCCGATACACCACCTGCGGCTTCTACACCTCGGCGCTCACCTTCCAGAAAGGCTACTGCAACCCCGTGGTAAAGAGCTTCGGCATCGTCAAGGTGGCCGAGTCGGTGCTGCTATATAGTATGGACGATTATAAAAAGACCGCATCCCTAAAACTGCCCGTCTTCGTCAAGCCCGCCGCTGGCGGAAGCAGCGTGGCCACCACCAAGGTGAAGACCGCAGAGCAACTGCTGCCCGCCATCCGCGAAGCCTTCACCGAAGACCATGCCGTACTGGTAGAGGAATGCATTGTGGGTCGCGAGTTCGACTGCGGAGTGTTCCGCAAGGCCGACGGCGAGAAGCTGGTGTTCCCCATCACAGAGATTATCCCCAAGGGAGGCCATGAGTTCTTCGACTACGAGGCCAAATACCAAGGTTTCAGCAACGAGGTGACGCCTGCCGAGGTCGAGGAACGAATTTCCAAACACATACAGGAGGTCTCCCGCAAGCTCTACGACCTGCTGGGCTGCCGCGGTATCGTACGCTTCGACTACATCCACGACACCGCTGCCGACGAGCTATTCTTCCTCGAGGTAAACACCATCCCCGGCCAGAGTGCCGAGAGCATCGTGCCAAAGCAGGCGCGAGCCGTGGGCATAAGTCCCGCCGAACTCTACGAGATGAGTATCCAGGCGGCGCTGGCATAAAATAACGAGAGGCTCCTCAATCGGGGAGCCTCTCTGTTTCTACTGTCGCCAATGACTTATTTTTTCTTCTTGGCGGCTGCCTTCTTGAGCAGATTGCTGCCAGCTTTGAACTTGGCAACCTTCTTGGCGGGAACCTTAACGGTGGCGCCGGTCTGCGGGTTCTTGGCGGTGCGGGCCTTGCGGTTGGCAACGCTGAAGGTGCCGAAGCCGATGAGGCTGACCTTCTCGCCTTTGTTCAGCTGCTCTTTGATAGCATCAAAGCAAGCGTTCATGGCGCCTTTGGCAGCCACTTTCGTCATGCCGGTCTTGGCGGCGATGGCGTTAACAAGTTCGGTTTTGTTCATAATGTTTTTTGTTTTAATTGTTTGAAAAGGTTATCCTTATTTCTCGCTGCAAATGTAAGAATTATTTTTAATATGCACCAAATTTTTTTTCACAATTTTTAAAACTTTTTTCAACCAATCACACTACATTACTAATTTCCAACCATTTAGAGAATTGCCGCGGAGGAATTCTTCGATATAATTTTTTCGTTTTCCAGCGATTTGGAGCTCTAAAATGTTGATAAATCCAGCACTTACAGAGACTTTTAGCACCTTTTTCCCATCACAAAAAACACTTCCTGGCGTGGTTTTATCGGCCTTTTCGACATCCACGCGGAACACTTTGAAGGATATATCTGCACCTTCGGGCGACCGCATCACCATAACCGCGGCAGGGTAAGGGGAGAGACCACGTACGAAGCGGTCGACCTCCTCGGGAGTGCGACTGAAGTCGATGCGACAGTCGTCCTTGAATATCTTCGGCGCAGGACAGGCTTCGCCTTGTTGCGGCATAGGCGTTATCGTGCCATCGGCTATGGCGTCGAGTGTGCGTACCACGAGTCCCCGTCCCATGGCTGCCAAGCGGTCGTGCAGGGTCTCTGCCGTCTCGTCGGGGGCTATAGGCGTGCGCTCCTGCAGCAGGATGGAACCTTCGTCTATCTTATGGTTCAGCAGGAACGTCGTTACGCCCGTTTCCTTCTCGCCGTTGATGATGGCCCAGTTGATAGGCGCGGCACCACGGTAGCGGGGCAGCAGCGAAGCGTGCAGGTTGAAGGTGCCGTGGGACGGCATGTTCCACACCACCTCAGGCAGCATACGGAAAGCCACCACGACGAACATGTCGGCATTGCATGCACGCAAGGCATCGAGGAAGGCCTCGTCGCGCAACTTCTCGGGCTGCATCAAGGGAAGACTGTGGTCGAGGGCATACTGCTTCACGGCACTGAACACCACCTTCTGTCCCCTACCCGCCTGTCGGTCGGGCACGGTGACCACAGCCGCCACATCGTGGCTGCTGTGCATTATGGCGTCGAGGCTCTCGACGGCGAAGTCGGGCGTACCAAAGAATACTACTCGCATAGGCTTTTGTGGAAAGCTACCATTTTCAATGCTGTGACGGCACCCTCCACGCCTTTGTTGCCATGCTTGCCACCTGCGCGGTCGACGGCCTGCTCCATGGTGTTGGTGGTGAGGACGCTGAAGATGACAGGCCTGCCGTGCTTCAGAGCCACATTGGTGATACCCTGCGACACAGCCTGGCAGATGAACTCGAAATGGCGGGTCTCGCCTTGTATCACGCAGCCTATGCAAATGACGGCGTCGAGATTATGGTAATGCAGCATCATGTCGGCGGCCGACGAAAGCTCGAAGGTCCCCGGCACGCGGCGCACCATGAGTTTGTCCTCTGTCACACCATGCTCCAGTAGCGTGTCGACAGCACCTTTCAACAAGGCGTCGGTCACACCGGGATTCCATTCCGCGGCGACGACACCTATTTTATATCCTTTCCCATCGGGCACTGCCTGAGGGTCGTAATCCGAAAGATTGGTCTTTTTCATCAGAAGTCTTTTTGGTTTATCTCTACCACTACATTCTTGCGTTTCTTCTTGCTTTCCTTGATAATGCTCTTGTCGGCCTTGTACTCCAGCTCCTCGCCTTTCTTGGGCTGGCGGATGCCGAAGTAGCTCTTGTCGAGATGCAGGCGCCGCGTGCGTAGGGCGTAGTTCTCGAAGTCAAGTATCCACTCGGGATCGAAGGGCTGATACAGGAAGCGGCATTCGAAATGCAGATGCGGCCCCGTCGAACGGCCGGTGCTGCCGCCGAGACCTATCACCTCGCCTGCCGCCACCTCCTGGCCGTGCTTCACGTTTATCTTCGACAGGTGACCATAGAGTGTCTCAAGTCCGTTGCTGTGGCGCACCACTATGCAGTTGCCATAGCCACCCATGCGGCCTGCCACACGCACGGTGCCGCTGAAAGCAGCCCTCACGGGGTCGCCTGTGCGCAGGCGTATGTCGACACCGTAGTGGCCACGCTTCCACCGCCAGCCGTAGGGGCTGGTCTTCATGTTGCGCACGGGGAAACAGAAATCGCCGCTATCCTTCACCAGCAGCAGGTTTATCTCATCGGGGAGCATGTCCACCCTCGTACGTCCGTGGGGGTTCACGCGGCTGCTGGGGAAAGCGTCGTACCACAGCGGCACTATGTAGGCGTCCAAAGCCTCTGCTGCCACACGGGGCTGCTCGGGGGCTGTCGTAGTTTTTGCGGCATTGGCCGCCATGGCAGGCTTCTTCGTTGGTTCAGGCTTCGTAGCCTTCCGCTCCTCGCGAGCAGTCATGCGCTTCTCGGCCTTGGCGGCCTTCTCGAGGCGCACGGCGATGATGCTGTCGTAGTACGACTGCTGTGCCTGACCCTTACCGGCAAAGGCAAGGAGGATCAATATCAGCAATGCGCGGCGCAGCCGCGCCACGGGGATGCCCAGCTGCTCGCGGTATTTCGCCACGGTGCGGCGCGCCAAGGGGAGTCCCTGGGCGTTGAGCATCTTGGTGAGGGCGTCGTCCGAGAGCGGCGCCTGCTTGTCCTCGGACTCAATCAGGTCCGACAAGCGCTGCTTGACGGTCTCCACAGCCACCTCGTCGCCGTCGTCGGTAGCCATACCCTTGGAAAAGCACTCCTTGAGGGGTATGATGCCGAAGTCGGTCTGCAGGTACTTGCTGTTGGCCATGCGTGACACGGTGCTAATGTCGAGTCCTGTGGCCTCGGCCACCTCGCGCTGACGCAGGGGCTGCAGCTGGTCGGGGTCGCCGGTGAGCAGGAACTGGCGCTGATGGCGCACGATGTAGCGCATCACCCGCACCATGGTGTCGCGCCGCTGGTTCAGCAGGTCTATGAAGCCCTGCGCGTCGGCCTGCTTGCTCTTGAGGAACGACAGCGTCTCGCGGTCGCCCTTGTGCTGCTCCATCTCGTGGAGCATGTCCATATAGTAGCCGTTAAGGCTCAGCTGCGGCAGGTGGCTGTCGTTGAGGTAGAAGCTCAGCTGTCCGTCGTGCTGCGTGAGCACTATGTCGGGCGTCACCACGGCGGCGGTGTCGCTGTCCATGTCCGTGGAACCCGCGGGCTTGGGGTTAAGGTGGCGTATCACGTCGGCGGCAGCCTCGAAGTCCTCGTCGTCGATGTCGAGGGCTTCGCAGATACGCTCGTAGCGGTGGTTGGCGAAGTCGTCGAAGTGGTCACGCACCACGGCGATGGCCGTTGCCGTGGTGGCGTCGGCAGGCATGCGCTGCAGTTGCAGCAGCAGGCACTCCTGCAGGTTGCGGGCGCCAATGCCCGCAGGGTCGAGGCTCTGCACCACACGGAGCACCTCCTCGACCTCTTCTTGCGATGCCTCCACCCCTTGGCGGAAGGCCATGTCGTTGGTGACGAGTGCAAGGTCGCGGCTGAGGTAGCCAGCGTCGTCGAGGGTGCCCACCAGCTCGGTGGCTATAAGCATCTGCCGCTCGGTGAGGTGGCGCAGCGAGAGCTGCTGCATCAGACGCTCCACCGTCGACTGGCTGTCACCCACCACGAACTCGCGCCGCACGTCGTTGGGGTCGTGCTCCAGGTGCTCGCGGTAGTCGTAGTCGAAGTCCTCCTCGTCGCTGTCCCAGTCCGAGCTGTTGTCGCTCGCTGCAGGCAGCGGCTCCTCGTCCTGCACTTCGGCCTCAAGCAGGGGGTTCTTCTCCACCTCCTCCTTAATGGCCTGTTCTAGGTCGGTGACAGGCAATTGCAGCAGACGCATCAGCTGTATCTGCTGAGGCGAGAACTTCTGCTGCAATTGCTGTCGTTGGACCTGTTTCATGGTATTATTGCTTGATGTATTAATGTTTGATTGCTTGAGTGGTTGAGCGTCAGCCACTCAAACAATCAAGCAATCATACATTTTGTCAATTATCTTACGATATCCATTTCCTCGATGAGGTTCTTGGCACCGGCATATACGTCGATGACCCAAAGCATGTAACGGCTGTCGAGGCATATGCAGCGCTGCAGGTTCTCCTCGAAGTCGATGTCGCCGCTCATGGCCTCGCTGTTGCCGTCGAAGGCCAGGCCGATCAGGACGCCCTTGCCGTTGATGACGGGCGAGCCGCTGTTGCCGCCGGTGATGTCGTTGTTGGTGATGAAGCAGGTGGGCATCTCACCGTGCTTGTTGGCGTAGGTGCCGAAGTTCTTCTCGTTGTAGAGTTTCTTCAAGCGCTCGGGCACGGCGAACTCGCTGCTCTCGGGGTCTTCCTTCTCGAGGATACCCTTCATGGTGGTGTAGTGCTTGGCGATGAGGCCGTCCTTAGGCTCGTAGCTCATCACGTTGCCGTAGGTGAGGCGGATGGTCGAGTTGGCGTCGGGCGACATCAGCTTGCCGTTCTTCTCGTTGATCTGGAGGATACCGTCGGTGAAGTCGCGTATGCCGCGCTGCAGGTTGTCCTTGCTCTCCTGCGACACCGATTCATCACACGTGAAGTAGGCATTCAGAGCCTCCTGTCCGGCAGCGGCCAGGGGGTCTTTCTCCAGCTGCTTGACGTTGGGCTTGAGCAAGAACTTGCCCAGAGCCTCTTCGTTGGCGAAGACGCTGTTGCTGTAGAGGTCGGCCACATACTTGTTCCAGTCGCCTTTGTACTTCTTATCGGCCTTCTTCAGGAACTCGGGGCAGGCATCAGGATCCATGTGCGAGTAGACATAGGCGAAGAGTGCTGCCGCGAGGCGGCGGTCGACATTCTCGTCATAGTCCTTGAAGAAGCTGTTGACACGAGCCTCGTAGCGACCCAGGTCGGCGTTCTTGTCCTGTTCCAGGTCGCGCTTGAACGCGCGGCACAGTCCGGAAGCAAACAACGGAGCCTCAGGGCCCGTCAGCAAGCCTTCCATCAGGTACATATAGGCTTCCTCCGACTTAGCGCGGTCGGCATAGCCCTTGCGGATAAGCTCGAGGGCATTGCCGTACTTGGGCGACGACTGGAAGCGGGCCCAGTCGCTGTACTCCTGCTCAACCTCTTTCTTCACGCCCATGGTGTTGAGGTTCTTCAGGGCCTTGTTCTGCTCGTTGCTGTACTTCCAGTAGTTCGAGCAGCTGGCGTACTTCGAGGCGTATTTGATGCGGGTCTTCTGGCTGGCGGCCATCTCCTCGCGCAGGATGTTGATCTTGACGGTGCGGATTTTGTAGCGCAGGTCGTTGACGATGTTCATAGCCTCCTCAAGGCCGTAGCTGGTCAGGAAGTGGTCGGTGGTGCCGGGGAAGCCCATCACCATGGCGAAGTCGCCGTCCTTCAGCTCACCGGCGCTCACGGGCAGGTGGTGCTTGGGGGTCAGGGGTATGTTGTCCTTGCTGTAGTCGGCGGGGCTGCCGTCAGGTGCGGTGTAGATGCGGAACATCGAGAAGTCGCAGGTGTGGCGCGGCCAGCTCCAGTTGTCGGTGTCGCCGCCGAACTTACCCATCGAGCTGGGTGGGGCACCCACCAGACGCACGTCGCGGTAGATGATGTGCACGAAGAGGAAGAACTGGTTGCCGTTGAACATAGGCTTCACCTGAGCGTCGTACTGTGTGCCTTCGACAGCCTCTTTCTCAATCTGAGCGCACACCTTCTTGATGGCGGCGGCGCGGTCGCCCTCGCTCATGTCGTCGCTCAGGGCTTCCTTCACCTTGGCGGTGACATCCTCCATGCGCACCAGTATCGAAGCCGTCAGGCCCGGGTTGGGCAGCTCCTGCTCCTTGGTGTAGGCCCAGAAGCCGTCGCGCAGGTAGTCGTGCTCCACGGTCGAATGCTCCTGCAGCTTACCATAGCCGCAGTGGTGGTTGGTGGATACCAGGCCCTGGTTCGAGATAATCTCGCCGGTGCAGAAATGCCAGAAGGGGCGGCCGGCGTTGCCGAGGCCCACGATAGCGTCTTTCAGACAGCTCTGGTTGACGCTGTAGATATCTTCGGGCGAGAGCTTGAATCCCGCCTTCTGCATGTCGCTGTAGTTCTTGCCAATCAGCGACAGAAGCCACATGCCCTCGTCGGCGCGTGCCGCCGTCGGCAGCATCAGCGCAAGGGCCATCATAACTACTAATGTACGAATTTTCATTGTTTTACTTGTATTTAATTAATAATAATATCCCTATTTATGGAAGTGCAAAGATAGTAAAAAATCGGGACATAGCAAAATCTTTTTTCCGCCATGTCCCGATTGGGAGAGAGTAACGCGCCTACTGCACCATCAGCCTCCGCGTCGCCGTCCCCTTCGCTGTCGACACGCGCACCATGTAGACACCCGCGGCGAGACCTTTGAGGTCTATGGTGTATTCATCCTGCCGCAAGCCCTCGCGGCGCATAATCACCGTGCCGTCGACGCCTAGCAGTTCGACGCTCTCCATACCTGTGGCCGCGACTGTCACCTGCTCCGAGGCGGGGTTGGGGGTGAGGGTGATGTCAACAGGAGTGGCTTCGACGATGCCGGTGTTGTGGTTTGCCCACCCTGTGGTGTCGCCAATCACTATCGGTCCGCTCCAGTCGCTCCAAACTGTGTCGGCGCAAACAAAGGAGCACATCTTGCGGAGGTAGACCATATAGGCGCTGTCGGGGTGTAGGGGCGATAGGTTGTATGAGGTGTCGTAGACCGTTGTCAAGTTGCCAAGTTCAGGCTCGACCAGGCTGTTGCACACCGACACCTGGAACACCATGGCATTTGTGTCGCTGCGCCAACATACGGTGGGCGCCGTCTCGTCACACAACTGGAAGTCCCGCGGAGTGGTACACCGAAGGTCGACAATGGGGAAAAAACCACCCCACGCCTCAGAACTTCCAGGCACGCTGAATGGTGCCATTTGTGCGTTAATGTGTAGATCCATTATATTTTGGCTTTTTGTGGTATCAGTTGCACATATCAACTTATAATTCCCACACCAGCGCAATCCCACATATAACGTATCTTCTGCTGCTATCGATACAGGTTGGTCGAAATAGAATTCATAACAATGTGCCAAAGTTGGGTTTGGTGATGAAGCAATGTAAACGTCGTAGTCATATTCAAACATGCATTTTTTCATATTGTCTCTACGGGGAATCAGAGTATCATATTGGAACTGTGTCCAATAGTACATTGTTGCCCCTGGGGAAATTGGAGCAATCGAACAATTACGATATACATAGAATTTAAACGTTGATATATCAGTGACACTGTCAACAACTGTTACAGCAATACCATACAAATTAGTATAGCCATTGTTGGCCAAAGCATTTACGAAACATAAATAATTGTATTCGTTGATTGGCTGACATGGAGCCATTGAGGATAGATGATTCGACGACGAATCCGCCAAAATACCTCTGTCTGTATAAGCATACCACAGGTCAGGGTAGCGCACGGTGTCCTGTGCTGCGGCGATAAATGCTATAGCAAGTAATAATCCGAATGTTAATTTTTTTTTCATAATTGTTTGTTCTATTCGTAAGAATGGCAATTTGAAATAATAAAGGGAAAGTACATTGGAGTAAGAGAAATAACATCATGGCTGATGTTAATTGTCTCTGAGGTTCCTAATATCGGATACTGGTTTGGATGCAGTTCCTTAATTAGTTCAACTGAAAGGCCCCTGTTTGACATAAGCAACCGACACATCGTTCTTCCAATAACGGACTGGACATCCATAGCCGTTTTGGACACCCGGCACTGTAGAATGATGGATCGCGGAGGTGTACCTTATCTGCGCAAACGACACAGAAAAAGAGAGCCGTAACGGCAGGACTGCAAAGACTTTTAATATTCTTTTGTCTTTCATAATCTTTGTTTGTGTTTGTAATCCGACTGCAAAGATACGAACATTTTTCCATTCCTGCAAATCTATTTTCTTGGAAGCCTACCTCTAGGGAACCTCTCCGGCTCCTCTCCGCCTCCTCTCCGCCTCCCCTCCGCCTCCCCTCCGGCATTGCAAACAAATGTTAAAAATCGCCAAACGGACACTCCGACAATTACATCATACCCTGCACATTGCCAATATGTTATGCGATTTTAACATTTATAATAGCCTGATTGTCAAGGACAAGACCCCTCCACCTCCGAGTCAACTCCGAGTCATGTCCGAGTCACCTCCGAGTCACCTCCGTCGGAGGATGGAAGATGTATGATGTTAGATGGAAGATGTATGATGTATGATGGTGGGAGGAGGTAAGTGATAGGTAAGTGATAGGTAAGTGATAGGTAAGTGATGTGGTCGTGAAGAGGGGGTAAGAAGGGGGTGCCGGGGGCAAAAACTTTTCAACAGAGAAACGGATGCCGGAGGATGCCTGCGGAGGGCGTCATGCGAGGCTGACCGTCAGGTGGTTGCAAAATTATTTTCATAAAAATGAAACTTTTCTCGGAAAGCTGCGTTATAGGTTATGAACAACAATTTAAGGTTTAAAAAAACATTTTAAGGAATTTTTTGGCAGTAATTGGAATTTTCTTCGTAATTTTACAACCTGAAAAATAGTAGGTAGAAATGGCCTTAATACTTGGAAAAGAATACTGTAAGGTGGACTCGAACGGTCGCTTCAAGTTCCCAATTGCCTTGAAAAGGCAGCTGGAGACGGACGACGGTCGTTTCGTGATACGCCAGAGTAACTATGCCGAGTGTTTGGAGCTGTGGACTTACGCCAGTTTCAGGGAGGAAGTGGAGAAACTCCAACGCCATCTGAATCCTTACCGCCGCGAAGACCGCGAGCTGCTGCGCAAGCTTACCGAGGGCAACATCATTGAGCTCGACACCAATGACCGCCTGCTGGTACCCGCCGAGCAGAAGCACGTGATTGCCAAGGCCAAGGAGATTGTTCTGCAATCGACCGGCAAGTTCATCGAGCTCTGGGACCGCGAAGCCTACGACAAGATGAACAGCCTGGGCACCGACTACGCCAAACTGGCGGAGACGCTGCTCGGCGCAACGCAGGTCGAAAGTGAAAGTTGATAGTTGTCAGTTGCCAGATGCCAATGGGCAGTATCACGTTCCCGTGATGCTGGCCGAGGCTTTGGACGGGTTGAACATCCGCCCCGACGGCACGTATGTGGACGTAACCTTCGGCGGTGGCGGCCATTCGCGTGCCATCCTCGAGCGGCTCGGCACCGACGGACACCTCATCGCCTTCGACCAGGACGCTGACGCCGAGCACAACAGCATCGACGACCCACGATTCACCTTTATCAACGAGAACTTCCGTCACCTGAAGAGCTTCCTGCGGCTGCACGGCGTGCGGCGCATCGACGGCCTGCTGGCAGACCTGGGGGTGAGCAGCCACCAGTTCGACGTTGCCGAGCGCGGCTTTTCCACTCGCTTCGACGGCGAGCTCGACCTGCGCATGGACCGCCGCGGCGACGTGACGGCACGCGACCTGGTGAACAGCCTCGACGAAGAGGGCCTCGCCCGACTGCTGAAACTCTACGGCGAACTGCCCAACGCGCGCCAGATGGCCCGCGCCATAGTGAAGGCCCGCTCGGAGAACGAGATAGTGACCACAGCCGACCTCAAGGAGGCGGTACGCCACCACCTGCCGCGCGGCATGGAGAACAAATACCTGGCGATGCTCTTCCAGGCACTGCGCATCGAGGTGAACGGCGAGTTGGAAGCCCTGCGCGAGATGCTCACCCAGGCCCTCGACCTGCTGCCCGAAGGCGGCCGGCTGGTGGTGATAAGCTACCACTCGCTCGAGGACCGCATAGTGAAGAACTTCATGCGCAGCGGCAACTTCGAGGGTACGGTGGAGAAGGACTTCTACGGAAACCCCCTGACGCCGGTGCGCCAACTGCTGAGCACCGCCGCCTCGGAGGCCGAGGTGGCCACCAACAGCCGCGCACGCAGCGCAAGGCTGAGAGTGGGAGAGAAAGTGAAAGTGAAAAGTGAAAGTTGAAAATTGAAATAGATGGCAAATAGGTTCAGAGAGAAAAAGGTGGAAGAGGAGCCGGTGGAAGCCGTGCCGCAGACAGAGGCTGTAGTCTCGGAGACCGAGACTGCCGTTGTGGACGACACCGTGACCGGCGACGAGCCACAGAGCAAGGCAGGCCGCGGCGTGGGTCGCGTGCTGGGCGGCGACATACTGGCCGACAAGTTCGTCCTTAAGCAGATACCGCTGCTGCTGCTCTGTCTCCTCTACCTGCTGCTCATCATCGGCAACCGCTACCGCATCGAAAGCCTCAGCCACGAGAAGCAGGCCGCCGAGGAGCGCATCAACTTCCTGCGCGAACAGCGCATACAGATGCAGAAGCAGTACCAGCAGAGCGTGAAGATGTCGCAGATTGCCGAAGAGTTGAAGGAGACGGGCGTGGGAATAACGGCAGGGCCGCCATACGAGATTTAGTAGTCAAAGTAGTTAGAGTAGCTAAGTAGTTAAAGTAGAATTGGTATAAATATTATAGTGAAAGACAATAATAAAAAAGACAAACGGATGATGCGGAGCCTGACGGTGCTCTATGTGGTGCTCACCCTTGGTGTGGGTGCCGCAATAGTGACGTCGTTGGTGAAGATACAGTTTATCCACGGTGACGAATGGCGTGCCCGTGCCCTGAAGCGCGAGGCGGGCCTGCGCACCGACCCCGCACGCCGTGGCAATATATACTCCACCGACGGCAAGATACTTGCCACCACGGTGACCGAATGCGACCTCTACCTCGACCTGCACAACAGCCTGGAACGCGACGACAACGGACGCGTGAAGGAGGACAAGCACGGCCGTCCCATCGAGAGCGGTCCCATCGTGGATTCCTGCTTCGAGCGGCAGCTCGACACCGTGTGCCTGCTGCTGCACGAGGCCTTCCCGCACAAGAGCGTCTCCTACTACCGCGAGCGCATCGCCGTGGAGCGCAGCAAAGAGAAACCGCGCCGCTGCTTCCTGGTGGAGCGCAATGTGCCCTATTCGGCATGGCTGCAGATTTGCCGCCTGCCCGGCTGGAGCCGCGGCGTGGTGCGCCAGGTCGACGGCCAGAGCGTGGTACACCAGGAGAGGGCCCACATCTACGGCAATATGGCCGAGAACACCCTCGGCTTCCGCAACAAGAAAGAGAGCGCCTCGTACACGGGTCTCGAAGGCTACTACGACAGCATCCTGCGCGGACAGGACGGCCAGTTCAACTGCCGCCGCCTGACCAAGGGCATCTGGCTGCCCGACGAGCCGCGCCAGCCCAAGGCCGTGGCCCAGCGCACTGACCAGGACCGCATAGACACCGTGGTGCTTAAGCGCAAGGTTGACGGACAGAGCATCATCTCGACAATCGACACCCGCTACCAGGACATCGCTGAGAGCTCGCTGCGCAAAGCCCTGAACCAGTACGGCGGCACGGCAGGTTGCGCCCTGCTGATGGAGATGAATACAGGCTATATGCTGGCCTGCGTGAACCTGGCCATCGACACAGCGGTGCACGACTACCGCGAGGTGCGCGACCGCAACGTGGCGGTGAGCGACGTCTACGAGCCGGGCTCGACCTTCAAGACCGTCATCCTCACAGCCATGCTCAACGACCCCGTCAACAAGATAGACACCACAATGAAGCTGCCCGCCAGGTACAAGAACTTCGGTGGCGTGGGCGGCGAAATCAAGGACGACCACGGCGGATGGGACTCGCTGACGCTGAAGGGTGTCATCGAGCAGTCGAGCAACGTGGGCATGAGCGACCTCGGATGGCGGCTGTACAACGACCGCCGCGACACGCTGCAGGCCTTAGTGGAGCAGATGTTCCCCTACGGCAAGCTCAACCCCGACCTCAAAGCCCCCGAATACCGCACCTACGTCAACGACCTGCGCCGATCGAACCGCGACTTCCTGAACTTCTGCTACGGCTACTCGACCCGTGTATCGGCCCTGCAGCTGATAACCTTCTACAACGCCCTGGGTGCCGGCGGCCGCATGGTGAAGCCCCTGTTCTGCCGCGCCATAGTGGACAACGACGGCAACCAGCACGACATAAAGCCTGTGGTGCTCAACGAGCGCATCTGCAACCAACGCACGGCGCGCATGATGCACGACATGCTGGAAGGCGTGGTGGAGAACGGCACTGGCAACAACATCAAGAACACCACCTACGGCATCGCCGGCAAGACAGGCACGGCAGTGCACAGCTACTCGAACCTCAAGCGCTACAACGCTTCGTTTGCAGGCTTCTTCCCATCGGAGAACCCGCGCTACACCTGCCTGGTGATGATTGAGAACATACCCTTCTACGGCCGTCAGGCCGCCTTGGTGTTCAAGAACATCAGCGACTGCGTGGTGGCTGTCGACAAAGGGCTGAGCGACGGAGCTGTGAAGAGCGTGTGGCCGAAGCTGGAGGAGGACAGCGCTATGGCACAGCAGCGCCCCACCCTGCTGCGCGGCAAGCAAGACGAGATACGCGCACTCTACAAGCAGCTGCGCCTGAAATACCGCTCGGCCGACTCATCGGCGACATGGGTCTTCTACCAAGAGGCCACCGACAGCAGCGACGCCCGCTACTACCCCTACGAGCCTGCCGGAGGACGCATCCCCAACTGCTACGGCATGACCGCCAAGGATGCCATTGAGTTGCTGCACAGCGAGGGCTACCGCGTGCGCGTCAATGGCTACGGCAAGGTGCGCTCGCAGAACCCCAAAGCCAGCCAGGCGGCAAAGAAAGGAACCATTGTTGAATTGACACTTAGATAGCAATGAAACTGCACGACATATTAAAGGGCATTGAAGCCGAGATACACGGGCCGCAGGAAGTGGAGGTGAAAGACCTTCAGTTCGACTCGCGGCGCGTGGCACCTGGCACATTGTTTGTGGCACAACGCGGCACCAAGGTCGACGGCCACGACTTCATCGGCGGCGCCGTGGAGAAAGGGGCTGTGGCTGTGGTGTGCGAGGAGTTGCCGAAGAAGATGTCGGACGGCGTTGCCTATATCAAGGTAGCCGACAGTAACAAGGCCCTGGGTCTGATGGCCGCCAACTACTACGGTCATCCTTCGGAGCAGCTGAAGCTGATAGGCATCACCGGCACCAACGGCAAGACCACCACGGTGACCCTACTGCACCGCATGTTCCGCCTGCTGGGCTTCCACACTGGTCTGGTGTCGACGATAGTGAACAAGATTGACGAAGAGGAGCTGCCCACCGGCCACACCACCCCCGACGCGCTTGAGCTCAACCAGCTGCTGCGCAGGATGGTCGACGCAGGCTGCAAATATGCCTTCATGGAGGTGAGCAGCCACGCCGTGGTACAGCAGCGCATAGCAGGCGTGCAGTTCGCCGGAGGCATATTCAGCAACATCACCCACGACCACCTGGACTTCCACAAGACCATGGCCGCCTATATCGCCGCCAAGCAGGGCTTCTTCACCGCCCTGCCGAAAGGTGCGTGGGCGCTGACCAACGTCGACGACAAGAACGGCATGGTGATGGTGCAGAACAGCAAGGCCGAGGTGCACACCTACGGCTTGCAGCATGCCGCCGACTTCCACTGCAAGATAATAGAGAACACCTTCGAGGGCATGCACCTCAACATCGACGGCAACGAGTTGTGGTGTCGTCTGGTGGGACGCTTCAACGCCTACAACCTAATGGCCATCTACGCCACCGCCGTGCTCTGCGGCGTGGAGAAGAACGAGGTGCTGCGCCTGCTGAGCACACTCGAGGCTGCTCCGGGTCGCTTCCAGTATGTGAGCGGCCGCGGCATCACCGCCATCGTCGACTATGCCCACACTCCCGACGCATTGCAGAACGTGATAAGCACCATCGACGGCATTAGGAAGCCGACCCAGATACTCATCACCGTGGTGGGCTGCGGCGGCGACCGTGACCGCACCAAGCGGCCCGAGATGGCCAAGATTGCCGCCGAAGGCAGCGACAAGGTGGTGCTCACCAGCGACAACCCTCGCACCGAGAACCCCGACAGCATACTGGACGAGATGGAGGCAGGCCTGACACCACAGCAGCTGAGCCACACGGTGCGCATCACCGACCGCCGTCAGGCCATACGCACGGCATGCATGATGGCCAAGGAGGGCGACATAGTGCTGGTGGCGGGCAAAGGGCACGAGAAATACCAAGAGGTGAACGGCGTGCGGAGCCACTTCGACGATGTGGAAGAAGTAGGAAATGCACTCAGAAATTAGAAATGCACTCAGAAATTAGAAATTAGAATTTAGAAATATATATGTTATACTATTTATTCGATTGGCTTGACAGAACCATGGACTTCCCGGGAGCGGGTGTATTCCAGTACATCTCGTTCCGTGCGGCTGCCAGCATGGTGACGTCGCTGCTGATAATGCTGCTGCTTGGCAAGCCCTTCATCCGCTGGATGAAGAACAAGATGGGCATCATGGACGAGGTGCGTACAGAGCTGGGCCTCGAAGGCGCCGAACTGAAGTCGAAGACCCCCACCATGGGCGGTGTGCTCATCCTGATTGCCATCATCATCCCCACCCTGCTCTTCGCCAAGCTGGACAACGTCTATGTGCAGATAATGCTTGGCACAACGGTGTGGATGGGCATGGTGGGCTTCCTGGACGACTACCTGAAGAAGACTCGCGGCAAGCAAGGTCTGCCCGGCAAGTACAAGGTGATAGGCCAGGTGGCGCTGGGTTTGGCAGTGGGCCTGCTGGTGACCTTCCACCCCGATATTACCGACCCGCTGAAGACCACCATCCCCTTTGTGAAGAACAACGAGTTTGACTACACCTGGCTGGTGTCGTGGATGGGTCCGTGGGCTGTCGACTACGCATGGGTGCTGTTCGTGCTGATAGTTATATTCATCGTGACTGCAGTGAGCAATGCCTCGAACCTCACCGACGGCATCGACGGCATAGCCACAGGCGTGGCTGCCGTGAACGGCGGTGCGCTGGCGTTGCTGGCATGGGTGAGCGGTAACATCATCATGTCGGGCTACCTGAACATAATGTACCTGCCCAACATCGGCGAGCTGGCGGTGTTCAGCACCGCCTTCGTGGGAGGCACCCTGGGCTTCCTGTGGTTCAACTCGCACCCTGCCGAGATATTCATGGGCGACACCGGTTCGCTGGCCATCGGCGGCATCATAGCCGTCTTCGCCATCCTCATCCGCAAGGAATTGCTGCTGCCCCTGCTGTGCGGCATCTACCTGATCGAGGACCTCTCGGTCATCATTCAGACCACTGGCTGCAAGCGCTACCGCCGCAAACACAAGCTGCCCATTGGGCAACCTGTGCCTGTGGAGAAGCGGCCGTTCCTTATGTCGCCGCTGCACCACCACTACCAGAAGAAAGGCGTTGCCGAAGAGAAGGTGGTGATGCGCTTCGTGATAGTTGCCATCCTGCTGGCCATATTTACCTTGTCAACATTGAAACTGCGATAAAACATGACTATAGAAACACTTACCAAACAAACAAGAACCCACACCGGCCTGGCCGGCATCGACACCGTGCGTCTGAAATCCATGCGCAACGCCTCGTTGCGCACCTGCTTCAACCGACTGGAGGACACGCGCAACCGCATGGAGTTTGTGGCACGCATCCTCGACCGCGAGTACATCAACGATGCCGCCGCACGGACGGTGAACGCCACATGGTATACGCTGGAGAGTCTCGAAGGCGGACTGATATGGATTGTGTGCGGCACCAACAGCGAGACCGACTACAGCCGCCTGCTACCTGTGGCCCTGCGCAAGGTGCGCATGATGCTGGTGATAGGTCCCGACGCACAGCTGCGGCAAGCCTTCACGGGTGCTGTGCCTAGCATCGTAAGCTGCGCCAGCATGGCCGAAGCACTGCATCGCGCCTACCTCTACGAGTCGACCGACGTAAGGGTGGTGTTCTCGCCAGCATGCAACGACGGCACCCCCAGCGACGCGCTGGGCGACGCTTTCAGCCGTGAAGTGAACGAACTATAAAGAGAATACACTATGAAGACGGGCAAAATATTCAGAGGCGACAAGACTATCTGGGTGGTGTTCTTCCTGTTGAGCGTCATCTCGCTGGTGGCGGTCTACAGTTCGATAGGACTCTACGCCTACTCCATGCCTCATGCCCGTCCCACAGGCCTGTTCCTGAAACACCTGGCCATCGTAGCCGCCACTTACGTAGTCATCATACTTATCTCACGCATCAACTACCGATATTTCTCGCGCTTCGCCATGCTGGGCTACTGGGCTTCGCTGGTGCTGCTGGCGGTGATGCTGGCCCTGCACGGCCGCTGGTTCCGCCTGCCGGTGATAGGTCAGTTCCAGCCGTCGGAGATTGCCAAGGTGGTGCTCATCATATTCGTGGCACGTCAGGTGTCGATAGCGAAAAAGAAAGAGCAGACGGAGGAGATAGGCACCTTCCTCATGATATTGGTGTACATCGCTCCCATAGTGCTACTGGTACTGCCCGAGAACTTCTCCACCGCTGCGCTGATATTCCTGTCGGCCTACCTGGTGATGCTCTACGGCGGCGTGAACCGCAAATACTGGTGGCGCCTGTTCCTGGTGGGCGTCGTGGTGGCTATCGGCTTCCTTATGGTAAGCTACTACAAATACGAGAAGTCGCTGAGCAATGTAGGCACCGAGATGACCATCGAACGTCAGGCGACATGGGGCCACCGCGTCTACTCATGGATAAACCCCGAGCCCGACGAGCTTTCGCAGGAGAACATGGCCAAGATGGCCATAGCCCGTGGCGGCCTGGCACGCCTCGGCGTTGGCTCCACGGTGCATGCACGCCTGATGACACAGGCTCACAACGACTTCATCTATGCCATCATCATCGAAGAGACTGGCATGCTGGGCGGCCTGATAGTGTTCGCACTCTACAGCATCTTCTTCTTCCGCTGCATCAAGTTGTCGCTGAAATGCAAAGGGCGCTTCGGGGCGCTCACGGTGGCGGGCATGGGCACCATGATATACCTGCAGGCGCTGGTGAATATGAGTGTCGCCGTGGGAGTGCTGCCAGTGACAGGACAAACCCTGCCCTTCATAAGCTACGGCGGCACGGCATACCTATTCCTTGGGTGCGGCCTGGGCGTGATACAGGCAGTGGCTGCCGACGTTGACAAAACCGAGCAGGAGGAGAAGGAGGGCATAACACCCGTGCCGGAAGAGGTGGAAGAACAACCGACAGAGAAATAAACAAGAGAAAACATACATACCATGAAGATAATCATCAGTGGAGGAGGATCAGGCGGACACATATTCCCCGCAGTGGCCATAGCCAACGCCGTGAAGGCGCGCTGGAGCGACGCCGACATACTGTTTGTCGGTGCCGAAGGGCGCATGGAGATGGAGAAGGTGCCGGCGGCAGGCTACACCATCAAGGGACTTCCCATAGCAGGTCTGCAGCGTAAGCTGACCCCTACCAACATAGTGAAGAACCTGCAGCTGCCCTTCAAGATGGCCAAAAGCCGCAAGATGGTGAAGAGCATCCTGCGTGACTTCAACCCCGACATCGTTGTCGGCGTCGGTGGCTTCGCCAGCGAGCCCACACTGAAAGCCGCAGCATCCATGGGCTACACCACCATGCTGCAGGAGCAGAACTCCTACGCCGGCCTCACCAACAAGATGCTGGCCCGCAACGCCAGCGCCATCTGTGTGGCCTATGACGGCATGGAGCGCTTCTTCCCGAAGGAGAAGATTGTCTTCACCGGCAACCCCGTGCGCGCCGACATAGAGCAGATGAACGTCACACACGACGAGGGCTGCGCCCACTTCGGCCTCAACGCAGACAGCCGCGTGCTGCTGTCAGTAGGCGGCAGCCTCGGCGCCCGCAGCATCAACCAAATGATCATAGGGCATCTCCATTTCTTCCGCGAGAACAAGATACAGCTGCTGTGGCAGACAGGCCGCTGGATGTACGACGAGGCAGTGGCGGCAGTGAAGGCCGCAGGAGTAGAGGAATGGGTCAAGGTGCATCAGTTCATCTCGCGCATGGACATGGCCTATGCCGCCGCCGACATGGTGATATCGCGTGCCGGTGCCATAGCCATCAGCGAGCTGTGCCTCGTGGGCAAGCCCGTGGTGCTGATACCGTCGCCCAACGTGGCCGAAGACCACCAGACGAAGAACGCCTTGGCGCTGGTCGACCGCGGCGCAGCGCTGATGGTGCGCGACGCCGACTGCAACATCAACTGCCTGCCGCAGGTGCTTGAACTGTTCGAGAACACCGTGCACCGCGAGACCATGAGCGAAGCGATACAGAAGATGGCCGTGCGCGGCGCTGCCGACAAGATTGTGGACCAGATAGCACGACTGATAGAAAAGAAACAATAAACGACCACCATGAACTACTACTTTCTCGGCATAGGAGGCATAGGCATGAGCGCTTTGGCGCGCTACTTCCACCGTCACGGCGACACCGTGAGCGGCTACGACCGCACACCGTCTCCTTTGACCGAGGAGCTGCAGGCCGAAGGCATCGCCGTGCACTACGACGACCGGCCCGACATGCTGCCCGAGGCAATAGACCTGGTGGTATACACCCCGGCCGTGCCGCAAGAGTTGAAAGAGTTTGTAGCCTTGAAGGAACGCGGCGTAAGCATGAAGAAACGGTCGCAGGTGCTCGGAGAGCTGACCGAAGGCAAGCGCTGCATAGCGGTAGCCGGCAGTCACGGCAAGACCACCACCAGCACCCTGATAGCCCACCTGCTGAGCAAGGCCGACTGTGGATGCAGCGCCTTCCTCGGCGGCATCAGCAAGAACTTCGGCAGTAACCTGGTGGTTGACACTAAGAGCGAGTACATCGTTGTCGAGGCCGACGAATACGACCGCTCGTTCCTGCAGCTGCACCCCTACTACACCGTCATCACCGCCACCGACCCCGACCATCTCGACATCTACGGCACCCACGAGCACATGCTCGAAGCATACCTGCAGTTTGCCAATCAAACCCATCCCGAAGGAGCCCTCTTCTTGAAAGAAGGCATCTTCCGCACCCTCGACGGCGAAGAGTTCGTGGAATACGGTCACGAACACCACCACGAAGACGACGACCACCACACTGAACCCTTAACACTAAACACTAAACACTACACCTATACCGTCCGCGGCATCGACGCCGACTACTACGCCATCAACATACGCACCTACAACGGCAACCTCTTCTTCGACCTGCGCACCCCCGACGGAGTACTCTACGACCTCGAACTCGACGGCACAGCCCTGTTCAACGTAGAGAACGCCGTGGCCGCCTCGGCGGTGGCGCTGAAATGCGGACTGAACCAGCACCAGCTGCGCAGCGGTCTGAAGAGCTTCGCTGGAGTGCGCCGCCGCTTCGACTACCGCATACGTGAGAAAGACCTTGTGTATATCGACGACTACGCCCACCATCCGAAGGAGATACAATCCACTATCGAGTCGGTGCGCTACCTCTATCCCGGCAAGCGCATCGTGGGTATCTTCCAACCCCATCTTTACAGCCGTACACGCGACCTCGCCGACGATTTCGCCCGTGTGCTCGGCACCCTCGACGAACTCATCATGCTCCCCATCTACCCTGCCCGCGAGATGCCCATCGCAGGTGTGACGTCAAGCATGGTGCTGCGCAAGGTCGACAGCATGTCGAAATACCTTTGCACTCCCGACCAAGCCCTCGAGCTAGTGCCTGCGCTATGCCCCGATATAGTGCTCACCCTTGGCGCCGGCGACATCGACCGTCTCGTGCCACGCATGGAAGCAACCCTTAGAGAACAGATGCTATGAAACGACCGTACAAAATAATGCTCATTCTGGCAGGCGCCCTTGCGCTGGCGGTGCTCGTCATTGTGGCCAACGTCAACCGTTCCCACTCGCAGGTGCGCGGCATTGAGGTGAGCATCCGTTACGGCCACACGCCCGTGCTTGTCAACGAGCAGACCGTGGCCGACAGCATCCTAGCCGCACTTCCGCACATCACGGCGCAACTTGTCGGCGACGTCGACCGCAAGGCCGTTGCCGAGGCTGCGTCACATGTGCCCTACCTGCGCGACATCAGCACTTCGGTGAGCGTCAGCGGCAAGGTGGTGGTGCGCGCCGCACAGCGCCGCCCCATAGCACGCCTGTTCTATGGCGTCCGCGAGCTTTATTTCGACGAGGAAGGTGTCATGATGCCCATAAGCCGCACGGGCGACTGCAACGTGCTGGTGGCCGGCGGCAACTTCACCGAGCCCCTGCGCCTCGACAGCCTCAACAGCCAGACACAGGCGCTGGTCACGCTGGCCAACTTCCTTGACAACGAGAGAAAATACCGCACCCTGGTAGACCAGATATACATCGAGCGCGACGGCGACATCATGATGGTGCCCAAGCTCGGCGACCACATCATAGAACTCGGCACCACCGACGACCTCGACACGAAATTCAGCAACCTCCTCGCCTTCTACCGCCGCGGCATGCCGCGCGCAGGGTGGAACACCTACTCCAAGGTGAGTCTCAAATACCGCGGGCAGGTTGTATGCACCAAAGAAACGAAATAAACAAACAATACAACAAATCATGGACAACGAAATCATTGTAGGCCTTGACATTGGCACCACGAAGATAGCCTGCTTCGTAGGTATGCAAGGCGAAAACGGGAAAGTAAAGATTATCGGTGCCGGCAAGACGGCATCGGCGGGAGTGGAGAACGGCGTTGTGAAAAGCATCACCGGCGCCGCCGAATCCATCACCAAGGCCGTCAACGAGGCAGCCGACCAGGCGGGGGTCGACATCGACGAGGTGTGGGTAGGCATTGCGGGCCAGCACATCAAGTCCAATCCCAGCCACGGCAGCATCATGATACCTGCCGACCACACCCTCATCCAGGAGGAGGATGTCGAGCGTCTCATCGCCGAGCAGTACAACATCCAGTTGCCCCCAGGCGAGGAGATTATCCATGTATTCCCCCAGCAGTACATCGTCGACCGCGAGCCCCTGAGCCGCGAGATACCTCCTGTGGGTGTCGCCGGCAAGAGCCTCGAGGCCGACTTCCACATGGTCACTGCCAACGTGCAGAATCTGCAGTACATCAAGTATGCCGTCGAGCATGCAGGTCTGAAGATCAAGGGCGTTGTCCTCGAACCCATAGCCTCGGCGAAGGCTGTCCTCGACAACAGCGACCGTGACGCAGGCGTAGCCATGGTGGACATCGGTGGCGGCACCACCGATATCGCCATCTTCCACGACGACATCATCCGCCATACCTCCGTGCTGCCGCTGGCAGGCAACGCCATCACCAACGACATCCGCGAGGGCTGCAACATCCTCAAGAAGCAGGCCGAGAGCCTCAAGGTGAAGTTCGGCTCGTGCCTCGTCCAGGCAGTCTCCGAGAACGACGTCATCTCCATCCCCGGCATCCGCAGCCAGGCCTCGCGCGAGATATACGTCAAGACCCTCGCTGGCATCATCAACGCCCGTACCAAGATGATACTGGAGCAGGTCGACTACGAGATAAAGCTCTCCGGCTACAGCAACAAGCTCATCGCCGGCGTGGTGCTCACCGGTGGCGGCGCACAGCTCAAGAACATCAAGGAGCTCTGCGAGCTTATCACCACCACCGACTCCCGCATCGGTATCCCCAACGAGCACCTCGACCCCGAGAGCGTCTCCTACGCCGAGCTGGCACACCCCATGTATGCCACAGGTATAGGTCTTGTGCTCTACGGTCTCGAGCAATCTAAATCCAAGCAGGGCGAAGAAGAGGAGAAGGCCCCCGCCACCAAGAAGAAACCCGCTTCGAACGGCCATATCGACCTCTTCGACGACATGCCCGAGACTCCGAAACCCGAACAACCCGCAACAGAAGCGGCAGAGGACAACGTCAAAGGCAAGAAAGAGAAGACAAAAGAAAAGGGCAAGGGCGGTAAATTCGAGGATGTACTGGGACGATTCTTCACTTCAGTGTTCAACGAAGGAATCGACGACTAATCTGGCACAGGAAAAAGGAATTGTGTATTAAAATGTTGAAAACTAATCGTTAGTCCCATCAAACAAACGCTCGAAAAGTTGTATTTTTACACTGCCAAATTAGTAGGCATTATTTCAATAACGAAATCTTTTTCAATAAGATAGAAACAAGCAAGCACATGGAAGATACAAACAACAATGCATTTTTCACCTTCGATTCGCCCAAAGGGCAGTCGTCCTACATCAAAGTCATCGGTGTAGGCGGTGGCGGCGGCAACGCTGTCAACCACATGTTCCGTCAAGGCATCAAGGGCGTCGACTTCATCGTCTGCAACACCGACATGAAGGCCCTCAACGCAAGCCCCGTCCCCAACAAAATACCGCTGGGCGACCTGGGTCTTGGCGCCGGCAACAAGCCCGAGCGTGCCCGTCAGGCTGCTCTTGACAAAGAGAAGGAAATCCGCGAGGCTTTGGAGCACAACACGCAGATGCTCTTCATCACCGCCGGTATGGGCGGTGGTACGGGCACTGGCGCAGCCCCCGTGATTGCCGAGATTGCCAAGAGCATCGAACTTGAAAACGACGACACCAAGCACATCCTTGTCGTGGCCATCGTCACGCTGCCCTTCAGCACCGAGGGCCGTCGCCGTCGCGAGCAGGCCGAGGCCGGCATCGTGGAACTCAGCAAGCATGTCGATTCCATCCTTGTCATCAACAACGACAAGCTGCTTTCCTTCAAAGACTTCACCCTCTCCAAAGCCTTCGGCATGGCCAACGACGTGCTGCTCACAGCAGCCAAGGGCATTGCAGAGATCATCACCGTCGACGCCTATGTCAATATCGACTTCCAGGATGTCAACACCGTGATGGAGAAGAGCGGCACCGCCCTGATGGGCGCCGGTAGCGGCCGCGGCGAGAACCGCGCCCACGACGCCATCGAGGCCGCCACCACCAGCGTGCTCCTCAACGACAACGATATCCGCGGCGCCAAGAACGTGCTCATCTACTACTCCTACTCGCCCGAACACGAAATCACCATGGCCGAGCTGGGCGAGATCACCGACTACCTGAGCGAGAAGACCAACGGCAGCGCCGACGTCATCTGGGGTGCCGGTGCCGACGAAACCCTCGACGACGAACTGAATGTGACCCTCATCGCCACCGGTTTCGAGAAGAACGTGGTGATTGAATCAGGTCCCAACGTTATCAAACTCGAGGACAACCCCACCGACGAGGTGAAGGTCTCCGTCAAAGAGCCGAAGGCCGAGACGACAATCATCCCCGAGGCCGTGATAATTCCCGAGCCTGTGGTCATCGCCGAAACCGTGGCCGCCGCCAAGCCCGAACCCAAGCCCGAACCCGTGGCTGAGATCGAGACCGAGCCCGTGGCCGTTGTCGGCGAGAAACGCATCTTCATGCTCGAAGACGAAGAGCCCGTCGAAGAGGTCAAGCCCGTGGTGCGCAACATCCGTGCCGGCAGCGAAGAGTTCAAGACCGAGATCGACACCATGGTCGACGAGATACACCTTGTGTCGCACGACGACGACACCGTCATGGTGGCCGAGCCTGTGGTCGAAACGGCCAAGGCCATTGAGCCCGCTCCCGCCTACCGCTCGGCTTTCGAGAACGACAACGACGTGGCCACCGCCGCCGACCGCATACGCCGCATCCACGACCTGCTGCGCAACAACCCCAGCGGCGCCGATATCGTGCAGAATATGACCACCGAGCAGATCACCGATGACGCCCTCTACGAAGGTCAGTCTTCGGCCGCCCGCGAGGCTTCCTCGTTCTCCATGCGCGCCGACGGCACCATGGCCAAGAACCCCTACCTCTACGGCAACCAGCCCGACTAAACCGATGAACAAAAAACTAGTCGGCACACTGTGCGCCATTGGCGCTGCCGTGTGCTACGGCACCAACCCCCTAGGGGCGTTGAATCTCTACACCGAGGGCATGAACACGCCCTCGGTGCTTTTCTACCGCTTCGGCCTGGCATGGGTGATAGTGGCCATAGTGATGCTGTTCCGTAAGGAGAGCCTGCGCGTCGACAAACGCGAGTTCCTGACCCTCAGCGCCCTCGGCGTGCTGTTCATCTTCTCGTCGCTCACCCTCTACCTCAGCTTCCGCCTGATGCCCGCTGGCGTGGCCTCCACCATCCTGTTCACCTATCCCGTGATGACAGCAGTCATCATGGCTCTTTTCTTCCACGAACGCGTGCGCCTGGGCACCGTTACTGCCATCGCCCTGAGCCTCGTCGGCGTGCTGCTGCTCTACTGGGGCGACCCCAGCGGAGCGCTAAGCATCGCGGGCGTCGTGCTGGTGCTGGTGTCGGCACTGACCTACGCTCTGTATATCATCGTCGTCGACAAGTCGCCCTTGGCGATGTCGTCGTTCAAGATAAACTTCTACGTGCTTTTCTATTGCGCCGCCGGCATGGCCCTCTTCGCCCTGCTTAGCGGCCAGCCGCTGATGCTACCGCCCACGCCGCGTGCATGGCTGTGGGTGTCGTGGCTCGCCGTGGTGCCCGCCATCATGGCGCTGGTGATGATGGTCTACGCCGCCAAATACCTCGGCAGCACGCCGACGGCCATCCTCGGTGCCCTCGAGCCCACCACGGCGGTGCTTATCGGAGTCCTGGTCTTCAGCGAGCCCTTCACCCTGCGCCTGCTCTTCGGCATAGTGCTCATCCTCGCCGCCGTAGTGCTCGTGGTGCTCGCCAAAGACAGCCGCGCCAGCAACTGATACGCTACAGAACCACTACGGTTCCTCTACGGCTCCTCTCCGCCTCCCCTCCGGCATTACAAACAAATGTTAAAAATCTCACACCAACACCACATCATCGCCACCGGAGGGTGATGTGGGGGTGATGCGGGGGTGAAGTGGGGGTGAAGTGGATGTGAAGTGGGTGGGGTTTAAAGGCTGAGTTTCAGTGGGTTAGAAATGTTAAAATCGTATAAGTTGCTGTGAACGTGTCGGGTAGGAGCAAAAATAATGAATAATGAGTGATGAATTATGAATGATGAACAGGTAGGGGTGGAACGGATAATGACGCAACGACATTAGCATTTTTTAACATATAAATGTTATAAAATGTGAAATAATAGTAGTACTTTTGCACATCGAATTGTGACCACGGAATGCCGCGGCCACTATGTGTGAACTAATGATACAGAGCATGATAGCTGTTATTGGCAGTGGCAGTTGGGCCACGGCAATAGTCAAAATATTACAGGAGAACAGTCAGCAGAGGGTGAATTGGTGGGCCCGGAGCAGGGAGGTGGCCGACGAAATAATGGCCACGGGGCACAACCCCCGGCATCTCCCCGAGTTGCAGCTCGACCCCTCGCGTCTGTGGGTCAGCGACGACCTGCAGGCCGTGGTGGAGGCCAGCGACGAACTGCTGCTTGCCGTACCCTCGGCCTATATCGACCGTGTGCTTTCGAAGCTGCCCCCCGAGGCGCTCAAGAACCACCGCATCATCTCGGCGGTAAAGGGCACGCTGCCCGACTGCTGCATGAGCATCTCGCAATATGTGGAGCAGACCTTGGGCGTGCAGCCCGACGACATCTGCGTCGTCAGCGGTCCCAGCCACGCCGAGGAGGTGGCCCACGGCATGCCCACCTACCTCACCGCCGCCTCGCGCAACGAGGCCTTCGCCCGCGAAGTGGCCGACCGTCTGCGCAGCCACTATATCATCACTTCGGTAAGCACCGACATCGACGGCGTGGAACGCTGCGGCCTCGCCAAGAACATCTACGCTATCGCCGCGGGCATAGGCAGCGGCCTGGGCTACGGCGACAACCTCAACGCCGTGCTCACCGCCGGCGCCATCCGCGAGATGAGTCACCTGTTGGAGAAGAACCTCCCGCTCCCGAGCCGCAACATCCTGGACAACTGCTACCTCGGCGACCTGACAGTCACCTGCTGGTCGCGCCACAGCCGCAACCGCGCCCTCGGCGAGGCCGTGGCTCGCGGCGAGAAGCCCGAGGAGGTCTTCGCACGCACAGGCAGCATTGCCGAGGGCTACTATTCGGTGCGCAACATGCACCGCATAGCCAAAAGCAACGGCAGCACCGACCGCATACCCATAGCCGAAGCCGTCTACCGCATCCTCTACAAGGACGCCGACCCCAGGCAGGAGATGCAACACCTGATTGAGACTGTACTCTGAATGGACTCCTTCGACGACATACGTCCCTACAACGACGCCGAGATCCCCGGCGCCATGCGGCATATCACCGAGTGGGACCTCTTCCCACAGATGGTGCGCTTCATCTATCCCAACATAGACATCGACGAGGCCCGCGCACGCATACTCACCATACAGAACATCCACCAATTCCAGGCCACGGTGATGAACGACGCCATACGCCGCATCATCAGCGAGACCACCGAGGGGTTCACCCACCACGGCCTGCACCACCTGCGCCGCGGCCAGCCCTACCTCTTCGTCTCCAACCATCGCGACATCACCCTCGACGCCTTCCTCCTGCAGCACCTGCTCATAGAGCACCGCGGCGACACCTCGCACATAGTCTTCGGGCAGAACCTGCTGAGCATCCCCATCATGGAGGTGCTCTTCCGCAGCAACAAACTGATACGCATGGAGCGTGGCGGCACGCCGAGGGCTTTCTACAACAGCCTGCAGCACCTCTCCGACTACCTCAACCACCTCGTCGTCGACTGTCGCCAGTCGGTGTGGATAGCCCAGCGCAACGGACGCGCCAAGGACGGCATCGACGCCACGGCACCCGCCATGCTCAAGATGCTCACCCTCGGCGGCAAAGGCGACCCACAGCAGACCCTGCGCGACCTGCATCTGGTGCCTATAAGCATAAGCTATGAGTGGGACCCCTGCGACGCCATGAAGGCCACCGAGCTGCTGCAGAGCCGCAACGGAGCCTATCAGAAAGCCCCCGACGAGGACCTGAAGAGCGTAGTCACCGGTATCATAGGCCACAAAGGCCATGTACACATGGAGATAGGGCGTCCACTGACACAACACGAACTGGTCCCTGCCGAAGGCGAGGAGCTCACCACGCATGTGGCGCGCGTGCTCGACCGCCGCATACGCGACGGCTACCGCCTGATGCCCACCAACTATGCCGCCTACGACATGCTCAACGGCCGCACACGGCGTGGCCGCTACACCCAGCGCACCGTCGACACCCTCGCGGCACGTGCCGACGCACTGCCCCACCCCGACGCACGGCGCATACTCCTCGAGATGTACGCCAATCCCGTCAAAGCCATCTAATTCTTTTTTATGCGTAGAAGCGCTCGTCGAAACCGAGGAGATACACTCGACCGGTGGCGCGCGTGAAAGCGGTGTAGAGCCAGCGCAGGTAGTCGCGGTCGAGGCGCTGGTCGGGCGGAAGGAAGCCCTGGTCTATAATTACCGTACGCCACTGTCCGCCCTGTGTCTTGTGGCATGTGAGGGCATAGGAGAACTTGACCTGCAAGGCGTTATAGTAGGGGTTCTGGCGCAGCTCGCGCAGACGGTCGGCCTTGTGCGGCAGGTCGGCATAGTCCTCCATCACCGTGGTGTAGAGGCGTTCCTGCTCGTCGGCGGTGAGCGATGGCGACTCGCTGTAGAGCGTCGAGAGCATAATCTTGCAGTCGAGGGGCTGCTCGTCGGGGTAGTCGACGAAACGCAGCGTGGCGTCGGCGAAGCGGAAGCCGTAGAGCTCTTGCACGTGGCGCACGCTGAGCACCTCGACGATGTCGCCATTGGCGATGAAGCCTATGGTGCTGTCGCTGTCGAGCCAGAAGTAGTTGTTCTTGACCACCATGAGGTAGTCGCCGGCATTGACCTCCTCCTCGCGGAAGAGGACGCTGGCGCGGATGCCCTGGTTGAAGAGGTTGGCGCGCTTGTTGCTACGGGTGACGACGACGACATCCTCGAGGCCATCGCCAGAGTATTCGCGGTTGAGCACCTCCATGAGGTCCTGACCGTTGAGGTTCACCACGTCGTCGGCAGTGTCGAAGAGCGGGAGCTGTGCCTCGTCGGCCATCTGCATGTCGGCTATCTGGCCGCGGAGGGCCGTGGCGTTGGCGAGGATGCCCGAGAGACTCTGCTGGCGCACCACCTCGGTGAGTTCCTGCGAGAGGAGGTTGAGGCCGAAGGAGGCCTTGAGGTAGGCGGCGTCGAGGGCGGGACTCTCGCTTTGGCCCACGGGTGGCAGCTGGGCGGTGTCGCCGATGAGCATCAGGCGGCAGTGGTTGCCGCTGTAGACATATTCCACCAGGTCCTCGAGAAGACTATGACGCGAGGAGGTAGGCTCGATGCCTATCATCGATGCCTCGTCAACGATGAAGAGGGTGTGGCTATGCTTGTTGACGGCGCGCATGGTGCGCATCTGGCCTGTGGCGTCGGTGGCCGTCATGTAGATCTTCTTGTGGATGGTGAAAGCCTGGCGGCCGCTGTAGCCCGAGAGCACCTTGGCGGCGCGGCCCGTAGGTGCCAGCAGGAGCGAGTTGACACGCAGCTGCGGCAGGGTGCGTATGAGTGCCGAGACGAGGGACGTCTTGCCGGTGCCTGCGTAGCCGCGCAGCAGGAATGCCGACCGGGGGTCGGAGTCATAGAGGAAACGCGCCATCAAAGCGCAAGCCTCCCGCTGCCCGTCGGTAGGATTGTGCGGGAAGCGGGAGAGTATAAGTTGGGTTACCGATTGTTCTACGCCGTGCGTAGCCACTGCTTATTCGGCTACGGGAGTGGTTGTGGGGGCGGCGTTCTGCTGGACGGGGACCTCGACTGCGGTGGTCACCTGGGTACCAGTCTCAGAGCCACCGGTCTGGATCTTCTTGGCCACAGGGGCGGCAAGGCTGAGGACTATAAGTATGGCAGCGAGCCACCAGGTAGCCTTCTCTATGAAGTCGGCCGACTGACGGGCGCCGAGCACCTGTGTGGGAGCCGAGAAATTGGCGGCGAGGCCACCACCTTTGGAGTTCTGGACCAATACTACCAGCGCAAGCAATACGCAGACTACGATAATCAGGATTACGATAAACGTGTACATCTTTTTCTTTACTAAGTTATTTACTGTTTATTAATGTTTCCAAACGTTCAATTCGGGGTGCAAAAGTACTACTTTTTTCGGGATTCTGAGCCATTAAATTTTTATAAATGGCCAGGGCCTTGTCGTACTTGCCCTGCTTTTCGAGTATAACTGCAAGAGTCTCAGTGCCGAGGGAGGAGTCGGCCTGAAGGCTTTTTTTGTCGTTGACCTCGGGTGCCGGGGGCTCGGACTGGGCCTTTTTCATCTCCTCGGAGGGGCCGACTTGGAGGAAATTGGACAAAATGACACTCTTGGGAGCGGTCTTGAAGGAGACCTCCTGGAAGGTGTTTATCTCGCTGAGCACGTCGAAGGTAGGCTCCTCGACGGTGGCCACAGCCTTGTCGAGCATGGCACCGAGGGACTTGTTGTTGCACATCGAAAGCATGGCGATGCGGCGCTCCTCGGGGGTGTCGAAATGGAAGGCGCTGTCGGCCAACAGCGTAAGCACATTGATAACAGAAGAATATGGATACTTGGCCTGCACAGCCCTCAGCCACCCGCGCTCCTGCGAGGTGAACTTCACGGGGTTGCCCATTTTCTCCACGAATTGTTTCTTGTCCATATCTTTTTCTTATTGCAATGCACTCAATTAACAACTTTTTAAATTGCCAATTGGAAGTGCAAAAGTACAAATATTTTTTCACATAGAGAAAAAAGAATTTATTTGCATCGCCTTATTCACTAAAACACAGCGGCTTATATTAACCCAATAATATTTTTCAACAATTTTTTGTCTGTATATTGAAAAAAATGTGTACTTTTGCACTTCCAAATTTGAGGTAAAAATGTGTGCTAACCTCTCGTAAGATAACAAAAAACAACAAGATAAAATGAAGAGAACATTCCAACCCTCGCTGAGAAAAAGAGCCAACAAGCACGGTTTCCGCAAGAGAATGTCCACCGCCAACGGTAGGAAAGTGCTGGCCGCCCGCCGCCGCAAAGGCAGAAAAAGACTGACCGTCTCGGACGAGCGCTAAAATGCAACGGCTTTGCTAAACGAAAGAAGTACCGTAAGATACTTCTTTTTTTTGTTTAAACAGATAACGGATATGAGTCGCAGAAACAGAGAACTGCCCCTGCTGGAACAGATAGAGATCCTCGACGCCGGCGCCGAGGGGATGGCCGTTGCCAAGGTCGACGGACTTGTGGTCTTCGTGCCCTTCGTGGTGCCAGGCGACGTTGTCGACATACAACTCTACAAGAAGAAAAAGAACTTCGCCGAGGGCCGTGCGGTGCGCTTCCACCGCATGTCGCCCCTGAGGGTGGAGCCCGTATGCCCCCACTTCGGTGTGTGCGGCGGCTGCAAGTGGCAGACAATGAGTTATGAAGCTCAGCTGCAGGCCAAGCAGCGGCAGGTGCGCGACAACCTTGAACGGCTGGGCAATGTCGACTGCTCGGGCATGAGGCCCATCTGTGGCTCGGAGAACATATACTACTATCGCAACAAGCTGGAATTCACCTTCTCGAACCGCGCCTGGATGGACGACCCCATGGCTCGGCGCGACGACGAGTGGGGCGCTCTGGGCTTCCACATACCGCAACTGTTCGACAAGGTGCTGCCCATAGAGCACTGCGCCCTGCAGGCCGACCCCAGCAACGCGATAAGGTTGGCGGTGAGAGATTACGCCCTAGAGCACGGTCTGTCGTGCTACGACATCCGTAATCACACGGGTTTCCTGCGCAACCTGGTGCTGCGCAACAGCTCGACAGGCGACTGGATGGTGATGGTCATCGTGGCCGAGGACAACACGGCGCGCCTCTTCCCGCTGCTCGACATGCTGCGCGAGCGCTTCCCGCAGATTACATCGCTGCAATACATCGTCAACACCAAGATGAACGACTCCTACTCCGACCTCGAGGTGCACACCTACTGCGGTGCCGACCATATCGAGGAGCGCATGGAGGGCTGGCGCGACGACCCCGCACTAAGCTTCATCGTCAATCCCAAGTCGTTCTATCAGACCAATTCGGCGCAAGCGCAGCGGCTCTACAGCTTCGTGGCCGACCTTGCCGACCTGCAGCCCGACGACACCCTCTACGACCTCTACACTGGTACCGGTACCATTGCCCTATTCCTGGTGCGCCACGCCAAGAAGGTGGTGGGTATCGAATATGTCGAGGAAGCCATCGCCGACGCCCGCCGCAACGCCGAGCGCAACGGTTTAGGCAACACGGTGTTCTATGCCGGCGACATGGCCAAGGTACTGACGCCAGAATTTGTGGCCGAGAACGGCAGACCCGACGTAGTGGTCACCGACCCGCCACGTGCGGGCATGCACGACAAGGTGGTGGCCCAGCTGCTCGAGATGGCTCCGAGGAAGATTGTATACGTAAGCTGCAACCCCGCCACCCAGGCCCGCGACCTGCAGATGCTTGTCGCGCGCTACGACGTGCGCTGCATACAGCCTGTCGACATGTTCCCCCACACACAGCATGTGGAGAACATCGCCGAACTCGTTCTGGCACGTTAGCCCCTCCCCTTTCAAAATAAAAAATAACACTTTTTTCAACAAATTTGTTTCCATAATAAAAAAAAGTGTTATCTTTGCATGTTGTTCTTGACCCCCAATTTGCAGGGGCGAGAATGCACAACCTGCTAAATGGCAGGTTATTATAAAGATAATAATAACAATAAATACAAACTAAAAAGATGAAAAAAGTATTATTGAGTCTGTTAATGGCTGTTGTATGCTTGCCCATCGCCTTCGGTCAGGCTGCCGACCGTCCTTTCGTGACAACCAGTCAGGTTTCCTGCGGACCATACACCTGGGCCGTTGACTCGGTGACCTACACTAGCGACACCACCGTACTGGTTATTTCCGACACAGCCATCTACGTCCTCGACCTCACTGTCCGCGCCGCTTCGGGCGACACTACTCAGGTTTACGACACCGTCAACTGTGTCTACTACTGGAACGACAGCACCATCTGGAAGACCTCCGGTGAGCACATCGGCATCATTCCCGGCCAGAACGGTCTCTGCGACAGCATTGTCAGAGTCAACCTGACCGTCCTCGGCGCCGACTCCTCGAACATCGACACCACGGTGTGCGACAAGTTCAGGGCTCCTTGGGGCGAGTTGCTGACCGAATCCGTTGCTTTCGACTCGACATACACCACCACCGAGGGCTGCCAGCGCCACGATGTCGTCAACATCCGCATAGGCCACTCGTTCTCGGCCTACGAGGAATACGATGCCGAGGGCTGCAGTTACCGTTGGAACGGCTATACCATCACCGTTGACACCGTCAAGACATACAAGTTCAAGACCAAAATAGGCAAATGCGACAGTATCTATAGAGTTAAGGTCAATCTCTCATACCGTGTTCTCAACGAGCTTAACGTCACCAACTGCGGACCCTACACCTTCCACGGCGTGAGCCGCACCACCTCTGGCACCTACGTTGCCCGCGACACCACCATGAGCGGCAGGTGCATCACCACCGACAGCCTTATCCTCACTGTCAACCCCGTTTATTACAACGCCAACCCCGCTGTCCGCGACGTCGAGGCCGGCTGCTACTTCACCTGGGGTGATCAGACCTACTCCGACTCCAACGTGGTGCACACCGACACCGTGCAAACCGTCAACGGCTGCGACAGTATCGGTTCCATCCGCATCACCTCCTTCACCCACGTGGAATATGACAGCATCGACACCGCCTACTGCGGCAATTCCTACAGTTGGGCCAACCGTCAGGTGACCGCCGCCGGCGTCTATGACACCTCCATTGTCACCACTGTCAACAACAAAGCCTGCACCACCAACTACCACCTCAACCTCGCCTTCACCGTCAACAACAGAATCCTGGATACCGTGACACGCTGCGCCACCTACACCTTCGACTTCGGCGGTCAGCGCAACGGACAGGGCTTTGGTGCAAACGACAAGGCCACCTTCACTGAGTCGGGCGTGTACGTCACCGACACCACCTACACCGACACCCTCTTCCCCGACCACAACCTCTACATCAAGAACCCCAACACTGGCTGCATCACCCTGCTGACCCTGCCGCTCGTCATCGTGGAGCCTCAGCAGCGCTACCGCAGCACTGACACCACCGTTGTGGTGGCTTGCGACAAGTACACCTTCAAGGTCGGCAAGACCTCCTCGCCCGAGTTTACCTCCGACACCAACGGCTATGTGCTGATTTATGAGAACCACAGCACCATCTACTCGGACCCCAACCGCTGCTACGACTCGATTGGTATCCTCAACCTCACCATCAACCACAGTTCCAACATCGACACTGTGGCAACAGCCTGCGACTCCTTCTACTGGGCCTTCGCCGACACCACCTTCTTCCAGTCGAAAGACTTCCGCAAGGTGATGACCGACACTGTCAATGAGGAAGGCTGCCCCTTCTACGGCCACCTCCAGCTCACCCTCCACTATACGCCCACCGTAGCCATCGAAGGCGACTGGATGCTCAAACCCGGCGAGAGCACCGTACTGCGTGCTACCACCACGACTCCCAACGTGAAGTTCCAATGGTATAAGGACAATGTGGATGCCGGTACCGACAGCACCATCACCGTCAGCGACGGCGGCAATGGAGGAAACATCAACGTGCACCTCGTCAGCAAAGTCAACAACCAGAACTGCCCCGCCGACAACTGGCTTACCGTCACCTTCACCAATGTGGGTATCGACGATGCCGAGGGTGTTGACGTGAACATCTACCCCAACCCCGCCAACCGCATAGTCAACATCAGCTGCGGCGAGGCCATCAGCCAGGTGGTCATCTACAACGCCATCGGCCAGCAGGTGCTGGTGAACAACAACGGCGGCAACACCGTGCAGCTTGACCTCGGCAACCTCGCCGGCGGCGCCTACACGATGCGCATAGCCACTGCCGACGGCAACCACGCCACCCGCAAACTCATCGTCAGCAAATAATGACTATCAGTAAACACATAAGCGTTCGGCACCATCGTGCCGGACGCTTTTTTGTAACCGCACTGCTGATTGTAGCATGTTCCTGTCAAAGGACCGAGAAACCCATACAGCTATACGGCGAGGCGCAGGGGACATATTACAGCGTACAGTACTACGACGCGCAACAGCGTAACCTGCAGCCACAGGTCGACTCGCTGCTCCATGCTTTCGACCTCTCAGCATCGCTGTGGGTCGACAGTTCGCTGCTGCGGCAGCTCAATGCCAACACTACCGACAGCCTCGATGCGGTGCTCGACAGCATGCTCCGCTATTCATTATATATATATGAATATAGCGGAGGGGCTTTCGACGTCCGTGTGGGACGCATAGTGCAGGCGTGGGGTTTCAGTTTCAAGCAGCGGAAAGAGCCCGACGACAAGGCGATGGCAGCCCTGATGGTCGCCGCCCATTCCAGCATAAATATAGTCGACGGCCGCCTTGCGAAGGAGAACCCAGACACCGAACTTGACTTCAACGCCATAGCACAAGGCTATGCAGTAGACCTTATTGCCGCCATGCTCGACAGTCTCGGCATAGAGAGTTACCTCATAGACCTCGGCGGCGAGGTTATAGGCCGCGGCGCCAAGCCCGACGGCAGCCCCTGGCGTGTGGGCATCGAGCGTCCATCGGTCGACTCCGCCAGCGCCCCCGAGGTGCAGACGGCCATAGCCTTGCGCGACGCTTCGGTGGTGACATCGGGCAGCTACCGCAAATACTATGAGCGCGACGGCGTGCGCTATTCCCACACTATCAATCCCGCCACAGGGCGGCCGGTGGAGCACTCGCTCCTAAGCGCCTCAGTGGTGGAGGGCAGCGCATGGCTGGCCGACGCTATGGCCACAGCATATATGGTTATGGGGCTCGAAAAGGCCAAAGAGTTTATAGCAGCACACCCCGAGGGGCCCGGTACCGACGCCGTGATGTTCATCTATGACGACAACGGTACGCTGAAGACCTACACAACACCAGCATTCGAGAAACTAATACAATAACAATATGAAATCAATGACAGGCTACGCCAAGGTGCAGAGTACCTTGAGCGACAGGAAAGTGAACATAGAGATAAAGACTCTCAACAGCAAGCAGCTCGACCTTATCGTCAAAGTGCCCACTGCCTACCGTGCCCACGAGTTGGATATCCGCGCCATGCTGGGAAGGTTGGAGCGCGGCAAAGTGGAGTTTTTCATGAGCGAGGAGAGCAATACCGCCACCGCAGCCAGCTTCAACCGCGAACTACTGGTGGCGCGCTTCAAGGCGCTATACCCCGTGGCCGACGACCTCGCGGCCATCAGCCTCGACAGCCATCCAGCGCTATTCAATATGCTGGCATCAATGAACGACATTTGGAACAGCGCTGCCGATAGTGAGGTGTCGGATGCCGACTGGGAGATGCTGCAGGGCGACATAGAGCGCGCCATCGACCTCACCGACCAGTTCCGCAAGCACGAGGGCGATGTATTGGAAAAGGATTTCCATATACACGTGAACCTTATCGAGCAGATGCTGGGTCAGATACCGCCGTATGAGGCAGAGAGGATAGATACCGCGAAGGAGCGTTTGCGCCGTTGGCTGGCCGACCCTGCTGTGAAGGAGGTTGACCAGAATCGTTTCGAGCAGGAGCTTATATATTATCTGGAGAAGTTGGACATCACGGAGGAGAAGGTGCGCCTACAGAAGCATATCGACTATTTCCGCCAGACGATGGCCGAGGAGCCTTCATGCGGGAAGAAGCTGGGGTTTGTGGCGCAGGAGATGGGACGCGAGATCAACACCACGGGTTCGAAGGCAAACCACGTGGAGATACAGAAGCTGGTGGTGGGGATGAAGGATGAGTTGGAGAAGATTAAGGAGCAGCTGGGGAATGTGCTGTAGGAGGGAAAGAGCTGAAGAGGGAAAGAGTTGAAGAGTTGAGGAGATAAGACAATAGCTATTATATCTATTCGCATAACTGCACAACAAAAAAGGCACCCGATTGGGTGCCTTTTTTGTTATCGTGCTAAATTGGATTAGCGGACGATGAGTTTCTCGACTTTGCTGAAGTTGTCGTTGGTGACGCGGACGAAGTAGGCGCCGGCGGCGACGTTGCTGAGGTCGATGACCTGCTGCTGTTCAGCATTGACGTTGGCGTTGTAGACAATGCGGCCGCTCATGTCGATGATGCTGCAGTTGACCATGCCGGTGACACCGCTGATGTTGAGCTTCACGCTGCTGGTGGCGGGGTTGGGCTGGAGGCCGAGGCTGACATTGAGGGCGGCGGGATCGATACCGATGGGCTGCCAGTTCTGGAAGGTAGCGCGGGCTTCGATGTTGTGGTTGCCACCAACGCTGGTGAAGGTGATGGCATAGTAGGTACGGCGGAGCAGGAGCTGGCTGCTGTCGGCGTTGTAGACGTTGTAGTTGCCTTCGGAGATAACGAAGTCGTTGTAGTCCTCAGTGGGGTCGATGGTCACACTGTCAATCATGAGGGTGCTGAGTTTGTAGGCACCTTCAGAACCTTCGGTGTACTGACCTTCGGGGATGACGTAGATGGTAGCGGCACCGCCCTGGTAGGCAATGGCATAGCTACCGCAGATGCTGTTGTACTCTTCGTTCTCAATCTCGACACCATCGCCGCAGGTGGCGTTGATGTGGAACTCGGTCAGAGACATGCGAGGTCCAACGATGGGACGGATCATGGGAGCGTATTCGCTGTTCCAGCCAGCGATGTATCCACCGGCACCCGGATCGTAGGAATAGATGTCATAGTCGTTGATGGGGAACTGGTTGTAGCCGTTGGCGACTTCGGGATCGTCATCGTTGTAGTAGGCCACGTTGCCAGTGTTCTCATCGTTGCGGTAGACGTACTGCTGTTTGGCAACACCGAACTTACCGTCGCCGACGAGCTCGTAGCCGAGGTAGTAGCTGGTGTTGGGTTTCAGGACGGGCTGATTGAAGAACTGGAGGTTGACGGCATTGTATTCATCGCTCGGGGCAAGACGGCCGGTGGCGAGCATGTTGACGTCGTCTTCAGTGACTTCATAGGGCTCGAGGGTGTTGAAACCAGTGGTGACATCGTAGAGGGGCAGGTGGCTGGCGGTGTCGTGAGCTTCCCACATGAGAGGAAGAATATGGTTGCCTTCGATATCGCTAACAGCGTCGACGGTCTGGGGGACGAGCTCCAAGCCGCGGAAGACCCAAGGATTGCCATTGGCGTCGGTGGGGATGGTGTTACCGGTGGTGTAGCGGAGCAGGACGGAGTAACCGTTGGAGCTCACGCGGGGGCAGTCGTCGGTGACATAGTTGCCATCCTCGGTGAAGCCGAAGGCGTAGAGGGAGTTGGAGGGGATGATACCATTATCCTTAGCCCAACGATAGCCGGCGAGGGAGAGGCCTGCGTCGCCGCCGGTCTCACCAACAACCTGGTAGGAGACGGTGTCCCAAGCGATGTCGTCAGCACCGGTGGAGGTGGCGGTGGCAGCGAAAGCCTGCTGACCGAGAGTGGTCACGGGCAGACCCTGGAGGGTGTAGTTGGCGGTGGCGGTGATGTTGTTGGCACCGTAGTTGTCGGAATACCACCAGCAGCCTACGTGCGAACCACCGAGGTCGCCAGCGGTGTAGACGGTACCGGTGGTGGGACGGTTCTGGAGCTCGCCGGTGAGGAAGCCGCGCTCGTCAACAATCCAGTAGTTGAGAACGGTGGCGTCGGGGGCGAGGCTGGTCTGCTCGGCATTGACGATGGGGGTGCTGATGCCGTTGCCATCGATGTGCTGGAGGCTGAGGTTGATGCCGGAGCGGGTGTTGGCGCCGTTGTTGACGACCTCACCGTACCAGGAGATAGGAATGCTCATACCCTGGGGCATGGTGCCATAGAAACCATCGGCGAAGTGCTGGGCGTTGGAGAACCAACGGTTGGCGGAACCACCGACGATGCGGAAGTTATCGACTGCCCAGCAGTAACCGTAGACGGAGCCGCTGGTACCATCGGAATAGTAGCGGAGACGGACAGTGATGGTGGCCTGCGAGGCGAGCTCGAGGGGCATGGTGTAGCTGTAGTTGCCGAGGAGGTCGTCGTTGATGGCGACATCGACACCGTCGACGTTGATTTCGCGGGTCTTCCACTGACCGTTGACCTGATAGTCGATAAAGCACTGATCGTAGTAGTTGGAGTAGACCTGCCAGAAGCGGACGTCAACGATTTCGACATCGGTAGGACGGGTAGTGGCGGGGAACTGCATGTAGGCGTTGTGGACGCCCGAGCCAGGCTGACGGTTCAGCCACATGAAGGCGAAACCATCCTGGTTCTCGATGTAGTTGGGGCCAATGTAGTTTGCAACAAAGCGGAACCATCCGCTATAGGAAGCGTAGGTGGTACCCCAAATTGCGTTGTTCTGATCGAAGAAGGCGGCGGTGTCGGGAACACGGACCCAGCTCTGAAGATCACTGGTCTGACCGTGAGCCAGGAAGGTGGTGCCATTGATGACCACATCGGTACCGATGGTGCCAGGGGTCACGACGGTGCCCCAATCAGTAGCCGAGAAGGTGGTGCTGAAGAGGACGGTGTCCTTGGTGAAGATGGAAGCCTTGTAGTTGACGGGGCGCTCAACGATGTTGGGGGCACCAGTCTTGTGCAGCTTCGCTTTTTCAGCGGTCTGGCTGAAATCGCAGGTCTGGGCCGAGGCGAAGGAGGCGCACAGAGCGAGACCTAAAACCATTAAAACTTTTTTCATTGTGATTTGAATTTTGATGATTAATAAATTGTTTTCTTTCTTGTTTTTAATCTAAAGTACACTTTTACAACTTTTTCAAGCCGCAAGAGGGCATTTTTTCAGTATCGTTTTCAAATGCAAATATAGTCATTTTTTTTCATACGGCAAGATTTTTTTTCGTTTTTAAGTTTTTTAACGAAACGGGGGAAGGGGGCCGGAAGTGAGACTTAGGTGAGACTTAGGGGTGCCTTAGGGGTGCCTTAGAGGTGCCTTAAAGGTGCCTTAGGGGTGAGGGGTTGTTTTTTCGCAGGGCGGCACAATAAAACGGGGGTTGCGGCGTTTTAGGAAAAATAATATAATAGAATTAAGAGCGATGAGGTATACGAGATATATAGCGATAGCGTTGGCGGCAATGCTGGCGGCCGGATGCGGAGGAGAGAAGAAGGCGAGTGTGGCCGACGGGCGGTATGTGCGCCAGCCGATAAAGGAGACGACTGAGGAGGCGCTGAAGACCGAGGGGCGGGTGATTGACGCTGTGGCGCTACAGGAGAGCGGGCGGAACGAGGAGGCGATGAAGGCCTACGCCGAGCTGACAAAAGACGAACCGCAATGCGCGGCTGCGTGGTACGGGCTCGGACGGCAGGTGATGATGAGAGGATGGACGGACAGCGCTGTGGCTTGCCTGCGGCGTGCCGTAGGGTTTGAGGAGGGGAACAAATGGTACCTGATGGCGCTCGCCGAAGCGCAGCAGAGGCAGGGCGACGCAAAGGGACGTGTGGCCACACTGGAAAAACTGGTGGCTGCGGAGCCCAAGGTATTGGAGCATTACTACGAACTGTCGAACGCCAACATAGAGGCCGGCGACCTGGCGGCGGCTGTGGAGGCGCTGGACAGAGTGGAGCGGATGACAGGTGTGACGGAGCCGATATCGCTGCAGAAGCAGCGCCTGTGGGCGGCGGCGGGCAAGCCCGACAAAGCCTTGAAAGAGGTGGAGAAACTGGCGGCTGCAATGCCGCAGGAGAAGCGCTACCAAGCCATTGCCGCAGAGGGGTACATGAGTCAGGGGAAATACAAGAAAGCCAAGCAATACTACGACCGCATACTGGCGGCAGATCCCGAGGACGAATACATACACCTGCAACTGGCCGAATACTACAAGCAGACAGGACAAACGGCAGAGGCCGACAAAGAGATGGAGGCAGCCTTCAGGAACGGGAAACTCGACTGCAAGACAAAGATACAGCTTCTTGCCTCGTTCTACAGCAACGACGAGTTCTACGATGCAAAGCGAGGCGTGGGCTTCCGACTGCTCGACATAATAAAAGACGACTGCGGGGACGAGCCACAATTCGCGCTGGTGTACGGCGACGCCCTGATGCGCCAGCAGCGCTATCCCGAGGCTGCGGTACAGATAGAGAAAGCCCTGCGGCAGGACAGCAGCAGGTACGAGGTATGGGAAGGGTTGCTGATATGCCTGGCCAACGACAGCCTCCGCGAAGGCGACCTTGAGAACTACGCCGCGCGTGCCGAGAGGCTTTTCCCGATGAAGACGCTGCCGTGCTATATGCAGGCGCTGTGCGCAGTGCGTCGCGACGACTACCGCACGGCGATAGAGAAGTTGGAGAAAACCGCAAAATGGGGTTACCAGAAGGGGTACCTGGAGGCAGAATGCACGGGGCTGATGGCCGAGAGCTACTACCGCACGGAACAGTACAGCAAGGCTTGGAAGGCCTTCGACCGCTACCTGGCGCTGCAACCTAACGACTGGGGCATGATGAACAACTATGCCTACTACCTGTCGGAACAGAACCTCAACCTCGAGAAGGCGTTGGAGATGAGTCGCAGAACCATTGAGGCAGAGCCCGACAACGCCAACAGCCTCGACACCTACGGCTGGATACTGCACCTAATGGGGCGCGACGGCGAGGCATTGCCCTACCTGCGCAAGGCCGTGAAACTCGACCCGAAAAGCGATACCCTGAAGAAGCACCTGAAAGAAGTTGAAGAACGGCAATAAGGATGAGAAGCAGAACGACATACAGATGGTTTATGGCGATACTCGCGGCTGTGGTGCTGACGGGATGTCACGGCAGTCGCAATACTGCCGACAGCGAGGTGGCGACGGAGCCAACAGCCATTTCGCCCATGGGCGACACTACGGCGATAGCGATGCCGCCGATGTACACAGTGGTGAACTTCACGGCCACGATAGCCGGAGTGAGCACCAACGGGCAGCTGAGGATGGCCAAAGACAGCGTGATGTGGGTGTCGGTGAACAAACTCATCGAGTTGGGGCGCGCAATGGCCACGAAGGACTCGGTGTGGGTGAACGCGCCGATGTTTGACAAGCGCTTCTCGGGCAACTACGCCGATGTGGGGCGCATGGCCAAGCGCGAGGTGACCTTCGAGGAACTGCAAGCCATTGCCCTGAGCGACGATGCCGAAGAACGGCTGCAACGAATAGCAGCACAGCTGGGCATAGAGGCGACGATACGCATTACGAGCCGCAAGACAGAACCGGCGTTGCGCTTCCCATTTCAGAAATTCTAACCAAAGAAAGCTATGAGACGCACACTGACATTGATAGCCCTGCTGAGCCTGGCCCTGACGGCACGGACACAAGCAGTCGACACAGCGGCCATGATAGTGGACCGATACCTGGAGCTGCTGGGCAACGACCGATGGCCGGCGGACAGCATGCTGGTGATGGAGACCTCGGTGACCACGCAGGGTAGCACCGACACCTTCGTGATGAAAAGGTGGTATTTGCCGCCGCAGAGACAACGGGTGGAGGTGTGGTACGGCAAGACGTTGCAGACAGGCCTCTGCAGCAACGGCAAAGACCACTACCGCACATACAACGAAGAACGGCGGAAATGGGAGGACACCTCGTCGCTGGCTTTCTATGACATATTCTATGGCTACGACTTCCGCGGACCGCTCTACAACTGGCGCGCACAGGGAGCCGAAATCACCTACAAAGGGCCCGCGAAGGTGATGGGTCGCGACGGGATGGTAGGCGTGAAAGTGGAGTTGCCGAGGACGTACGCCCGCTACTACTTCTTCGAGCCGTCGGGCCTGATGTCGGTGATAGTGGAGACAGACGAGATAAGCGAGGAGCCCCTGCACAAGACTCCACATACCGAATGGAAAGTAATACACGAGTACATGCCCGTGGGTAAAAGTTTGCTGCCCAGCAAGGAGAGTTTCATGCGCGAGGGAAGGCTGACGGTGATGGAGACCAAGGCGCACTTCGAGGCTGCCGACACAACGATGTTCCACCAAGAATAGTAGAAACGATGGGCATACTGGAAAATCCTGACGAATACTATATGGAGGCTGCCCTGCGCGAAGCTCGCGCCGCCGCCGAGGAGGACGAGGTACCCATAGGAGCGGTGATAGTGGCCGGGGGCAGCATTGTCGCCCGCGCCCACAACCAGACAGAACGGCTGAACGACGTGACGGCGCACGCCGAGATGCTTGCCTTCACGGCGGCAGCGGAGCATCTTGGGGCCAAATACCTGACCGACTGCACGCTGTATGTCACCGTAGAGCCCTGCCCGATGTGCGCAGGAGCGGCGGGATGGACGCAGGTGGGTCGCATAGTGTACGGCGCCAAAGACCCCAAGCGGGGATATAGCATGCTAGGGAACGGCATGCTGCATCCCAAGACAGAGGTGACCAGCGGAGTGCTGGCCGACGAGTGCTCGGCATTGATGAAAGAATACTTCAAAAAAAAGAGATAATATGAAACCAACATTACTTGTTCTGGCTGCGGGAATGGGCAGCCGCTATGGTGGATTGAAACAGATGGACGGAGTGGGTCCCAACGGCGAGACCATCCTCGACTACAGCGTCAACGACGCTATCCGCGCCGGCTTCGGCAAAGCGGTGTTCGTGATACGCCACTCGTTCGCCGAGGAGTTCCAGAAACACGTCAACGCCGAGCACTATGGCAACCGAATCCAGGTGGAATATGTCTACCAGGAGCTCGACAAACTCCCTGCAGGCTTCACCGTTCCTGAGGGACGCGAGAAACCCTGGGGCACCAACCACGCCATACTGATGGCCAAGGATGTCATCCACGAGCCGTTTGCAATCATCAACGCCGACGACTTTTACGGTCGCGACGCTTTCGAAGTGATGGCGCGCCACCTTGAGACCGTAGCGGGTTGCGAAGGGAAATACTGCATGGTGGGTTACCGCCTGGAGAACACGCTGAGTGAAAACGGCACCGTGAGCCGCGGAGTGTGCGAGACCGACAAGGACGGCCTGCTCGTGGGTATGACCGAGCGCACATCGATTGGCTATTTCGATGGCAAGATTGCCTACAAGGACGCCGACGGAAGCATGCACCCCCTAGCGGCCGACGCCACGGTGAGCATGAACCTTTTCGGTTTCACGCCCGACTACTTTGCAAAGAGCGAGAAACTGTTTGTCGACTTCCTGAAGGAGCACGGCACGGAGCTGAAGTCGGAGTATTATATCCCCTTCGCCGTCAACACCTTCATCCACAACGGCACCGCCACGATGACCGTGCTGAAGACCACCGCCCAGTGGTTCGGCGTCACCTACAAGGAAGACCGCCCGATGGTCGTCGCCCGACTCGCCAAACTGCACGAGCAAGGAGTGTACTAGTCAGCTCGTTGACACATTATATCTCCCCGCCTGCGGCGGAAATCCTGAAAATCCTGAAAATCCAATTATATTTCTGTCGCAGGGGGTTGGGTAAATCTTTTTAAATCCCTTAAAATCTATGATGTCAACGGAATATCTTGACGCATTGTCCTACGAGATACGCGGGGCAGCGATGGATGTTTACAACTTCTTCGGTCCGGGCCTTCTGGAGTCAATCTACGAAAAAGCCATGATTGAAGAGTTGAAGATGCGGGAGATAAAGGTTGAGTCGCAGGTACCTGTAACGATAAATTACAAAGGTATACCCCTTAATTCCGACTACCGCCTTGACCTGCTAGTTGACAATACAATAATACTGGAACTGAAGTCGGTAGATGAGCTTTCAAGCATACACTATAAGCAACTGCGTTCTTATCTGAAACTGATGAACAAGCCGTTGGGTTGGCTTATCAATTTCAATGAGGACGATTTTGCACATGGAATGATGAAAGTACCCAATCGTTTCCACTGTCAATAGTTGTGCAAGCCAAACAGATTTCATCAGATTTCCAAGATTTGCCATGACGCAGAAGAAAGAGGCAGGCGATTTCCAAGATTTCCAAGATTTCGCGAAGCGGGAGACCCTTGAATTCGCGAGGGAGCATTGCGACGATGATACCGCGCGGTTGCTGCTGAGTGCCGCGCGGTATCCTGATATAGACATGCCTGTGGCGGTGCAACAGATTGAAGGAATGCGTGCGGCAAGGGAAAAGTGGCCGTCGCTGCTGGAATGCCAAGACTACCTCTACCCTCCCCGACTCAACCGCGAGCAGTCGTCGTCGGAGGCAACGGCGAAGTACAAAGTGGAAAGCAGAAAGTGGAGAGTTGAAAGTGTGGCCGACCTCACCGGAGGCATGGGCATAGACACTATGGCTTTTGCAAAGGTGGCCAAGTACGTCGACTATGTGGAGCGCGACCCACAACTCTGCGCCCTGATGGAGCACAACATCAAGGCATTGGGCATCGGCAATGTCACAGTACATTGCGCCGACAGCATGGAATGGTTGGCGACGGCGGGGCACTTCGACCTTATTTTCGTCGACCCGGCGCGCCGAGACAACAGAGGCCGCAAGGTGGCGGGGTTCGAGGATTGTACGCCAAATATTTTGGAGCACATGGACCTGCTTCGCTCACACTGCCAGAGACTTATGGTCAAGGCAAGCCCGATGATTGACATCGATATGGCCTGCAGGCAATTGGGGGGCGTAGAAGAAGTGCATGTGGTGGCTGGCGAAGGCGAATGCAAGGAGGTACTGTTTGTCTGCGGCGAGCCGACAAGCGAGCCACGGATAGTGTGTGGACGGCACTCGTTCACCCGCAGCGAAGAATCCGCCGCCGAACCAAAACTCTGCACAACCATGGGGTGTTACCTATACGAACCCGATGCGGCGATGATGAAAGCCGGTCCCTACCGCAGCATCTGCCGCTGGTACGGTATGGAGAAGCTGGGACGCAACACACACCTCTATACCTCGGACAATGTCGTCGACGGCTTCCCTGGACGCTGCTTCAAGGTACTGCAGGAACTGAAACTCAGCAAGAAAGGAGTTACCGAAGTCATTCCCGACGGCAAGGCACATGTAGTCACACGCAACCATCCTGTGGCCGCTGCCGACCTGCAACGGCAGCTGGGATTGAAGGAGGGCGGCGAACTGTTCGTCGTCGCCACCACCTTAGGTACCCGACTCTGCGGGTTCCTATGTTCAAGATTTTGAAAAAAAATTTGCCAGTTAAAAAAATGTTCGTAACTTTGCACTCTCCAAAAATGGGGATGTTGTGCCTTGTCTACCCGTTCAAGGTGCACGTTCTCAGGTTGATAAGCATGGAGGCCAATTATCCGTCAGCGGTCAAAATGTGATGCAATCGGAGGAGAAAAGAATAGTTTTGAACAAAAAACATCATCGTTAGTAAAAATAAAAAATGAGTACGTTAAGTTACAAAACCGTATCAGCCAACAAGCAGACCGTTCAGAAGGAATGGGTGCTGGTTGATGCCGAAGGACAGACCGTAGGTCGCCTGGCTACCCGCGTGGCCAACATTCTGCGCGGCAAGACCAAGCCCTGCTACACTCCGCACGTCGACTGCGGCGACAATGTCATCATCATCAATGCCGAGAAGGTTGTCTTCAGCGGCAAGAAAGAGACCGACAAGATTTATCAGCGCTACACCGGTTATCCCGGCGGTCAGCGTGAGACCACCCCTGCCAAGGTGCGCGCCACTCACCCTGAGCGTATCCTCGAGCACGCCATCCGTGGCATGCTTCCGAAGAACCGCCTCGGCGATGCCCTCTACCGCAACCTCCACATCTATGCCGGCAGCGAGCATCCCCACCAGGGTCAGAACCCCAAAGCCATTAACATTAACGAAGTAAGATAATATAAGATATGGCAGAAGTAATCAACACCATTGGTAGAAGAAAGACCGCCGTGGCCCGCGTCTATATGACCCTCGGCAATGGCGAGATCAAGGTCAACGGCCGCGACTACAAGGAGTATTTCCCCACCGGTCCGCTGCAGTACATCGTGAACCAGGCTTTCGCCGTGGCTAACGCCGAAGGCAAATGGGATGTCAAAGCCAACCTCGACGGTGGCGGCATCACCGGCCAGGCTCAGGCCCTGCGTATGGCTATCGCCCGCGCTCTCTGCGAGAACAACATCGAGGATCGTCCCGCCCTGAAGAAGGAAGGCTTCCTGATGCGTGACCCGCGTATGGTCGAGCGTAAGAAGAGCGGTCAGCCCAAAGCCCGTAAGCGCTTCCAGTTCAGCAAGCGTTAAAAGAAACGCTCGCGACCGTATGGGAGCAAGCGTGTTCTTAGCTGGACACAGTTTAGTATCCAAATTCTTAAGATGCTCCGCTATGTTGCCACTTCGTGCTGCATAGGACGGCCGAAAAACATAGCCCAAAGGACTACTCAAGAATTGGCAAAAAGGTTAACAACAAAAAGGAAAGTAAACAAACATGAACGAACTCAAATTCGAAGAACTGCTTGATGCTGGTTGCCACTTTGGCCACCTCAAGCGTAAATGGAATCCCAAAATGGCTCCTTATATCTTCAAGGAGCACAACGGCATTCACGTCATCGACCTCCAGAAGACCATCGTCAAAGCCGACGAGGCCGCCGCTGCCTTGAAGCAGATGGCCAAGAGCGGCAAGAAAGTGCTCTTTGTCTGCACCAAGAAGCAGGGCAAAGAAGTAGTCGCCGAGATGGCCAAGAGCGTTGACATGCCCTTCGTCACCGAGCGTTGGCCGGGCGGTATGCTCACCAACTTCAGCACCATCCGCAAGGCTGTCAAGAAGATGAACAGCCTCGACCAGCTGATGCACGACAAGGATTTCAATAATATCAGCAAGCGTGAGCGCCTTCAGGTGCAGCGTGAGCGTGCCAAACTCGACAAGAACCTCGGTTCCATCGCCGACCTCACCCGTCTGCCCAGCGCCCTGTTCGTCATCGACATCAACAAGGAGCACATTGCCGTCGCCGAGGCACGCCGCCTGAACATCCCCACCTTCGCCCTCGTGGACACCAACACCAACCCCGAGCTTATCGACTTCCCGATTCCCGCTAACGATGATGCGTCGAAGTCGATTGCCGCCATCCTCAAGCACATGTGCGAGGCCATCCAGGAAGGTCTGAACGAGCGCGCCCTCGACAAGGACGCCCAGGTCGAGGAAGAGGTCCCCGTGGAGGCCACCGAGGAGAAGCCCGTCGAGAAGAAGACCCGTCCGCGCCGCACCCGCAAGAGCGACGACGCCCCCAAGGCCGAGAAGGCTGAGGAAGCTCCCAAGGCTGAATAATAATTATTAAAGAAAAGAAAGGAACACAATATGGCAATTACCGCTTCACAGGTTAACGAGCTCCGCAAACTCACCGGTGTCGGCATGATGGACTGCAAGAAGGCCCTCGTCGAGACCGACGGCGACATGCAGAAAGCTATCGAGCTGCTGCGTCAGAAAGGCCAGAAGATGGCCGCCAAGCGCGCCGACCGCGACGCCAACGAAGGCTGCGTCCTCGCCAAGACCACCGGCAACTACGGTGCCCTCATCATGGTGAGCTGCGAGACCGACTTCGTCGCCACCAACGCCGGCTTCGTCGACTTCACCAACAGCATCATCGATGCCGCCATGGCCAAGCACCTCACCAGCAAGGAGCAGGTGCTCGACATGGACCTCAACGGTGCCAAGGTCAGCGACGCCATCACCGACCAGATTGCCAAGATTGGCGAGAAGATCGAGCTTGCTCACTTCGAGACCATCGAGGCCGAGAAGGTTTACGCCTACGTCCACCCGGGCAACCGTATGGCTTCCATCGTCGGACTGAACAAGGCCGGTTTCGACCAGGTCGGTCACGACATCGCCATGCAGGTCGTCGCCATGCGTCCCGTGGCCCTCGACGCCGCCAGCGTGCCCCAGGAGATTAAGGACCAGGAGCTCCGCGTGGCTATCGAGAAGACCAAAGAGGAACTCGTCGGCAAGGCCGTCGAGGCTGCCCTCCGCAAGGCTGGTATCAACCCCGCCCACGTCGACAGCGAGGAGCACATGGCCTCCAACATGGGCAAAGGCTGGATCACCGAAGAGCAGGTCAACCAGGCCCGCCAGATCAAAGAGCAGGTCGCTGCCGAGAAGGCCGCCCAGCTCAGCGAGCAGCAGATCAACCAGATTGCCAACGGTCGTCTGAACAAGTACTTCCAGGAGAACACCCTCATGGAGCAGGAGTATATCATGGAAGCCAAGGTGAAAGTCAAAGACTTCATCGCCAAGGCCGACAAGGACCTGAAGTGCACCGGCTTCAAGCGCCTCGAGCTCGGCGCCTAAGCCCATCGCCTAAGCAAGATTTACCGCAGAAAGCGCGCCCCGCACCGGAGCGCGCTTTCGTCGTTTTTATGCAATGGTACCGCGCTCATGAGCGGGCTCCACTTTTTATGCGAAAACTGACCGCGCTCATGAGCGGAGAGCACTTTCCGGCAAAAAACAGACCTCGCTCATGAGCGAGGTGTATTGTATGGACTGTTTCAACATCCCGCACATGAGCGCGGTGCACTTTCACGCCCTCCAATGCCCTCCGCACCGGTGCGTGGGACATTGTTTGCGCTGCGACAGGCTACCGCACGATAATCTCTGCGCCCCCGACTCCTTGGTAATAGTCTTCATGCCCTGGTGGTGTAGTTGAAAGGGGAACCGATTCTACTCCACCCAGCTCGATGACCGGGACTACGCCTTGTTCGAGCAGAATGTCGCCGATATCGGTATCTTTGTCAATGGTCCACTTTCTGCCACCACCCTCCTTGTATCCGATATGGTGGACGTAGATGTAGTATTCTCCTTTGGGCACGCGGATGGCAAAGTTCCCCTTGAAGCCGTTGTTCACAACGGTATCAATGTCGACATGTGTCTTGTAATCGACTATGTGAATCCGACAGAAAGGAATTTCCTCTTTTGTTTTAGAATCTCGCACCATGCCACGCACCGTCACACAATCCGCCATCAGCGACAGCTCATGCTGTGTGCGCTCGATTTTGGCTGGAGCCGTGGCAGGTGCCTGCGCCTGCACTGTGGTGGTGGCGAGCCCCAGCGCGAGGCCGGCGACGGTGGCCACCTTGCCCAATCGCAGGCGGTCGGCGAGGGCGTTCTCCAGGTAGCGCACCTCGGCTTCGCAGCGCGGACAGGTGCCACGGCACTCGCCTTTGTAGGTGCATTCCTCTATCTCCAAGGGGATGTCATTCTCCTCGGCGATGCGCTTGCGCACCTCCTTGAGTTGTTTGCATATAGTCTTCCCGTGTGTCATAATTACATCGCTGTCGTTTTAGCGCACGATGACTTTCACGCCGTCTTTCTCAAGACGTTGGAAGGGCGGATTACCGGGCATCATATCCTCTTCAATGCCGCCAGTCTGTATCACAGGTACGGCCTGGCTGGCAGGGGTGCCGGGGAGTTCCACTTGTATCTCGCCCATAACGGAACCATCGCATTGAACTCTATCAATTACAGCTGAGGTATCAACACCCAATGACACATCGCAGATGGTGAAGCCTGTAGGCTTGACGAGGACACCTTCACGCACAAATCGGTGATAGCCCAATGCAGACACTTCAATCGTGTATTTTCCCGAAGGTATGGGTTTAATAGTGTACACTCCGTCAAAGTCGGTTATGCTGACGTTTATCATTTTACCGTCCTTCTTAAGGATAACATTCACGAAGGGAAGGGGCTCTTTTGTCCTACTGTCGATAACCGTGCCCTTAAGCACGCCCTTGCTCACAACCTGATGCGTGCTATCGATGGGTTCTCCAATATAGATTTCGGGTACTTCGTTCTGCGCCTGCACCGTGGTTGTGGCAAGGCCCAGGGCGAAGCCGGCGACGGTGGCCACCCTGCCCAGGCGTAGGCGGTCGGACAGGGCGCTCTCCAGATAGCGCACCTCGGCCTCGCAGCGCGGACAGGTGCCACGGCACTCGCCTTTGTAGGTGCACTCCGCTATCTCCAGGGGGATGTCGTTCTCCTCCGCGATGCGCTTGCGGACCTCCTTGAGCTGGTTGCAGATGTTTCTTCCGTGGGTCATAACGATGATATTAACGCGTTTACTGCCGGTTTATTGTGCGGTAGGTGAAGCGGTCAATGTGGGTGACGCCCATGTCGGCGAGGCGCTGGGCGGTGCGGTCGGTGGCGGCCTCGGTGTTGAAGTCGGGGATGAGTGGCACGCGGACGGTGATGTGCTCCGGACCGACGAGGGAAAGGAGCAGCGCGAGGTTGTCCCAGGCGCGCGAGGCGTCGACGCCGGTGTAGGCACGGTAGGTGTCGGGATTGCTCTCTTTGATGTCGACGATGAAGTCGCCAATCACCTCGGCGGCTTTTTCGACCGTTGCACGCGGCACCTGCAGCGACGTCTCGGCCGTCAGGTTCCAACTCTTGCCGCACAAGTGCTTAAACTCGGTGATAAAGTCGACGTGTAGCAGCGGCTCGCCGCCACCGAAGCAGACGCCACCGCCCGTAGCGATGAAGTAGAGGTTGTCGATGCCCACGTAGTCATAGAGTTGCTGCGGAGTGTAGCATGGCAGGCCGTCGGGCGCCTCGAGGCAGCGGCGGTTCAGGCAGTACTTGCAGCGCAACGGACAGCCGTGGAAGGCCGCCAGCGTGGTCACACCCACGCCGTCCACACCCAGCCGATGCCTGTCGATTCCTATGAAAGGTAAAGCCTCCATTTTCGAAGTGCAAAGATACGAATATTTCCCCATGTGCGAAAAAATATGTATCTTTGCATCCGATTTATGGCGAAAAAACAGAAATACTACGTTGTGTGGCAGGGCAAGAAGCCTGGCATCTACACCGACTGGGACGAGTGCAAGGAGCAGGTCGTCGGCGTGCAGGGTGCGCAGTACAAGGGCTTCGACAGCATGGCCGAGGC
>JBGUZF010000052.1:0-3696 GCA_045222795.1 Bacteroidales bacterium
GTCGCGGTAGGTGAAGCTCCACTGCAGCAGGTCGGACGTCAGCGTGTCGAGGTGGAACTTGTATTCGTAGTCGCTGCCGCTGCTGTATAGGTCGACAATCTTCTGCGCCAACTCCAGCTCGCATTTGCCCTCTATCACCTCCATGCGGAAACTGTCCTTGATACCGGCGAAGAACAGGGTATCACCCTCCAGATGCCAGCGGCTGGGGCTTATGTAGTTGTACACCCATGTCACCATGCTGCTGTCGGGCAGCGTGACTGTATACACCTGCCGCGCCGAGTCGAGGGCTGTGCCATCGGTATAGAAGTCCATGGTGCCGGTCTCGCTCACGTCGAAGTGGTTGCCTTGCATGTCGTAGTTGAAGGCGTGCTCATAGGTGTAGTGGCCCTCCACCTGCGGAGCCTTCTGTGCGGGATTGCAGGCGCACAGCGCAAGTAGTGCGGCCATCAGTCCAAACAGTCTTATCTTTTTCATAGTATCAATGTAATGGAATATGTTTCTCTCTCTTGTGTTGCTTGCAGTTCAAGTGTGCCTGGTCGCGCACGGCGGGAGTCATGGTGGCGCTTTGGAAGCGCTCCCATAACACATCGACAGCCAGTGGGGTGGGGTGTGTCATGTCGGGCCCGTAGAAGCGGTAGTCGCGCAACTCGTCGAGCATTATCTCGTAGGCAGGGAAATAGCAAGGTGAAAGGTTAGAGGTTAAAGGTGAAAGTAACTTGTCAACTGCTAGTAGTAGTGTGGCCTTGCTCAATTGGTTGCCGTGGGCGCCGTCGGCCATGTGGCGTATGGGTGACACCGTCAGCAGTACATTCAGTTTGGGATTGAAGGCGGCAAGCTCCTGCATCAGGGGCTCCCACAGCGCCACTATTTCCTCCATCGTCATACGGCGGCGCACGAACTGCTGCGGTGGCAGCTTGTGGCAGTTGGCCACGACACTGCCGTCGTGTTCGAACACCCATGTTGTGCCGAAGGTCACCATCAGCAAGCTGGCCTCTTTGAGGGCCGCGTGCGCCTGGTGGATGCGGTTGTTGCAGGTCGCGAGACATTCCTCCTGTGTCGGTCGCGAGAAGCTGCCGTGGTGGTGCCACGAATGCCACAGCTCTTCGTGCTGTACCAGGTCTGACGCGTCAATCTCGCGGTCGTCGATGATGCGGTGCAGCGCCGCGGCGATGGAAGCGGGATTGTAAAGAGTGCCGAAGGGGTTCTGCTCGATGCGGAAGTCGCCCTCGCGCAGGCGGTCGCCTATCTCGTCGGCGAAGCAGGAGCCGAGGCTCACAATGCCCGAGACAAAGTCGAGCGTGAAGGGTAGCCGAGGCACCTCCACTTGGGTGTACAATGTAGGCATCATGAGTGTATCAAGGGTTGAATGTCGTAGACTCCTTTGACTTGTTCCAGCAGCGGTATTATGTCGCGCACCTTCACCTTCAACTCGCGGGTGTTCATGGTCAGCGACAACCCCTGCACGGTGTCGACGATGGTTGCCCGCAGCGGTACGCTGCCCTTGTGCTTCTTGGCCAGTTTTGCAATGGTAGCGCAGAAGGCTTCGTCGATGTTCTCGAGATTCACCTTGAAGGTAAGGTGCGACGAGAACCTGTCGAGCACGCTGCCGAGGTAGAGCATGGTGAGGATCTTCAGTTTGGTGAAGGTGCGCTCGTTGCCGCTCTTGTCCGTAAACTGGCGCGAGGTGACTTTCGCACGGCAGTAGATGAAGGTGTCGTCGGTGAAGAAACTCTTGAACGACAAGTATTCTTCGCCGAACAGGCGCAGCTCGTAGCTGCCGCTGTAGTCGTCAATCACCATGCTGCCGAACTGCTCCCCTTTGCGCGACAACATACTCTTGCATCCTGTCACCAGTCCGCCGAACTTCACCTCTTTGCCGTCCAGCGCTTCAAGGTGGTTCAGTTCGTCGACACTTGTGTTGGTCATCAGCCGCATCTCGTATTTGAAGTCATCTAAGGGGTGGCCGCTGAGGTAGGTGCTTATCACTTCTTTTTCGTGACGGCAGCGTTCAATGTTGTTCCAGGGCTCTGTCGCGGGAATCGGCGGATGTTCCTCTTCGGACAGTTCCTCGCTCATGCTGAATATCGACATCTGGTTCGACGAGGCGCCGTCCTGCTGGCGTATGGCCCAGCGTACCAGCTGGTCGAGGTAGGTGGGTGTCGCCTCTGCTGCGTCGGCCTTGTAGAAGTACTGGGCGCGGTGCATGGTGCCCACACCGTCGAAGGCGCCGGCCTTTACAAGCACCTCCATGTTCTTCTTGTTCACGGCGTGCATGTCGACGCGTTTCAGAAAGTCGAAGATGTCTTTGTAGGGACCGTTCTTCTCGCGCTCGGTGATAATCACTGTCGAGGCTCCCTCGCCCATGCCGCTGATGGCCTTCATGCCGAAGCGTATCTTGCCGTCTTTGTCGACGCTGAAGTCCATCTCCGAGTCGTTGACGCTGGGCGCCGCCACCTCTACGCCCTGCTTTTTGCAGTCGTCCATCAACTCGCGCACGCGGCTGATGTCGGTCTGTGCCGAGGTCATTACGGCGGCCATATACTCGGCAGGGTAGTGGGCTTTGAGGTATGCTGTCTGGTAGGCCACCCACGAGTAGCAGGCTGCGTGGCTCTTGTTGAAGGCGTAGGAGGCGAACTTCTTCCACTCCTCCCAAATCTTGTTGAGCACCTCCTTGGGGTGGCCGTTCTTCTCGCCGCCCTCGTAGAAGAGTACCTCCAACTCGTTCATCTTGTCGATCTGCTTCTTGCCCATGGCCTTGCGGAGAGTGTCGCTCTGGCCGCGTGTGAAGCCCGCCAGCAGGCGGCTCAGGAGCATCACCTGCTCCTGGTAGACGGTGATGCCGTAGGTGTCCTTCAGGTATTTCTCCATCACCGGCAGGTCGTAGGTGATGGGCTTGCGGCCCTGCTTGCGGTTGATGAACTCGGGTATGTTGTCCATGGGGCCCGGGCGGTAGAGGGCGTTCATGGCTATGAGGTCGTCGATGACGCTTGGCTTCAACTCGCGCAGGTGCTTCTGCATTCCAGGCGACTCAAACTGGAACACACCGACGGTGTTGCCCTCGCAGAAAAGCTTGTAGGTGAGCTCATCGTCCAGCGGCAGGTGGTCGATGTCGATGTCCACCCCCAGGCGTTTCTTCACCATGCTGATGCAGTTCTTGATAATGGTGAGGTTCTTCAGTCCCAGGAAGTCCATCTTGATGAGGCCCACGTTCTCCACCACATGGCCGTCGTACTGCGTCACCAGCACGTCCTCGCCGCTGTCCTTATCGGTGATGACGCACACAGGCGCCACGTTGGTGATGTCCTGCGAGCCTATGATGACGCCGCAGGCGTGGATACCTACCTGACGGTTGGTGTCCTCGAGTTCCTCGGCGTAGGTGAGCATCTGCTTCAGTTCCTGCGGCCCGTTCTCCATAATACTCTTCAGCTCGGGCACATATTTGTAGCAGTTCTTGAGGTTCACCTTGGGTGGTTTGCCTTTCTCGTCTTTGATGTTGTCTGGGAAGCCGCGGTCGGGGATGTATCCCTTCAGCTGGTTGACGGTGTTGAGGGGTATCTTCTCCACGCGTCCCACGTCGGCTATTGAGCTCTTGGTGGCCATGGTGCCGTAGGTGATGATGTGCGCCACGCGCTCCTTGCCGTATTTGTGTGTCACCCAGTCGAGCACCTTGCCGCGGCCGGCGTCGTCGAAGTCCAC
>JBGUZF010000053.1:0-3814 GCA_045222795.1 Bacteroidales bacterium
CAGCGAGGGTACCGTATGGGACGACTTCCAGATGGAGGTCATCAAGGTCTTTGCCCACGAGGTGCCGATGAGTGAGCGCGAGTTCCTCTCGCTGCGCCGCAATGAGGCCATACAGCTGCTTTACGACCAGTGCTTCAATGCCTACAAGGAACGTATGCAGAAACTCTGTGAGATGGCTTGGCCTTTCATCAAGAATATCGCCGAGAACACCCGCTACATTAATGTCGCTTTCCCCATCACCGATGGCAAGAAGACGCTCAACGTGGTGGTGCCTGTCAAGAAAGCCTACGATACCCATGGACGCGAGTTACAGCTCAGCATCGAGAAGGGTATAACGCTTGCCATCATCGACGACCTGTGGAAAGAGCACCTGCGTCAACTCGACGACCTGCGCCAGAGCGTGCAGAACGCCGCCTACGAGCAGAAAGACCCGCTGGTGATTTACAAGTTCGAGTCGTTCAAACTGTTCGAAAGCATGCTCCTTGATGTCAACCGCGAGATTACCTCGTTCCTCAGTCGTGCCCAGTTGCAGTTGCGCGACGAGAGCCAGGTGCACGAGGCCCGCAAGCCGCAGGCTCCACAGAAGGGCCTCAAGGCTGGCCGCGAGAACCAGTTCGACCGTGCCGCCCGCCAGCAGCAGCAGGCCATTGACTCCTCCACCCAGCAGCCGCAGAAGCAAATGCCGGTGCACGTGGAGAAGAAGGTTGGACGCAACGACCCCTGCCCCTGCGGTTCAGGAAAGAAATATAAAAACTGCCACGGTCGCGATGCGGCCGAGTAAATTGGCCGACGTCGCAACTGCATTTTGCGACGTGGCAGAGTAAAAATTGGCCGACGTCGCAACTGCATTTTGCGATGTGGCAGAGTAAAAGAAAAAGCCTCGCGATTGCGAGGCTTTTATTTTATTCGGCGTTGATGTATTTGCCGTCGACTTCGAAGTTGAGCTTCTTGACGTCTTTCTCCTTCTTCCACCAGAGGAAGCCGCTCTTCTTGGCGATGCGGGCCTGGTAGGTCATTTTGCCGCGCATCTTGCGCACCCATACGTCGGTGATGTTGTAACCATTATACATGTGGTTCACGGTGTCAACCACAGCGTGGGGGTAGTATTGCTTGTCGATGAAGTAGTGGGTCTCCGAGCCTTTGTTGGAGAAGATCATGGCCTGACGACTCTTGTCGGCGTCGGTGAAGGTCACTTTGTAGGTCAGCGAGTCGACCTGCCACCATGCCACGTTCTCAGCGTCTTTCACCTGGCGCTGGAAGTCTTTAACGTAGTTCACCTTGACCTCTTTCTCGGCCACGGCTTTCTCTTTTTGTGCAAACAGCGGTCCCGCACAGAGCAGAACGGCGGCTGCAAAAGCGAATATCTGTTTCATATCTAATACTTTATATTGTTTCTGCGTTGTTGCTAATCGAACTGCAAATATACAAAAAATATTTATATCAAAGATTTTCTAATAGATTTTTGACAACCTTGTCACCGTCGCGGATGGTCTGCATGGCCCAGTGGAGTTTGAGGTCGAGAAGGGCGTCGTCGTCGAGTTGCCAATGCAGGTCGGGGTTGCGGCGCATGCGCTCGGTGAGGCTGAATAGCGAGAGGGCGGCGCAGACTGAGATGTTAAAACTCTCGGTGAAGCCGTACATCGGTATCTTCACGTAGCCGTCGGCGAGGTCGATAGCCTCCTGTGTGAGGCCTGTGAGCTCGGTGCCGAAGACCAGTGCCGTGGGTTGGCTGATGTCGAGGTCGGTAATCATAGTGTCGTTCTCGTGCGGCAGGGTGGCCACGATGCGGTAGCCATTGGCGTGGAGGTGTTTGTAGGCCTCCTGTATGGATGTGTGGCGGTAGTAGTCCACCCACTTCGAGCTGCCCACCGCCACGTCGCCGGCGGGGTTGAAGGGGTTCTTGTCGTCAACCACATGCACGTCCTGCACCCCGAAGCAGTCGCACGAGCGCAGCACGGCGGCGGCATTGTGGCTCTGGTATATGTTTTCCAGCACTACGCAGATATGGCGCGTGCGCAGCGGCGCCAGGCGGTCGAAGAGCTCTCGTTTGTTGTCGCTGAAGAGTTCTGCGGCACGGCTGTAGAGTGTGGCCTTCTGCTCGGTGCTGAGTTGGGCGAAGAGGCTGGGCAGGTTGGGTATACGTTCGGGCATAGTTGTTCAAAAATTTTTGCAAAAGTACTAAATATTTTTGTATTTTTGCACATCGTTCTATGTTTTTATCAACAGCGAACGATACAACATATCAGCAAGATAGAAAGCAATGATAGTAGGATACGAAGCTAATAATGTATTGCGCAACACCCACGAGCTGGGTGATTTCGGTCGCGCATTGATAGAAAAACTGGCCGTCGGTCATGTTGCGGATTATCGTGCCATGCTTTTCGCTACACGTATCAAGAAGGCCTATTGCGGCTATTTCTCCAGCTACAGCAATATCAGCACTTTTGTTCCTTTCGGCACCGCCAAACTGATGCCTCAGCTGTGGATGCGCTACCGTCTTAATCCCTGGTTGAAAACTGAGAAAATCAAGATATTCCATGGTTTGAACGAGGAGCTACCCTATCATATTGACCGCGGCATCAAGACTATCATCACTTGCTATGGTGTCGATGAGCATCACCGCACGTCGTTGCTCGACTCGCTTTTCTGGAAGAAGCGCATGGAGTACTCCTTTGCGGCTGCCGACGTGATTGTTGCCGTCAGCAGGGAGGTGAAGCAGCAGCTGATAGATGCCGGCGTCAACGGTGACAAGGTTGTCGTCATCGGCGGCAGCAACCCATACGAACTCACCGACCGAATGGTGGAGCAGTATCGTGAACTTTACCAGACTTTGGCTGGAGAGAGGTAATCAAGAATCTAATTCGCGCAGCAGCGCGTATTTCAGAAAGGTATAGTATGCCGACATACGGCAAACGGTATATCCCGCATGGCCGTCAAGGATGCCTCCCTTCAAGATATAGTTTCTGAAGAAGTTCCATTTTGGACGCAGCCATACGCCTGCGGCACCGACTTTCTTGCCTGCCTCATGGGCCTTTCTTGCTGCCAAGGTGGCATAGTGCAACTGCCGCTTGGCAAGCTCTTCGACGCTGTAGTAGCTGTAGTGAAGGAGGTTGCCTTTTAAGGTGAAAGGTGAAAGGTGAGAGGTGAAAGTTAACTGCTCGTGGACTAGGCCATCCCAGCGGGCGGCGTCTTTTGGGAAGAGGCGTGTGCAGGGGTCGGGATACCAGCCGCAGTGGCGAATCCAGTGACCACAGTAGTTGGTAAGACGGTTCATGTAGTAGATTCTGTTTGGTTTCAGTCCTTGCTGTTTCAGCGTTAGCAGGTTTTCTCGCAGGGCGGGGGAGAGGGCCTCGTCGGCATCGATGCTCAATATCCATGGGCAGGTGGCGAGGCTGTTGGCATAATTCTTCTGCCCCGAATAGCCTTCCCAGTCGTGGTGCTCGAAGTGCACGCCTGCTTTGCGGCAGATGGCTTCGGTGTTGTCGGTTGAGCCAGAGTCAACCACTATTATTTCGTCGGCAATACCGGCGAGCGACTCAAGGCATCGTCCTATGTTGCGTTCTTCGTTCTGTGTTATTATTATGGCACTTATCTGTTCCATTATTGTTGGCGTTTTACACCGCGGCGTACCACGGTGGCAGGGTTGCCTGCAAGGACGGTCATGGGTTCCTCGTGGCGACCGGCAAGGCGAGAGCCGGCGGCAACTGTGGTGTCGTCGGCGAGGGTCACGCCCTTGGTGACGATGGTGTGGCAGCCCATCCATACGTTGTTGCCGAAGACTATCGGCCGGTCGGGGTTCACGCGCTTTCCGTCT
>JBGUZF010000054.1:0-4581 GCA_045222795.1 Bacteroidales bacterium
GTAGGCCACAGGGTAGGCATAGCCTATATTGAAGGCCTCGTCCATGGTGTTGCCCATCGAGACGGTGCCGCGGCGCGGTATATGCACAGCAGCGGGGTAGTTGGAGTGCAGCCTCATGCCGAGGTCGCCATATATCTCGCCACCCATTATGAGCGTCGGACTCTCGCCGAGCATCAAGGCATATTCACCCTCAACAAGCAAGGTGTCGAGGCCTGAAAGGGTGCGGTAGTTGCCGTCGACACCGCGCAGAGTGACGATGGCCTGGTTGTCGCCATAGGTGAGCCACGCCGTCTCGCTGACTATCTGCGACACCTGCTCCACACCGTCGGCAGTGCACAGGGCGCGATAGTCGATGTCCGCGGTGTGGAAGGTCTTGCCCTCCGCGGGCTCTATGACGAGCTCGGGGTCGAAGGTGTTGAAGAGGCTCTTGGTTATCTCGCCAATGCCGTTGTACACCGACAGCACCACGATGAGCGCCGCCGTGCTCACAAGCAGCCCGATGAGGGATATCCACGATATCACCGTCACCACCGACTTCTGCCCGCGGGAGAAGAGATAACGTACTGCTATGAGCCCCTCGAGTTTCACTGTTTCAGCAAGCGATTGATGTTTTCGATATAGTCCAGCGTGTCGTCGATATAGAACTCGAGCTGCGGGATGAAGCGTAGTTGCTTGCCCTCGCGCATGCCGAGACGTCGGCGCAGGTCGCCGCCGTTGGCACGTATCAGGGCCATGATGCCGTCAACGGTGCCACTGCCGATAACCATGATGGAGAGGTATATGCGGGCTATGGAGAGGTCGGGCGTGATGCGCACCTCGGTGACCGTGATGAGCGATTTGCGCAGCGACTCGAGGTCGGCCTCGTTGTCGGCCTGCCACTGGCAGTTCTTCACCTCCCGTAGGAAGATGTCACCCATGTCCTGCTGTATCAGGCGGCATATCTTGTTTTGTCGCGTGTTCTGCATGGTCGTGCAATTATTGCTTTACCAACGCCAACCCACACGGATGGGCAGGAAGACGGTCTGCTGCATATAGGCCACGCCAAGGGTGGCATAGAGCGAATGCCAGATGCGGGTCTTGTTGCGCATGCCGCGGGCATAGTACTGGCCATAGTACCAGTTGATGCCGCCATATGCTTCGGCCAACGGGGTGAACAGCATTTTGTCGGCGAACAGCATGCTGCCTCCGGCACGGATGCCCATCAAGGGAGCCCAGTTGATGGAGGTGGGCTGATAGTCGACACCCATGACAGCCTTCCAGATGGGACGGAAGTCAAGGTCGACAAAAACGTTGGCACCGAACATGGGGTCGGCACTCTGCTGCTTGAGGCTGAAATAGTAGTTGCCTCCCACGCCGCCGCCGAGGAACCAGTCCTGGCTGATATTGGCACCTGCCATGACATTGAGACCTGCCACACTCTCGTAGTGACTGAGGTTGTAGCCGTTGTCACCGGGTTTGCCGGCATTGCCCATGAAAGGACCGAAGCCGGCTTCTACCTTCAGCATGAACTCGTTCTTGGGACCAAGCTGTGTGTACTGTGCGTTGGCTTGGAACGCCAGCGCCGTCATTGCGACGGCAATCAGAATACGAACTGTATTTTTCATCTTGTTGTAACTGTTATTTCTATAGTTGGATTAATTTCGACTGCAATGAAATCTGTTTGTTGTCGACACGCACGGTGTAGGTGCCCGCCGCCAGCCTCGGCCTTAGCTTCTGCCCGCTGACAACACCGTCGCGGTGCCACACCATACGCCCTGCATTGTCGTAGATACTCACGCTGAAGGGCGCATCCACGGAGACCTCTACCGTCAAGGACTCGCCGCGGCGGAGGGGGTTGGGGAACAGCTGCGTGGCGGCAGCACTGGCGTCAGGCGCCGTTATGCCCACGATGTTGCTGTCGACCACGGCAATGGTATACTCGCCCGCACGCAGGTTCCGCACCACAAAGAAACTTTCTTGTTTGTTGTCGAGCCTCTCGCCTGATACCGCCCTCCACGGCTGGTCGGCACTGGGACGGTAGAGCACAACGGCAGAGTCTATCGAATGGGAAAGCAGGTGACCCCTGTCCAAATGGGGATAGGAGCCGGCGATATAGTTGTCGCTGACAAAGCGGAACATTCCCTGCACGTCGCGCAGTGTCGCAGTGGTGTTGACCACCCAATAGCGGTCTATGCCTCCTGTGACTCCGGCCATCGTGTCCACACCATAGGGCTTGCCCCAGTGATGCTCAACATACACGGTGACACTGTCATGCTGCGTCTGCTCGGCTTTGGTACGGAAATGTGCCACCTCGGCATTGCGCTGCACCATACCTCTGAAGACCAACTCTCCATTGGTGGCGGCATCGCTTATCTCTCGGTCAAGGTCAAGCACACAGAAGGCTGGTCGGAAAGACAGCTGCACCACCTCTTCTGTCTCGGTGCCGTCGAACTCTATCCAGCGTTTGCAGCGCGTTCCGTTCCACCCCTCGCCGTCAGCAATGAAGGTCACGGGCACACGGTTGGAACCCATCACGGCATCCGTCCCTCTGCTCTGCTGCTTTATCTTAACCACCACCTCATTATCCACACTGCCGCGCTCCATCTCTACGTGGTAGTCCACGAAGCCGGGGTTGAACACATGGAAGTCGAAGAAGTCGGTCAGGTCCACTCCCGTATAGAGACTCAGAGAGTCGCGCACCTCATAGGCGTCGACGTTGCCGAAAGCTTTGCTCTGCATCAGGCGCGTAATGGCGTTGTAGAAGGTATCCTCGCCCAGATAGCCGCGCAGGAAGTGCCACATCATCCAACCCTTCTCGTAGGTGGTCGAGCCATAGGTTTTATCGTGGGGCATGCCATGCAGGGCGAAATAGCCATTGTCGGAAATGTGGTTTGAACGAATCACACCTTCAAGGTAGCGCTGGTAGTAGTCGTTCGACGCCTTGCGTCCCTTCACAGCCTCCATGGCCACCTCGCTGGTGAACGAGGCGCCGCCTTCATTGAACCACATGTCGCCCTCTGCGCTGCAGGTCACAAGGTTGCCGAACCACGCATGGCCCAGCTCATGGGCTATGGTGGTCTGAGCAGGCTCATCCATCGAGGCGATGAATGAATTGACCAGCGCTATGTTGTTCACGCTCTCCATCGAGCCTTGGTGGGTGGCGATATAACCGATGCGGCCCCAACGATAGGGACCGAAGCAGCGCTCGTACATCGGCACCACACTGTCCAACTCTTCGAACGCCTGTCCCACCTGTCCGGTGTTCTGCGTGGTATAGCCTATCATGAGAGGATAGTTGCCGTACTCTGACTGTATGGTACGCTCTATACGGTTCCATGCCGCCTGGCTCACCGAGACCAGATAGACGGGGGTCTCCTGTGCTATGCGCCACACAGAGCTCTCGGTACTGTCAGCATTCACCACACGGCTTTGGCAAATACCGCCGCACTCGGCTGTCCAGCCAATCTTGGTCTTCATCCTTATGGTGTAGGTGGCCTTGTCGGTGAAGTTGTCGCGGCAGGGGAACATGGCACGGCCTATGGAATGCGGATCTTCGGCAAAAGCCACGCCGAGGTTGTAGCTCATGTCGTTGTTGAAATGGAAACCGCCCCATCCGTAGTTCTCTACATAGCCATAGCCGTGATACCACACCGTCACCGTGAACGGTGTACCGACGGCGACCTCGGGCAGCACGATGCTGTCTATCGCATAGCTAAGCCCTTCGCGACCCGAAACACTGATAGAGTCCACTGTGCCGTTCAGCCTCAGCCCTATCACTTCGCAGGGCGACAGCAACTGCATCGTCAGCACGGTCTTGCCACTGAACGGAGCACCGTTGCTGAGGTCGAGCGTAAGATCATAGTCCAGCACATCCACCGTGTCTGTCTGGGCCATCGCCATAGTCGCCGTGGTCGTTAAAAAGAGTGTCGCTATCAGTATCTTTAAAAGCCTCATTCCTGTATATTTTGAAGTGCAAATATACTAATAAAAACGCAATATGCGCGCGCAAATTTGTAAAAAAATTATAACCTGCTGATTATCGGCATCTCCGAAAAACAGGAAAAGGCACTGATCAGTGCCTTTTGTGGAGTAGATGGGACTCGTGCCGAAGGCTGCCGACCTTGCGGAGGCAACCCACTACCGAAAAAATGAAAGGGTTTGAGTGTCATCTGCAAAACATAAAAAGAGGCCCTGTGGCCTCTTTTTTGTGGAGTAGATGGGACTCGAACCCACTACCTTTTGATTGCGAACCAAATGCTCTACCAGATGAGCTACTACCCCATTCCCTCTTATCAAAAAAGGGCCGTTTCCGCGACCCTCTTTTTGTGGAGTATATCGGAGTCGAACCGATGACCTCTTGCATGCCATGCAAGCGCTCTAGCCTACTGAGCTAATACCCCGCGCTGATTTCCCTCTTCTTGCGAAAATCGGGTGCAAAAGTACAACCTTTTTTCAAACCGACCAAATTTTTTTGAAAAATAAATTATACTTCGCTGATTATCAAACATCCCACGTAAAGCCATCGAAGGGGTGCAGGCGGTCAAAGCCCTGTTCTTTCGACCGCTCCTGCATCTTTTTTATGCGCTTCAGACCCTTGCGCCA
>JBGUZF010000055.1:0-4798 GCA_045222795.1 Bacteroidales bacterium
TACCTGGGGCAGTACGAGGGGCTGCATTGCTGGGCAGGCGGCAAGGAGGGTGAGCAGAAGGTGGTGATGCTGACTGACCACAATATGATGCCGATGTCCTCGATGGTGCTGCCTGAGAGCAGCGAGGGCTGCAAGATAATGACGGCAACAATGGACGACGGGAAGGCATGCCTGACGCTTGTGGACAGCAGCTATGCGAAGATGACCTTCATCTATTCGTCGGTCATAGACCTGGCCACCATGCGGCCTGCCGACAGCACGGCGCCGATGGTGCTGGTGGACTCGCTGGGTTACGGACGCAACGACCATTGCTATGCCTGGGGTGCGGTGTCGCCCAACGGCCATTATGCAGCGATAATATACATCGTAGAATATACCGAGCGGCACCAGTATTCGGCGCGCGCCATATTGTACGACGCACAGCTGCGCGAGCAATGGAGGAAGGACTACGCCCTGGGGTCGATGGAGAACCTGGCTGTGACCGACGACGGCACGATGGTGACACTGGGCTATGAGGACGAAGGGGACGAGACGCACTTCATCTTCAACATACTGGAGCGCAACCGTGCCGAGAGTTTCGATGCCGTAGTGGCGTGCAACCACATTCGGCAGCTTAAGCTGGCAGGCGTGACGGGCCGCAAGGCTATGGGTGTGGGCACCTTCAGCCCCGCCGAGGGCCGATACCGCGACCAGCTGTGTGAAGGGGTTATGACGATGGTCTTCGACATCGACAATGCCAGCCTTCTGGGCTTCAACATGAGCACCTTCCAGAACGACGACCTCAACATGATGCTCAATGAAAAGACGCGCCGCGTGCAACGCTACCAGGACATCGACCTGGTGTCGGTGAGCGGTGCCACCGTGACCGACTGGGGCGCTGTGGTTGCCGTGGGGCGCAACTGGCGTCTGAATCGCACCGAGGACAACGGCACCACGTCGATAGCATACCACCGCATGGGGTTGCACCTGGTGGGTGTCGACACCACGGGGCGTGTGGCATGGCGCCGCAACATACGCCGCAACGATGTGCAACGCGACGAGGACGGCCTCCTCGGGCTGCACATAACGAGCCACGAGGGAGTGACCTACATAGTGAAGAACGAGCCGCGCCGCACCCCGGCGACCTACGACATAAGCCGTGAGTCCAAGCAGCTGGTGATGGGTGAGAAGTCGGCGCTGGCGCTCTACACCATCTCCGCCAATGGCGAGATGTACAAAGAGCTGTTAGTACCCCGAACGTCCTACAGCCTGCTGCATTGCATACAGCGCAACGACGGCAGCCTGCTGCTGATGAGCACCGACGGACGACGAGTACAGATGGGGGATGTGAGAGGGAATGATGAATTAAGAATTAAGAATTAAGAATTAAGAATTAAAAATTAAGAATTAAGAATGAGGAGAGGTGAAAGGTGAAAATTGAAAATTGACAACAGATAACTGCAACGTGAATATAAGCATCAAGGGCGCCCGCGCCAACAATCTGAAGAATATCGACCTCGACCTGCCGCAAGGCAAGCTCATCGTGGTCACCGGCCTCAGCGGCAGCGGCAAGTCGAGCCTGGCGTTCGACACGCTGTTTGCCGAAGGGCAGCGGCGCTATGTGGAGAGCCTGAGTTCGTATGCACGCCAGTTCCTGGGACGCATGACGAAGCCCGACGTCGACTATATCCACGGCTTGGCGCCTGCGGTAGCCATAGAGCAGAAGGTGAACACCTCGAACCCGCGCTCGACGGTGGGCACGCAGACAGAGATCTACGAGTACCTGAAGCTGATGTTCGCCCGCATAGGCCGCACGTTCTCGCCGGTGAGCGGCGTGGAGGTGAAGCGGCATACGGTGAGCGATGTCGTTGACTATATTTTGGGGAGTGGAGAGCGGAGTGTGGAGAGTGGAGAGCGGGTGATGATATTGGCGCCGCTGGAGGACTCGAAGGAGAGGCCGTTGCGGAGCCAGCTCGAAATACTGAGGCAAGAGGGCTACCAGCGCGTGATGGTGAAAGGGACGGTGGTGCGCATAGATGATTGCTTGAATGGTGGAATGCTTGATTGCTTGAGTGTTTTTCTTGTCATCGACCGCATAGAGCTGCACCCCGACGACGACACACAGGCGGCCCGCATCGCCGAGAGCGTGCAGGCGGCGTTCTTCGAAGGTCGCGGTAGCTGCGCGGTATTTTTTCTCCCCGCCTCTGGCGGAAATCCTGGAAATCCTGGAAATCTTGATACTACCGGAAAGGCTGGGAAAACGGAAAATCTTGGAAATCCGGGAAATCTTGGAAACATTGGGGTGGATGAGAATATACACACTTTCAGCAACCGCTTTGAGGCCGACGGCATAACATTTGAGAAGCCCAACCCCAACTTCTTCTCGTTCAACAATCCCTACGGCGCCTGTCCCACCTGCCAGGGGTACGGCTCGGTGATAGGCATCGACGAGAACCTCGTGGTGCCCAACAAGAGCCGCAGCATCTACGAGAACGCCATCGTGTGCTGGAACGGCGACAAGATGCAGGAGGTGAAGCGCGAATTCATTCGCCATGCGGCGGCGATAGACTTCCCGATACACAAACCCTACTACGAGCTGACGCAGGAGCAGAAAGACATCCTGTGGCACGGCGACGGAGTGTGGGACGGCATCGACGGCTTCTTCCGCTGGGTGGAGAGTCAGTCATACAAGATACAATACCGCGTGATGCTGGCGCGCTACCGCGGCCGGACGGTGTGTCCCGACTGCAAAGGACATCGCCTGCGCAAAGACGCCAACTATGTGAAGGTGGGCGGCAAGTCGATAAGCGATGTCGTGGAGATGCCGGTGACCGAAGTCGCCAAATGGCTGGCGACCCTCGACGGCATGCTCACCGACAATGAGCTGCAGGCCACCGACCGTCTGCGCACCGAGTTGCGCAACCGCGTGGGTTACCTGCTCGACGTGGGTTTAGGTTACCTGACGCTGAGCCGCGAGAGCCGCAGCCTCAGCGGCGGTGAAAGCCAGAGGATAAACCTGGCCACCTCGCTGGGCAGTTCGCTCGTAGGTTCGATGTATATCCTCGACGAGCCGTCGATAGGACTCCACAGCCGTGATACGGCACAACTCATCGAGGTGCTGCGCAAGCTGCGCGACCTCGGCAACACCGTCATTGTGGTGGAGCACGACGAAGACATCATACGCTCGGCCGACTATCTGGTGGACATAGGTCCCGGAGCCGGACGGCTGGGCGGCGAGGTGGTGTTCAGCGGAACACCTAGTGAACTAAAGAAAGCCAAGCGTTCGCTGACGGCAGAGTATCTCTTGGGCAAGCAGAAAATCCCCGTGCCCACAGAGCGACGCCGATGGCGCGACCGCATAAGCATCCACGGCGCCTATGCCAACAACCTCAAGCATATTGACGTAGATATCCCGCTGGGTGTCTTCACGGTGGTGACGGGTGTCAGCGGCAGCGGCAAGAGCACGCTGATACGGCGTGTGCTCTACGACGTGCTGCAGCGGCGTATGGAAGGCAACGACGACTATGTGGGCTCGTGTGTGAGCCTCGACGGCGACGTGAAGCGGCTCGCCGCCGTGGAGCTGGTCGACCAGAACCCCATCGGGCGCTCGTCGCGCTCGAACCCCGCCACATACATGAAGGTGTTCGACGAGGTGCGTGCACTCTACGCCCAACAGCCGCTGGCCAAGAGCCGCGGATACAAGAGCGGATTCTTCTCGTTCAACGTCGAGGGCGGCCGCTGCGACGCCTGCGAGGGCGAGGGCTATGTGACGGTGAGCATGCAGTTCATGAGCGACATACATCTGCTGTGCGACGAATGTCACGGCAGCCGCTACAAAGACGAAGCCCTCGAGGTGACGTACAAGGGCGTCAACATAAGCCAGGTGCTTGAGATGACCGTCGACCAGGCGCTGGAGTTCTTCGACAGCAACGAGACGCGCAGCATCTACAACCGCCTGAAACCGTTGCAGGACGTGGGCTTGGGATACCTGATGCTCGGACAATCGTCGAGTTCGCTCAGCGGCGGCGAGGCACAGCGCATCAAGCTTGCATCGTACCTGGTGCATGGTGACGGGACCGACAAGCCCATGCTCTTCATCTTCGACGAGCCGTCGACGGGCTTGCATTTCCACGACATCAGGAAGCTGCTGGCGGCCTTCGACCGACTGATAGAGCGCGGCCACAGCATCATAGTCATCGAGCACCACCACGACATCATCAAGTGTGCCGACTGGGTCATCGACCTCGGCCCCGAGGGTGGCGACAAAGGCGGCAACGTGGTCTTCGCCGGCACTCCCGAGGAACTGCTGGGATGCAAGGAATCGTATACGGCGAAATATCTCAAACTTTAGGAGTGCAAGGAGTGCAAGGAGTTCAAGGAGTTCAAGGAGTTCAAGGAGTTAAGAAGTTAAGGAGTTAAGACAAATGATTAATCAAGATAATATGGAGAAACAAGAATATACAAAACAGATCAAGCGGTCGGCGGCCATAGGGCTGTGGGGGTCGGCGGCGGCGGTAATCGTCACGGCGCTGTTCCATTTCGTCAGTCCATGGCGCTTCTATCCCTCGCAGCACACCTCGCGCTGGATGCTTATAGCAGGCGCCGTGTTGGCGGTGCTGGCGCTGAGCATGTCGCTGCTGGTGATACGCAAGCAGATTCCCGCCCTGCGACAGAGCGAAAGCCTCGAGGCCAAACTTAGCGGCTACGCACAGCACATACGCTCGCTCTACCTCACCATGCTGGCCGTGGTGGTGCTGATATGTGTGTTCACCGTGCTGTCGGCACAGAACGTGCTGCTGATGCTGGCTATGGTGTCCAC
>JBGUZF010000056.1:0-6362 GCA_045222795.1 Bacteroidales bacterium
GCCATCCCGCAGGGCAAGCCCGTTGAGGGCATGTTCAGCCATTGGGCCGTCAGCGGAACTTTAATTGTAGAATACTAAACCATGAAACGATACATCCTGCTTGTTTGTGCAAGCATCCTTTTCACCTTTCACCTTTCACCTTTCACCTCGCTTCAGGCGCAACAGGTGAAGATTATCTTCGCCGGCGACCTTATGGGCCACATGCCGCAGGTCAACGCGGCGTTGCAGAAGGACGGCACCTACGACTACTCGCCTTGTTTCCGCTACGTGAAAGACTACGTGAAGAGCGCCGACCTGGCCATCCTCAACCTCGAGGTACCGCTGGCTGGCAAGCCTTACAGCGGCTATCCGCAGTTCTCGTCGCCCGACGAATTGGCCGAAGGGGCGCGTGACGCCGGCTTCGACATCATGACCACCGCCAACAACCACTGCATGGACCGCGGCAAGCACGGCCTGCAGCGTACCCTGCAGGCTCTCGACCGAATGGGAATACCCCATCTCGGAACCTACATGAATCGTGAACAGCGCGATGCAGAGCATCCATTGATGGTAGATGTCAAAGGACTCAAACTGGCGTTGCTCACCTACACCTACGGCACCAACGGCATCCCCGCCGTTGAGCCCAACATCGTCAACCTCATCGACACAGCTGAGATGGCACGCGACCTTCGTGTGGCCCGCGAGAAGGGTGCCGACTATGTGATAACACTCATCCATTGGGGCATCGAGTATGCCGTGAAGGCCAACAAAGAGCAGGAGCAGACGGCCCTCTGGCTTCTAGAACACGGCTGCGATGCCGTCATCGGCGGTCATCCACATGTGGTGCAGAACTTCACCCTCGACGCCAACCCCAAAAACAACCGCTACCCTGAGATTGTTGTCTACTCGATGGGCAACCTTGTCAGCAACCAGCGCGATGTGAACTGCGACGGTGGAATCATGATAGAGTTAACCCTCACCAAAGACAGCGGCTCCATAGCCCAGGACTGCCGCTATATGCCCTATTGGGTGCACCGCGGCACCGTCGACAGCCTCTACCAGTACTACATCGTCCCGTCGACCGACGCCGTCGCCTACCCCGACAGCTACCAGATTGGCGGCGCCGACCTCAAGGCCCTGCAGCTCTTCGACGCCAACACCCGCAAGCGTCTCGACGCTTGCCGCTTGAAAGACGGTAGAAACATCGAGGAAGTCCGCTTCTACCGCAACACCCTACCCTTCCACCCTGCCGCCGGAGGCGTGGTACCGCTCAAGGGCAATCCGGCATTGGAAAACAGAATAAAATAAACACACACCTGATATGAAGAAGATACTAGTATTGGCCTTGACAGCCATCCTCGCCTGCGGAGCAGCATCGGCACAGCATTGTGGCAACTGTCCACACCACAAACAACAGGCACAGCAGCAATGCAAGCAGCCCGCCGCCCTGCAGTACAACGCCGACGGCATCGAGACCACCATCCTCAAGGCATTCCCCGATGCCAAGAGCGTTAAGAAGACCGACAAATGGACCGAGGTCTACAACGCCAAGAAGAAGCTCCTAGGCTATGCCGTATACAGCAAGCCCGCCAGCGACGGCATCAAAGGCTATGCCGGCGAGACTCCTGTGATGATAGCCCTAAGCAAGAAACAGGTGATTAATGGCGTCTACCTGCTGCCCAACGTCGAGACTCCCAAGTTCGTCCAGCACGTGGAGCAGACGGGATTCTTCAACAACTGGAACGGGCTCACCGTGAAGGAGGCTAAGAAGAAGCAGGTCGACACCGTGAGTGGAGCTACCTTCACCAGCCGCGCCGTTATCCAGAGCGTGCAAGCCGCACTGGGCAAGTTGTAATTATTTTTCCATTTCGGAAAAATAATGTATTTTTGCACCGATGAAAAATATCCGCAATTTTTGCATAATAGCTCATATTGACCACGGTAAGAGCACGCTGGCCGACCGCCTGCTGGAGGTGACCAACACCGTTTCGCAGCGCGATATGCAGGACCAGGTGCTCGACGACATGGAACTGGAGAAGGAGCGCGGCATCACCATCAAGAGCCACGCCATCCAGATGAACTACCGCGTCCCCGCGGAGGGGAATTCGGCTTACGCAGGCCAAACCTTTGTACTCAACCTCATCGATACCCCGGGTCACGTGGACTTCAGCTACGAGGTCTCACGAGCCATTGCCGCCTGCGAGGGCGCGCTGCTGGTGGTCGACGCCACACAGGGCATACAGGCCCAGACGATAAGCAACCTCTACCTTGCCCTTGAGAACGACCTGGAGATTATCCCGGTGATGAACAAGATAGACCTCGACAGCGCAATGCCAGAAGAGGTGGCCGACGAGATTGTCGACCTGCTGGGTTGCTCACACGACGACATCCTGCGCTGCTCGGCCAAGACCGGTATGGGTGTGCCCGAGATACTCGACGCCATCGTCGACCGCATCCCTGCCCCCGAGGGCGACCCCACCGCGCCGCTGCAGGCTCTGGTGTTCGACTCGGTCTTCAATCCCTTCCGCGGCATCATCAGCTATTTCCGCATCGTCAACGGCACCCTAAAGACCGGCGACCACGTGAAGTTCTACTCCACAGGCAAGGAATACGACGCCGACGAGGTGGGTGTGCTGCGTCTCAATATGGAGCCCTGCAAGGAGCTCTCAGCAGGCAACGTGGGTTATATCATCAGCGGCATCAAGAGCAGCAAGGAGGTGCGCGTGGGCGACACCATCACCCATGTGGCCGAGCCTTGCGACAAGCCCATCGAAGGCTTCGAGGCCGTGAAGCCTATGGTCTTCGCGGGTGTCTATCCCGTCGACACCGACGACTACGAAGAGCTGCGCGCCAGCATCGAGAAGCTGCAACTCAACGACGCCAGCCTCACCTTCGAGCCAGAAAGCTCGTTGGCCCTGGGATTCGGCTTCCGCTGCGGATTCCTCGGCCTGCTGCACATGGAGATTGTGCAGGAACGTCTGACGCGCGAGTTCAATATGGACGTCATCACCACCGTCCCCAACGTGCAGTACAAGGTGAAGCTCACCAACGGCAACGAGATAGACGTCTACAACCCCTCGGGCATGCCTGAACCGAACAATATCGCCGAGGTCTACGAGCCGTACATCCACGCGCAGATAATCACCAAAGCCGATTTCATTGGGCCTGTCATCAAGCTCTGCATGGACAAGCGCGGCATACTGAAGAATCAGAACTACCTCACCACCGACCGCATCGAGATAACCTTCGACCTGCCGCTCGGCGAGGTGGTGTTCGACTTCTACGACAAGCTGAAGAGCATCTCGAAAGGCTACGCTTCGTTCGACTACTACGTCAACGGCTACCAGCCTTCGAAGCTCGTCAAGTTGGAAATACTGCTCAACGGCGACCCCGTCGACGCCCTCAGCACGCTGACCTATGTCGACAACGCCTATCCCATCGGCCGCAAGATGTGCGAAAAGCTCAAGGACCTCATCCCGCGCCAGCAGTTCGACGTAGCCATCCAAGCCGCTATCGGCAGCAAGATTATCGCCCGCGAGACCGTGCGCCAGGTGCGCAAGGATGTGACGGCCAAATGCTACGGCGGCGACATCACGCGTAAGCGCAAGCTCCTCGAAAAGCAGAAAGAGGGCAAGAAGCGCATGCGCCAGGTGGGCAACGTCGAGGTGCCGCAGAGTGCCTTCCTTGCCGTGCTTAAACTCGATTAACAATTAAACACAGATAGTATTATGAAGAAAACCATTATCCTTTTGCTGGCCATCGTGGCCACCATGAGCCTCAGCGCCCAGAAGTATGCTTTGCATTTCGGAGCCGTTGACGGTCCTGTCATCGCTGCTGGCGACACCGCAGAATACACCACCACCGATATGGATATGAATGTCATGCACATGGCGTTCCTCTATGTCTACATCGAGAACCTCACTATGGGCAATCTTGAGACTTTCCACGAGATCGCGGAGAGAGAAGGACCTGCCAGCCTGGTGACCGATATCTGTGCCGGTGGCAGCTGCCCGTGGGATAGCAACACCTACACCCTTGTGCCTGGCGACAACTCCGAGATGCCCTTGACCATCGAGCCGCACCTGCAGCCCGAATATGGCGGCCAGCACATACTCTACCGCATCACCGTCGGCGAGGGTGAGAATCTTGAAAACAGCATCACCGTGTACGTCAAGGTAAACGTCAGCGCGACGAGCGGAATCAACCGCGTCGTGAACTACGATGCCGTGAAGGTCTACCCCAATCCCACGCGCGGCAAGGTTACCGTCGGCAATCAGGAATACGACCTCAGCGGTCGCGCCGCTGGTGTCTACTACCTCCCTGCCGAGAGTGGAGCAGCACGTGTAATCAAACTTTAATCGAGCGCTCGTAGCGCACCACCTGCCACAGATACCACAGCGTCAGCGCGACGTGTGTGAGGGCAGAGACCAATGCATACATACGGATGGCCAGCAGGAAACTGCCCATCCGTATGCCTGTATATATGGCTATGGCGCGCAGCAGCAGCATGGCGATATTGAAGAACAGCTCTATGCGCTGGGTTGAGAAGACGTTGGAGACAAACATCAGCGACGCCGAGCACAAGCCCGCAAAAGCCCATGGCAGCAAGGCCTGCACATAGACGCCGCACCCTTGCCAGCGATTGCCGAAACAGAATGTGAACACTGGCTCGGCAAAGAACCACGCCACCACGCACACCGCTGCCGCCGCAGCTGCCAGGAGCAGAAGGAACTTCACTATGGTGCCGCCGATTGTACGTCTCTCGCGTACCGCTTCGGCGGTGCGGGCATAGAGCACACGCTCGAAAGCCGAACTCAGTACGTTGACAGGTTGCAGGGTAAAGGTCAGCGCCAACCCGAAGAGTCCTATCTCGGCGCGGTCGAAATAAGCCGCCGCCCAGAGGAACGGCAGGTTGGCCGAGAAGGTGTTCAGGAACTCCTTGGGAGCCACATAAAGGGGGAAGTTGCGATGCTTCCGTGCAGCGTCTTTGCCTTCGGCCACTGTGGTCGCTGGCAGGTTGAGACCCTTCAGCCGCAGGCGGTAGTTGATGTTCGCCGCCGCTTGTCCCAGCACGGTGCCCAACGGCAGGCCGGCATGCGTCATCCCCAACAATCCGAAGACTATCTTAAGCACAGCGCCGGAGCCGGCACCTACATTGTCGGAGAGCGCTATCTGCGCATAGCGGTGGAAGCGGTTGTAGATGGTGCTGTAGATGCGCGAGGTGCCACTGAAGAAGACCATCGGCGGTATGAGCAGCACCATCCATCCGAGTGAGGCGAAGTTGCCCGGCAGCGCGGCTATGAGCCACAGAACTAGGGCGACGGAGAGCAACACCACCGAGACAATGGTGTTCATCCTCAGCGCGAAGCGCGTCACGGCGGCAGCCTCTCTCTCGTCTGTGGCCACCACCGAAGCCAGCTCATACTTGCAGGTGCTAAGGATTATCAGCACCTCGATATAGGAGTAGAAGATATTGAAGAGGCCGTAGTCGTCGGGCGAAAAGAGGCGTGTGAGCACGAAATAAGCGGCCAGCGAGATGCCCTGTGCCAGTATCTTGCCGCCAGCCAGCGTTGTGGCTTCGCCTACTATGCCCGTCTTCTTCATATCGTCCCTTTGTATTTGCGCAGTACCCATTCGGCCGCCAAGAGCAGCAGTATCAACGCCAGCACCAGCGGCAGCCTCAGGAATTCGGCATAGCGCGTGTGGGTATAGATGGTGGGCTTGAGAGCTGAGAGTTGAGAGTTGAGAGTTGAGAGGTCGTCGGGGTAGTATAGTTCACCACCTGTGGTGGCGCTTATCGTGCGCAGCAGGTTATGGTCGGCCACGAGGCGTCGCTGCTCGAGGTTGAGGGCCTCGATGGCGAAGCTGCCGCTGGCGCTGAGGTCGCCCGAGGTAGCGGTATAGTGGTAGAGACCCTGCGGCAGGTCGGGCAGCGCCAGACGGTAGGCCTGTCCGTCGCGGGCAAACTGGTAGTCGGCCTTCACCGAGTCGCCCTTGAGGCTGAAGCTGACGTCGGCGTCGTTGCTGAGCTCGTAGGCTTCGTTGTACAGTTGCGCCCTTATGATGGGCGTCTCGCCCTGTGCGTAGCTGCGCTCTGTCTCCACCTGCAAGCGGTCGCGTTGTTGCTGCATGGCGGTGAAGGCCACCAGTTGCGTCATCAGGCGGTCGAAGTGCTCGTGCGTATTACCCGCCTGATAGTCGGCCAGGCGCCAGCGCCACAGTCCTTCGCCCCAGATAAAAGCCTTTCGCACTTCTCCCTGTGTGGTGGCTGCCACCAGCGGCTGGCGGCTGTCGACGGGTCCTATGCGGGCGGTGAAGAGCATCTGTATGTCGGCCGATAGGCGTGCCTCACCGAAAGGTGCCGTCAACGGCGGCATAGCCTC
>JBGUZF010000057.1:0-5011 GCA_045222795.1 Bacteroidales bacterium
TCGCTGTACTGCACCGTCACCTGGCTCTTGGCGTCGGGACGCAAGTAGCGCATCTGCTTGCCCTCGCGGCGTATCTTGCCAAGTTCGATAAGGATGATATGCGCCAGCGTGATAGGCAGCGGCATCAGCTCGTCGGTCTCGCGGCAGGCATAGCCGAACATCATGCCCTGGTCACCAGCGCCCTGGTTCTTCTTCTCCTTGCGCGAGACACCTTGATTGATATCGGCACTCTGCTCGTGGATGGCACTGAGCACGCCACAGCTCTCCGACTCAAACTTATACTCGCCCTTGGTATAACCTATGCCTTTGATGACATCGCGCACAGTCGACTGCACGTCTACATAGCCGTTGCAGCTCACCTCGCCACTGACCACGGCCAAGCCGGTGGTCACCAGCGTCTCGCAAGCCACGTGGCTCTCGGGGTCGCGACGAAGGAATTCATCCAGCAGCGCATCGCTGATCTGGTCGGCCACCTTGTCGGGATGGCCCTCACTGACTGATTCAGAAGTGAAGAAATAGCTCATTTTACATTACTTTTAACTGTTAATACTATGTTTTAACAGTGAAAAGATTTGAAGTAGATTGTTTGGAGAACAACGTTTTAGCATTTTTTCTCGTGGTTGCAATCATTACAAATCTATCCACATTTGCGAATGCAAAGATACTAAATAAATTTCAATTTTCAACTTTCAACTTTCAATTTTTTATAGTGGCAGCAAAGCAACTCGCCGTTGTCGTCGTAGAGGTGCAACCCCGACCCTTCGCAGTATCGCCACACTTTGCAGTTCTCGCACTGCCCCTTCCGTGCCCACGAGCGGTCGCGCATCACCTGAAAGCGGTTCTGCCACACGTCCCAGAAGTCGTCTTTATAGATGTTGCCCTGATCCATATTGCTGCGCACCGACGTGCAGCCGCTTATGCCGCCGTCACAACGTATCGATGCCACATCCACCCCACTGCGGCAGAAGAAGAAATGGTCACGCACCTTCTGCTCATACTCGCCCAGGAACCCCTCGCAAGAGTAACTTACATCAATCAATCTTTCACCTTTCATCTTTGACCTTTCACCTTTGATGAAGTCGAGTATTCCCCGATATTGCTCGTCGCTCAGTTGCAGCTCGGGGTCGCCGGCGGCGCGGCCCATGGGGAAGATGCTGAACAGTCGCCACGCGGGAACGCCCAGCGACACGAGGTAGTCCTTTATCTCGTGCAGGTGCGGGTAGTTGCGCGGATTGACGCAGGTTACAACATCCCACAATATGCCCTTCGTCTGCACCAGAAGTCGTATGGCCTGCGAGGCCTTCTCGAACGACTGCGGATGCCGCCGTATCCAGTTGTGGTTCTCCTCCAATCCGTCGAGGCTAACGGTGATACTATGCATGCCGCTAGCCAACAGCGACGCCAGCCGCCGCTCGTCGAGCAGGAAGCCGTTGGTGACCACGCCCCATGGGTATTCGCGGCGGTAAAGCTCCATTCCCACCTCTTCGAGGTCGGGACGCAACAACGCCTCGCCACCAGTGAATATAATGAAAGTCTTGTGGGGGTCGACGTGCGGCGTGATGCTGTCGATGACCCTTAAAAAATCCTCGGCAGGCATATCCTTCACCTCTGGCTGCACCTTACAGTCGCTGCCGCAGTGGCGGCAACTCATGTTGCACCGCAACGTGCACTCCCAAAAGAGCGTGCGCAACGGATGCAGTTGCTCATTGGTGTGACGCAGCGAACGCTGCAGCTCAAGACCCACACGCTGACGGATGGAGAGAGACATTCCTCAGTTTTCAGGGTTATATGTCATCTCTGGCCCACCGTACATAAGCATAGGACGATCGTCCTCGTCGTCCTTGCTGCATGACGTAAAGCCCATCAAGCCCAGCAGGGCAATCAGCAGCCAATGTTTTGCTTTCAAGAAACGCAGTTTCATACGCTATTTATCTTCAAGTTTTATCTCCACCTCTTTGTTGAAAGTGCCTTGGTTCCAGCCTCCGGCGTTGCTCTTGTCGACATCGGCGGGTGTAACCTCCATCTCTACCATGCGGCTCTTGTGTTCGCCGTTATCCTTGCCGTCGACGTCGCGCACCATCAGGCGCACCTGCTCCTGCGGGATGCCGCTGTTCTTAATCTCGAAGCGCCCCTTGTTGTCGGTCTTCACCTCGGTGTTCTGCAGCCAGTTGTTGATGGCTTCGGGGTCGCCCTGCAATTCGCCGTTCTTCACCTCCATGTTGCGCTCGAGCATATTGATGCGGATATCCTTCACCGGCTTGCCTTGTGCGTCTTTCACCTGTCCGCGTATCTGGAAGTCCATCGTCGGCACGCCATACATCAGGCGCATCTCGCCACGGTCGCGCACAACAGGCTCGGGCTTAGGTTCCACTTCCGGCTCCGCCAACTGCTTGTGGCAGTGGCATGAAGACAATCCCATGGCGCCCATCACGGTGACGAGCAGCCAGTTTTTCAGTTTGAGGAATTTAACTTTCATGTAAAAATAACGGCGACAATTAAAAAATATTGTGTACTTTTGCAACCGAATTCAGTATATTACGATGAGCAAGACAATCATAGCAGGTCCCTGCAGCGTGGAGAGCCGCGAGCAGCTGCGCGAAGTCACCGCAACCCTCGCCGGCATGCCGCAGGTAACCTTGATACGTGCCGGCGTGTGGAAGCCGCGCACCCGTCCGGGGGGCTTCGAAGGCCTCGGCGAGCCCGCGCTGCAGTGGATGCAGGAGCTGGCGCGCGAATACGGCGTGCGTTACTGCTGCGAGGTGGCACGTCCCGAGCACGTGGAGCTCTGCCTCCACTACGGCGTCGACACCGTGTGGCTCGGTGCCCGCACCACCGCCAACCCCTTCATGGTCGAGGAGATATGCGAAGCCCTGAAAGGCAGCGGCATGCATGTGCTTGTAAAGAACCCCGTCTGTCCCGACGTACGCCTGTGGCTTGGAGCCATCGAACGCGTGCGTGAGGCAGGCATCGCAACCGTCACCGCCGTCCACCGCGGCTTCAGCATGTACAACAACCAAGGCTTCCGCAACGCACCGCTGTGGGAGATTCCCATGGAGCTGCGCCACGAGATGCGCGACGTACCGATGCTATGCGACCCCAGCCATATCGGCGGCAGCCGCGAACTTATAGAACCCATAGCCCTTGCAGCACAGCTGCTCGACTACGACGGCCTGATGGTCGAGGTGCACCCCCACCCCGACAATGCTTGGACCGACGGCAACCAACAACTCACCCCCGACGAGCTCACCACACTGCTCGACCGCTACCTCAACACCTCTGCCCCCGCCGCCGACAGTCTCGCGCAACGTCTCACGCCCCTGCGGCAGCAGATTGACGACATCGACCACAGCCTCCTCACCCTCTTGACCCGCCGCATGGCCCTCTCGCGCCAGATTGCCGACATCAAACGCGAGCTCCACAGCCCTGTCTACCAGTCGGCACGCTGGGCCGACGTCCTCGCCGACCGCCTGCAGCTGGCCGCAGACCTCGGCCTCGACGCCGACTTCACGCGCGAGATGCTGGAAAAGATCCACGGCGAAAGCGTCCGCGTACAATTGGGATAAACAAAAAAGGCTCCTTCTTTCGAAAGAGCCTTTTCCTTTTTCTTTTCTAATGCTTACTCGGCGGGAACAACGCTGACGAACGAGCGGTCCTCGCGGCCTTTGTGGAACTTCACCACGCCGTCGATGAGGGCGTAGAGAGTGTGGTCCTTGCCCATGCCAACGTTCTGGCCGGGGTTGTGGACGGTGCCGCGCTGGCGGACGATGATGTTGCCGGCGATGCATTTCTGACCGCCAAAAATCTTAACGCCTAAGCGTTTGCTTTCGGATTCACGACCGTTGCTGGAACTACCAACACCTTTTTTGTGTGCCATATTGCTTCTTTGTTTTTAACGGTTAGACTTTTAGTTGATGCTGTCAATCTTGATCTGGGTCAGATAGTCGCGGTGACCGTTCATCTTCTGATAGCCTTTGCGACGGATTTTCTTAAACACCAGAACCTTATCGCCCTTGATGTGGCGAAGGACGGTAGCCTTGACATTGGAACCTGCAATGTAAGGTTTGCCCACTTCAACCTTGCCATCATTGTCTTTAAGCATCACGGTGTCAAAAGACACTTCGCTACCCTCGTCGTTATGGAGACGGTTGACGAAAATCTTCTGATCTTGGGCGACCTTGAATTGCTTGCCTGCGATTTCTACGATTGCGTACATTTTGTTTATTTATTTGTTAATTAACTATTTCCACGAATATCGGAGCACTATTTACCCCTCAAATCGGACTGCAAAGATACGAACATTTTTTAAACCGACAAAAAAAAGTTCATTTTCAACAAAAAAGCTGGGCGGCTCCGGTTGGAGCCGCCCAGCTGAAAAACATCAATTGGATGTTACTTGACAATCAGCTTGCGCACCACAGTGCTCTGCTCGCCCGTCAGGCGGACGAAGTAGGCACCCTTGGCCATATCGCTGACATCGATAGTCAGTTCTCCGTTCTCCACTCTCCACTCTCCACTCACACGGCCATTCACGTCCACGATGCTCACCGTCGAACCTACCATCTGCTCGCTCACACGCAGAGTAACCGTCGTGCTGGCGGGGTTCGGATAGAGGCTGATGACTTCGCTAGCGTCGACGCCGTCGATGCCCTGCTGATTGTTGGTCTCAAAGTCGGCACTGGTATACGACGAAACCAGTTCCTCGGTGCAGGCATTGGCCACACGAACGGTGTAAGGCGTGTTGGGCTCGAGCTCAGTCAGCACGAAGGGATTGTCGGTGGTGTTGTAGGTGCCCATCTGACTGCCAACGCTAAAGTCGTGTTCACCATAGAGCACACGGAAGGTGGTGGCACCTGCGGGGGCCGTCCAACTTACGGTGGCGGTATGGGCAGTGGCATTGGTCACGGCGACATTGGTCACGGGCAGGCAGGCTGCTGTGGTGGCCTGGATGGTGTCGCTCCACGGACCCTCGATGTTGTGGTTGCTGCCACACATCGGGCGCACAGCGATGTTG
>JBGUZF010000058.1:0-11682 GCA_045222795.1 Bacteroidales bacterium
GCGGTATTGGAGTTCGGTGGCCTTGACGGTGCGGTCGTTGATGACGATGGCCACGTAGTATTGCTGGCGTTCGCGGAAGCGGTAGACCTTGGCTTCAGGGGGGAGGTCGTCTTCTTGATTGTCTGATTGCTGGATTGCCTGATTGCTTGAGTTCATTTTCTCACGGACGCGTTGTTCGTCGCGGTCGGTGATGGTTTCATCGTCAGCCTCCTGCGCGAGGAATTCGCGGGAGTCACTGCGGAGGCGGTCAAGCTGGGCCTGAGCGAGGGGTATGATGCTGTCGCCTTGTGGCGATTTAGATACCAATTGCTCGAAGATGGCGATTGCATCGTTGCGCTGGCCTGTGGCAGCAAGGGACATTCCTTTCCAGAAGCGGAACTTGGGCAGGAGGGCATTGCCGGGGTAGAGTTCTTCGGCCTGTTCGGCGGAGGCGATGACGGAAGAAAAGCGGTGGGCGGCGAAGTCGGTGTAGAGCTGTTCGTAGTCGGCTTCGACACGGCGCTCGCGTGCGAGGAGTTCCTTGTAGTATTCGTTGTCACGGATGAGGTTAGCGAAGTCGGAGTCAGGGAAGCCGAGGAGGACCATGTCGCGGTAGTAGTTGGCCTGAGGGGTGTTGCCCTGGCGGTCGAAGATGCGGTAGAGCATGTAGAAAGCCTGGACTATTTCGTCGTAGGAGGTGTATTCGTTGGCGAGGCGGAGGTAGCATTCGAGGGCACGGGAGGTGTTGCCGATGCCGTCGTAGAAGATGTAGCCGGCACCAAGGAGGGAGGCCGAGGTGAGGGAGTCGAGGGAGTCGAGCTGGTACTGCGTGGTGGGGAGGTCTTTGAGGTAGAAGGCGATGTCGTGGGGGTCGTCGGGGTTGCCGAGTTGATTGCCTGATTGCTTGATTGCTTGATTGCTTGAGTTGGTGTCGGTGATGGTGGAGTCGGAGGCGAGGTCGGAGGCGGGCTCCTGGTCGTCGGATGACGGGGTGATGCCTATCATACTACGGTTGGTGAGGAACCAATAGTCTTCGAGGGTGCGCATACCCCAGCGCTGACGGAAGGTTTCCTTGCCTTTCTGGACGGTGTTGGGGTTGTAGAAGTACCAATCGCCCGTAAGTGTGTTCTGCTGAGCTTTGGAGTCGGCCATGAGTTCTTCGAGGAGTGCACGTTCTTTAGCTTCTTCCTCATGACGGCGGAGGGTGTCAATCTTGGCGTTGATGAGTGCGAGTCGTTGGTCTTCGGGGAGGGAGGCGACGGCGATGAGGCTGTCGGCGCGTGTGTAGACGCTGGTGAAGGAGACGAGCTCGGTGAGCATTTCGTGGCGGCGGCGTATCTGACTGTAGTGCGGATAGTCGGGCTTGATGATCTGCATGGCGGTGTCGTAGTAGATCTGTGAGAGGTCGTAGTTCTCATAGAGGTCGTAGAGCACTTCGCCGAGGCGTATGGCGGACTTGGCTTTCTGTGCCTGGTTCTGTGAGGAGACGGCGACGGAGAGACGGTAGTTGTCGCAGGCTTTCTTGGCGTCTTTCATGCCGAGGTACATCTCGCCTTTGGCGTAGTATATCTGGTCACGGTACTCCTCGTTCTTCTTGTCGTTGAGCATCGCGTCGAGCTGCCGCTCCAGTTTCTTGAGGTCGCTGTGGCCGAGGTCGGCACAGGATGCCTCACCGAGACGGGCGTTGAACTCGAGGACGTAAGGCGGGGCATAGGAGAGCACCTGATGATAGTATTTGGCGGCAACGGTGCGTTTCTCGAGTTTCTGGTAGATTTGAGCCATGAGGAAGGTGAGGCGGGCTTTGTCGCGTCGTGAGGAGGAGGCGTCGATGGCGAGGTGGATATATTCTACGGCTTTCTTGTATTTCTCCTGTGGGACGGTGGCTTCGACCATAGCCATGTAGAGCTTGTTGCGCTGCGAGCGGGTGAAGTTGCCCTTTTCGAGGTTGGCGACGAGCTGGTCGAGGGCGGCTTCGGCGTCGGAGTAGCGTTTCTCGCGAGACATGCAGCGGGCGAGAAGGACGGCGCCCTCGTCGCCGGCATGGGTGCCGGAGAACTGTGAGACGAGGATGTTGCAGGTGTTGGCGGTGGAGGTGTAGTCCTGCTTGTAAAAGGTGGCGTAGGCGGTGAGGAGGTAGCATTCCTTGATGTAGGGCACGTGTTCCTGTCCTTTGACGAGGATGCTATGTTTCTGTATGCCTTTGATGCCCTTTTCGATGGCGCGGTCCATCTCGGGATTGACGCTGCGTGCCGCCTCCTCGTTGCCGAGGTTTTCGGGCAGGATGAGCTGGGTATAGTCGTCGACGGCGGCTTTGTAGAGTTTCTCGCGGCCGGCCTTGAGGCTTTCGTTGCCGTTCCACCAGACGTTGTAGTGGCACGTGAGATTATGGTAGCGGATGTTGCCCCACTTGGCTTTCTGTGTCGAACAGGAGGAAAAAATAAATAAAGACAACACAGACAACAATGACAACATAGGAAGCACAAACCTCCTGCGCATATTACGCAGGAAGAGTTGTCTCTGTTGTCTCCGTTGTCTTTTCATAAATCAATCAAACATTGAAGCGGAAGTGCATGATATCGCCGTCCTGGACGACGTAGTCTTTGCCTTCGACGGCTATCTTGCCAGCCTCACGGCACTTGGCTTCGGAACCGAGGGCGACGTAATCGTCGTACTTGATGACCTCGGCGCGGATGAAGCCGCGTTCGAAGTCGCTGTGGATGATGCCGGCGGTCTGTGGGGCTTTCATACCCTTACGGAAGGTCCAAGCGCGGCATTCTTTGGGGCCGGCGGTGAGGAAGGTCTGGAGACCGAGGAGGCGGTAGGCGGCTTTGATGAGTCGGTTGACGCCGCTTTCCTTGAGACCGAGGTCTTCGAGGAACATCTGTTTCTCTTCGTATGTTTCCAGTTCGGCAATGTCAGCCTCAATGCCTGCTCCGATGAGGAGCACTTCGGCCTGTTCATCTTTCACAGCCTCCTTGACAGCCTCGGAGTAGCGGTTACCACTGACCACGGAGGCTTCGTCGACGTTGCAGACATAGATGACGGGCTTGGTGGTGAGGAGCATAAGGTCGCGGGCCACCTCCTGCTGATTCTCGTCGAGCTGCACGGTGCGGGCACTCTTGCCCTCGAGCAGTGCTGCCTTGTAGAGGTCCATCACCTCGACGAGTTTCTTGGCGCGGGCGTCGCCGCCGGCTTTGCCTTTCTTGACTTCCTTGTCGTATCGGTTTTCGATGGTTTCAAGGTCCTTAAACTGCAACTCGGTGTCGATGGTGAGCTTGTCGCGCACGGGGTCGACGGTGCCGTCGACATGGGTGATGTTGTCGTCGTCGAAGCAGCGCAGCACATGGATGATGGCGTCGCAGTTGCGGATGTCGCCGAGGAATTTGTTGCCGAGTCCTTCGCCTTTGGAGGCGCCTTTGACAAGACCGGCAATGTCGACAATCTCGACGGTGGCGGGAACCACACTGGCGGGACGCTCGATTTCGACCAGCTTGGCCAGGCGCTCGTCGGGGACTGTGATGACGCCCACGTTGGGTTCGATGGTGCAGAATGGGAAGTTGGCCGCCTGTGCTTTAGCGTTGGAGAGGCAGTTGAAGAGGGTTGACTTGCCAACATTGGGCAGTCCTACTATTCCACATTGGAGGCTCATTTCATTCAGTTTTAAGTTTTAAGTTTTGAGTTTTAAGTGGGGCGGTTGTCATCGTAGCGCGTCAGCCCACTAAAAACTTACAGCTTACAGTTCACAGCTAATCAGGTATTGGTTGCGAGTGGTGGAGTTGCGGCAGACGAGCTCGCCGATAAAGCCGGCGAGGAAGAGCAGCGTGCCCATGAGGAGGCAGAGCATGGAGAGGTAGAACCAGACGCTGTTGGTGAGTGCAATACGACCAGCGAGGCGCATTGCCAGCACTATGACGAGGGCCACGAAGCCGAGGACGAAGGCCACGCTGCCGATGGCGCCGAAGAAGTGCATGGGCTGCTTGCCGAACTTGGACATGAACATGATGGACATGAGGTCGAGGTAGCCATTGATAAAGCGATTCATGCCGAACTTGGTGACGCCGTATTCGCGCTTGCGGTGCTGGACGACCTTCTCGCCTATCTTGCCGAAGCCGGCCCACTTGGCGATGACGGGAATGTAGCGGTGCATCTCGCCGTAGACCTCGATACTCTTCACTACCTCGTGGCGGTAGGCCTTGAGGCCGCAGTTGAAGTCGTGCAGTTTTATGCCGCTCATTTTCCTCGTGGTCCAGTTGAAGAACTTGGATGGGATGTTCTTCGCGAGCTTGGAGTCGTAGCGTTTTTTCTTCCAGCCGGATACGAGGTCGTAGCCTTCTTCTTTAATCATGCGGTAGAGCTCGGGGAGTTCGTCGGGCGAATCCTGAAGGTCGGCATCCATGGTAACCACCACGTCGCCCTCGGCGGCAGCGAAGCCGGTATTGAGGGCTGCGGACTTGCCGTAGTTGCGGCGGAACTTGATACCGCGGTAGGCGGGGTTCTGTTGGTGGAGCTGCTCGGCGACCTGCCAGGTGGTGTCGGTGGAGCCGTCGTCTACGATGATTACCTCGTAGGAGAAGTTATTCTCCTTCATCACCCTGTCAATCCATTCAGCCAGATGCGGCAGCGACTCGGCCTCATTGTAGGAGGGCACTATGATTGATAACTGTTTCATATTTCTGATTTCTAAATTCTAATTTCTAAGTGGTGGTTATTTTACCTTTCCTTTTTCTGTTCTAAAGAATATTGCAGCCAGGAAAGACCCGAAGGCTCCGAGGAGGAGTGTTTCGATGGCGGCAAGGATGGCCCACCAGGCGGCCCAGTAGTTGAGCTGGGGGTCTTGGAGGGTTATGGAGTTGCCTGTCATCGTGGTGGTAAAGGTAACTGTCTGCTCTGGCAACAGAAGTCCTATCACCCACAACGCTATGCCATAAACCACCGCGGCCAACGCCGACAACCCGATACCGAAGAGCATGAGTTCTTTGAGCGTCACCAGCTTGTCGGGCAACGAATTGCGGTAGTAGGCCGAGAAAAGGAAGATGCACACCATAAGGATAGCGTCGCTTACATACGACAGCGGACTGCCCACTGGACTGCCCATCAGACAGCGGACGAGGACGTAGGCTGCCAGCAACGCTCCCGTAAGCAACCCACACCGCAGGTAAGCCTGACGGTAGTTGCCGTGGATGGTGCTGCTATATCTGTGGAAGATGCCCATTGCTTGATTGTTTGAGTATTGATTGCTTGAGTATTGTTATCTCACTTTTGCCTCGAGGGCTTCTTTTACCAGTTTCTTCAACTCCAGAGTCTGTTTCTCTACCACTCCCTGCTTGTCGGGCCTGTAGTAGTCGGCGTATTTGACTTGACCGAGGGAGATCTTCGGGCTTGAGAGGTCGCCCTTTATGTCGACACCCACCTTGGCCATCAAGGGGTTCTTCAACAGTTCGACATGGTAGCCGCACTGGTTGTCGAGCGAATGCATGCCCGAGGCGCAGATCTGGTATTTGCCAATGTTGAGCAGGAAAGGATACACCTCGATGACTTTCCTGAAGCAGGTGAGCTCCACATCCAGGCTGTCGATGCGTATCTTGTTGTCTTTGTCTTTCCAGCTCTTGAACTGCATGAGCTTGGCGATGGAGGCAATGGTGTTGTTGTCGAGGACTGTGAGGTCGTTGCCACTGATGGCTGCAGCGCCAAGTAGAGTGCTCATCTTGGGCTGGTAACGTGCGTCTAGGTAGGTCTCTGCTGCCAGGTGGAAGTTGGCGTTGCCCTGGAAAGCCGACAGCATCGGCACCAGCGTGTCGATGGTAGGTATCATGTCGATTAGTTCGTCGATGAGGATATCGAGCAGGTGGAAGTCGAGTGCAACGAAGAGGTTATTGGGGCGCGGGGACTCGTAGACGGCGGTGAGCTGCATCGTGGCGGCCTTGCAGACGAAGCCTATCTGGTCGAGAACCGCTTTGCCGTTGTTGACCGTGACGGCACCGGCCACGTCGTTGAGGTCGTTGCCGAAAGCCACACTGCGCTTGATATGCGTGTGCAGCGTGATATCCACATCCTTGGGCACTATGAATGGGTTGGCCTCCGTGGGCACGTTGTCCTCCTGCCGCATCTGCTCGAGGGTATCGGCATCGGTACCCATACCGCTGATAAGGGAGAGCAACTGATCGACATCGGCGTAGCCGGAGGTGAAGTTGAGGTCGCCCTTGAGGACCTTCTTGTGGTCTATCCAGCCTTCGACGTTCTCGACGTCGCCGTAGAGGTTGAAGTCGGAGTGGGCGAGCTTGACTTCGACAGACTTGATATTGCAGACGTCGGGCCTGTAGGCGACGGCGAGCTGCGATAGGCGCACGGCGTCGGGCAACTCGGGCATATAGAGCACTGCGCCGTGGAGGTCGATGTCCACGTCGGGGTTGTACTGGCGGATAATGTTCTCCTGCGTGGAGTCGAGGCGGGCCGACCCTTTGAGCTTCAAGCCCTCGAGCGACACCATCATGGAGTCGATGTTGGCCTCTGCGTCGCCAATCTTGATGTCGAAGGCGGCGGCCACCTGCTCCTTGGTGACATCGTTTAAGCCTATGTCTAGGTCGGGATTGTCAATGCGGGCATCGATGTTGCCCAAAGCCAAGTTGAGCTTGGGACCGGCGACCCTCACGTCGGCCATCTTGTCCTTGTGTCTGGTGGCCGGCAGCTGCAGGGCCACATTCAGCAACGGGGCGACGGCGTGGATGCTGTCATACGTCACATCAAGCTTGCGGAGGGCTATCTTGGCATCGGCGTTGAGTTTGCCGAGGTCCAATGGGTCGAGGTCGCTGACCCGGAATTTGGCGTTGAGGGCCACATCAGCATTGCCGCCTGCCTCTCGCAGCGAACTGTCGTTCAGTATTGGCATCAAATCCTCAAGCGGCAGCGCAGCCCTGAGACTGGCGTCGATACGCAGGTCGCCCAGCAGGTCGTCGACTCGGCCGATGACTTTCACGTCGGTGCCTTGTGTGTGTGCTTTTAGGGTTTTCACCACGGCGCTGCTGACACCACCCTTACCGAGGTCGAGGTCGGCAGCCAGGTCGGCGTTAATCTTGTTGACCTTATAGGGCACAGCAGAAGGCATATAGAAGCGGCCGTCGGCGAGTTGCGCCTGTGCCGAGATGAGGGGCATGGTGCTGTCGGTGAGGCTGCCCTTGGCGGTAGCCTGCAACGCCACCTTGGCGTCGAGGTCCATACCCTTCTTCCAAGTAACATATTCTACGGGCAGCTTCTCGAGCAGTTCGGCAGCCTGCCACTGTCCGTCGGTCTCCACGGCCACATCGACCCACATGGGGTCGAGCCTCACATCGCCGGAAATATTCAATGCGTAGTCGTCGAGCTTGAGACGGCTGTCGCCGAGCTTGACGGTCATATCCTTCAAGTTGGCATCGAAAGGCAGCTCCACGGTCAGCAGGTCGCTCCTCGAGGCGTAGAGGTTGTCGCTCACCATCTCGGTGCCGCCGGTCATGAAGCGTCCCTCGTCAAGGTTCAACTTCAACTTGCCAGCCACCTGGTCCATATTGCCTTTTGCCTTGAGGGAGAGCTTGAGATATTCAGCCAGTGCCGACATAGTGGTGTCGCCGATGCTGTCGGTGGTCTGCAGGTTGATGATGTCGGTCTTGAGGTCGATGTCGGCATCGACAAGGCCCTCCTGCAGACGGCCTTTCACCTCGAGACCAAAACCGTTCACCGTGGCGTCCAGACCGTCCTTGAGGTCGAGCAATCCGGCGTCAAGGTTGGTAATCTTCACCTTGCGCAGGTCAATCTCCGGCAGGCTGTCGAGCGAGAAAGGCGTGTTCGTGGTGTCCTCATCTTCCGACTTGGGGAATATGTCGAAGTTTGAATTGCCCTCCTTATCAATATAGAGGTTGGCTGCCACATTGTCGAGCAGCACCTGATGCACCACAACGGTGCCTTCCTTGAGGAATTTCTTGACGTCGACACCGACGGTGAGGTTGCCTATGTAGGCCACCACCTCGCCGCCGGGTGCTCCCTCCATAGGGTTTATCACATACACGTCGCTAACCTTCAGTCCGGCGTCGGGGAATGTCTTGAAGAGCGTGAGGTCCACCTCGCCGAACTTGGTCTCGCATTGCACATAGTCGCCGGCCAAGCGGTTCACTATCTTGGTCAGCTGTTTCGGGCTGAACACCACATAGAGGGCAATGCCGACAACCAGCAGCACCACTCCCAGCAGTGAGCCCAGCGAAATCAATGCTATCTTCCAACCCTTCTTCATAACTACTAACTTCTAACTATCACTCCACCCTCACCAACGTATAGGTTCCAATCTCCTCTTCCCTCACCATACGACCACCGTTGATAGACGTGATGGTGTAGGTGCGCACCACCATGTCGCCGATGTTCGTGCCGCTGAAGCGGTGACGCAGCTGGTCGCCATTGTTGATGCTCCAGCTGTAGGCCACGCTACCACTGTCCATCTCACTCATGATATCGTCGGCGCGGTCCCACGTGTGGCCCGTACCGCCCTGACGGTAGCTCCAGAACTCCTCGGTGCCGCTCTTCTGCCAGACGCCGTACAACTGTTCCTCGCTCACCGTGATACCCTTATCGTCAGGCTGGCAGGCTGCAAACAACAGCCCCGCCGCCACAACAAACAACGTTAACCTTAACGATAACTTTAACGATAACCTATTCATCGATTTCAATTTTCACTTTTTACTTTCCACCACCATCACTTCCGGCAGGCACCTCCCTTGCTCGTCGTAGTCCATTCCGTAGCCGACGATAAACTCGTTGCCTATCTCCTTGCCGACGTAGTCCACCTTGTAGTCACCATTGAAGGCAGCAGGCTTGAAGAACAGCGTGCATATGCGTACACTCTTCGGATTCATCTTTGCCACCTCTTTCAGCAGGTGTCCCATTGACAAGCCACTGTCAACCACATCCTCCACTATCAGCACATCACGGCCTTCGACATCCTTGGGGAACGGCAACGAGCAGTTGACAGTCCCGGTACTGCTCATGCCGCTATACGATGTGTAGCGCACAAAGCTCACCTCGCAGGGAACCGTCAGGCGGCGGACAAGGTCGGAGGCAAACATGAAAGCCCCCGTCAATATCGGACATACAAGGAGATTCCTCCCCTCGTAGTCTCGGCTCATTTCGGCCGCCATCCTGTCGCAGATGACCGCCAGCTCGTCTTTGCCGATAAATGTCTTAAACTCCTTGTCCTTGATTCTCACTTTTCAACTCTTTTACTCTTTCACTCTCCCACTTCCATTACAAGCCGCAGTCCGTAATACTCCGTCTTAGCCGTCGGCACATACCAGCCGCGGTCGAATACCGCGCAGCTCGACGAAGTGCTGTAGTAGTGACCGCCGCGAACAATGCGGCTGTCGCCCGTCTGCGGACCACGCGGGTTGCTTTGTCGCGCCTCAGTATAGTCACCCATCCAGTCGCTACACCACTCCGCCACGTTGCCGCTCATATCGTACAAGCCCAATGCGTTGGGTTTTAGGCTACCCACCTCATGCGTGCGGCCTTCGCTGTTCACGCAATACCATGCGCAGCTGTCCAATCCGTTGCGTTCGCAGCCCGCAAAGGCATAGTCCTTACCGGCACGGGCGGCAAACTCCCACTCAGCCTCCGTCGGCAGACGGAAACGCCTGCCTGTCATCTGACTTAGCAGCATGCAGAACTCCTGCGCCTGCGTCCACGTGATACTCTCCACGGGCAACTGTCCTCTGCCGCGGAAAGTGGACCCATTCTCACCCATCACAGCGCTCCAAAGCTCCTGCGTCACCTCGTAGCGTCCCATATAGAACGCACCAACCTCCACCTCATGCTCAGGACGTGTCGCCTCATAGTGGTTTGCCACACCCTTCGCCTCGTTGCTCCCCATCGTGAACACTCCACCCTCCACATACACCATATCAAGCACAGGTCCGTTGGGCACCTCGACACGCACTACGCTGTCCTGCGCCGTAAGCGAGTGGAAAGTGGAAAACGGAAAGTGGAAAACCATGCTGACGCAAGCCAACAAAACAACTTTCCACTTTCCACTTTCCACTTTCATCTTTCCACGTTCAGCATTCATCATTCAACACACATCATTCCATATGATCATCGCTCCACTTTTCGGGGTTGAGGCGCCATGCGGCAAGACTCTCGAGGTCTTCGGGACGGATATACTCCTTCTCCTTCGCCACGCCAATCAGCGTGTCGTAGTCCGTCAGGGTCATCAGTTCCACATCCTCGGTCTTGAAATTGTCGGCGGCAACCTGCAGCCCGTAGGTGAAGATGGCTGCCATGCCTTTCACCACACAGCCTTTGTCGCGCAGGGCGCGCACGGCTATCAGCGAGCTCTTGCCCGTGGAAACGAGGTCTTCGATTACGACGACAGACTGACCTTCGTGTATCTCGCCCTCAATCTGGTTCGTCAGACCGTGGCTCTTGCTCTCCGAGCGCACATACACGAACGGCTTGCCCAACTCCTGCGCCACAAGGGCGCCCTGGGCGATGCCGCCGGTGGCCACACCGGCTATCACATCCACGTCGCCCCAGGTCTCGGAGACAATCTCCGTGAAGCGCTGACGGATGAAAGTGCGTATCTCGGGATACGACAAAGTGACCCTGTTGTCACAGTAAATGGGCGATTTGCGGCCCGACGCCCAAGTGAACGGGTGCTCATTGTTGAGCTTTACCGCTTTGACTTTCAGTAAGAATTCGGCCGTCTTTGCAGCCATGTTGCTATTGTTAATCATGCTGCAAAGATACAAAAAAATTAATTAATGCAAAGCCTTTTTTTAAATATGTAACACAATAAAGCTATTTCGGGTGATAGTAGTAGTACTTCGTCACCTGTTTTTCAAGGAAATGGCGGTCGAGCTGGTCGCTGGCCTCGCTGATGGGCAGGCAGCGACCGTCCTTGTAGAGAACCTTAATTTCCTGGTCGTTGAAATCGTAGGAGCGGTTGGCCAACCGTCCTGTGCCGGAGAAATAATCCGTTTCACTTTTCACTTTTCCCTTTTCACTTTCAAAAGGCTCATTGCTGAAGCGTATGGCGGGAAGTCTGCGGTTGACCATATTGCGGCACAGGGTGCTGAGTATCTCGTCGTCAGAGTGTTGCCACCGCTTCACTGCCACCATGATGTCGTCGTCGTCGACTTCGGCAAATCTGTCAAGGAAGTCGGGCGACGACGGGTCGAGAGAAAGAAAAGTGGGTAGTGGATAGTGGGTAGTGGGTAGCATTGGAGCCTGTGTGCTATCAACTACACACTCCCCACTACACACTACATCTTTCGCCCTGCGAAAGATGTTAAGCAGCAGCTGGTCAGCGGCGATGACGGTCTTGTGCATATACACTTGCCAATACATCAGGCGACGGCTGATTATAAACTTCTCCACGCTGTAGATACCCTTCTCGTCGACCACCAGCTCGTCGTCGTGCACGTTGAGCATCGAGATGATGCGGTCGGTGCCTACAATACCCTCACTCACGCCGGTGAAAAACGAATCGCGTCCCAGGTAGTCCAGACGATCCATATCCAACTGGCTGCTCACCAGCTGATGGAGGAAATGCTTGGGATATTTATTCTTGAAGATGTCAATACACATAGAAAGTGCCTTCTGCGCGTCAACACCGCTTTCCACTCTCCACTCTCCACTCTCCGCTCTCATCCGCTGCATCATCATCAGCGTAATCTCCTCGTGCGGCACATC
>JBGUZF010000059.1:0-29472 GCA_045222795.1 Bacteroidales bacterium
ATAGATGCCGTCGAGTATGAGCCTTTGACGGTCACCCTGTCGCCCAACCCCGCGAAGGACAATGTGACCGTCGCCGCCGAAGGGTACGACGATGCAGTTACGGTAAGCGTGACAAGCATCAGCGGCGTGGAACTGATACGCTGCGAGAAGGTCACCCTGCCGCTGACACTTGACACAAAAGGCCTCGCCGCAGGCGTCTATATGGTGCGCGTGTCGACGGCTAAGGGGACAGCCACGCGGAGGCTGATGGTGCAGTAGGTATCTGCTTTAAGGCAATGAATCATAAAGGGTGTTCCTACCAACGGGGACACCCTGTATTTTTCGGCATGTAACTTTTTATTCTTCGGTTTGGAAATATTTCGTATATTTGCATTTTAATATTTGCATATAATAAAAGGCTGCATAATGAAGAAACTATTTGTTACAATGGCACTTGCATTGTTTGCCGCCACAGGTGTGGCAGTGGCGCAATATCAGAATATCACGCTGGAGGACATCTGGACGAAGCGCACTTTCGCGCCGCGCGGCATAGGCAGCGTGCGGTCGATGGCCGACGGCGAGCACTACCTCTCCATGACCCGCAGCGGCATAGCCAAATACAGCTACCTCACCGGCGAGAAGGTGGAGGACATCTGCGCCTTCGGCGGCCCCGCACAGCGCATGAAGGCCAAGCCCCTGCCCGTCTTCGAGAGCTACGCCATGAGCGCCGACGAGCAGAAGGTGCTGCTCAGCAGCGGCTTCGAGCCCATCTACCGTCACAGCGGCGTGAGCGACTACTATATCTACAGCCTCGCCGACAAGAGCTTCACCAAGATAAGCGCCAGAGGCAAGCAGCGCCTCACCACCCTCAGCCCCGACGGCACGAAGGTGGCCTTCGTGCGCGACAACAACCTCTACTGGATGGACCTCGAGACCCTCGAAGAGCACCAGATTACGCGCGACGGCAAGATGAACGAGGTGATCTACGGCACCACCGACTGGGTGTACGAAGAGGAGTTCGCCATCACGCAGGGCTTCTGCTGGAGCCCCGACTCGAAGAAGATTGCCTATATGCGCTTCGACGAGAGCAAGGTGAGGGAATACAACATGCAGACGTGGGGCTCGCTCTACCCCGACGACTACCGCTACAAATACCCCAAGGCCGGCGAGGACAACTCGAATGTGCAGCTCTGCGTCTACAGCGTGGAGGATGACAAGAACCTCTACCTCCCCGCCCTTAATGCCTACCGCACCGACATCTCCGAATGGGAGTACATACCGCGCTTCCAGTGGACTGGCAACCCCGACGTGCTGGCCTTCATGGTGATGAACCGTCTGCAGAACCACCTGGAGATAGTGACGGTGAACGTTGCCGAGGGCAACAAAGCCTTCGTGCTCTACGAGGAGGAGTGCGGCACCTACATCGAAGTGCCCGACACATGGGAGTTTATTAAGGTGAAAGGTGAAAGTTTAAAGGTGAAAGGTGGAAAGAATAAAGGTGAGACCGAGATGATGCTGCTTACCAGCGAGCGCGACGGCTTCCGCCACGTGTACCTCTACAATATGGATGGCAAGCTTGCCAAGCAGGTGACCTCGGGCAACTACGAGGTGTGCGAGGTGTGCGGCGTCGACTGCGAGAACTGCACCCTCTACTACACCAGCCGTGAGGACGGCGCCATCAACAAGAGCCTCTACCTGACGACCCTCGACGGCAAGAAGAAGCAGTACCTCGGCGACATGGAGCGCGGCTACAAGAAGCTGGGCACCTACAGCGCCACCTTCAGCGCAGGCTGCAAATACTATATCCGCACCTACAGCAACGCCAACCAGGCCCCCCTCTACACCCTGCACGACGCCACAGGCAAGATGATCAAGGTGCTCGAGGACAATGCCGCGCTGAACAGGAAGATGCAGGACTACGGCGTTGGCCGCAAGAAGTTCGGCACCTTCACCACCCGCAAGGGAACGCGCCTGAACTACTACCAGATACTGCCCACCAACTTCGACACCTCCCTGCAATACCCCGTGCTGTTCTACGTCTACGGTGGCCCCGGCAACCAGCAGGTGACCAACAGCTACGGCTACAGCGACTACTACTGGTACCACATGCTGGCCGACAAAGGCTACATCGTGGTATGCTTCGACGGTCGCGGCACCGGCGGCCGTGGGGCACAGTTCAAGAAACAGACCTACCGCGACCTGGGCCGCATGGAATGCGAGGACGCCATAGAGGCTGCCGTCTACTGGGGCAGTCAGGATTGGGTCGACAAGAGCCGCATAGGTATCTGGGGCTGGAGCTTCGGAGGCTACCTCTCGACGCTGAGCATCCTCAAGGGCAACGACGTCTTCAAGAGCGCCATTGCTGTGGCTCCCGTGATGAACTGGCGCTACTACGACAATATCTACACCGAGCGCTTCCTCGCCCTGCCCAAGGACAACGCCGCTGGCTATGACGAGAACTCGCCGCTGAACTTCGCCGACCGCCTGCAGGGCAACTACCTGCTCATACATGGTACGGGCGACGACAACGTGCACTTCCAGAACAGCGCCGAGATGGTCGAGAAGCTCGAGAACGCCGGCAAGCAGTTCGAGTTCCGCATCTACCCCAACAAGAACCACAGCATCTACGACGCCACGGGCAACACCCGCCTGAACCTCTACCAGCTGATGACCGACTTTATTTTGAGAAAATTATAAGACTATGAAGAAGATATTGTTTATAGCCGCATTGGTTTCAATTTTCAATTTTCAACTTTCAATTTGCCACGCCCAGTGGCAGTTTGGCGCAAAGGCAGGTCTCGGCTACGCCACCATCACCGACGACCTCTCGACCAAGTCGCCCATCCTCGGCGCCACGGTGGGAGGCTTCGCCAACCTCACCTTTGCCCAGAGCGAGAGCATGCTAGCCGAGATATTCTACCTGCAGACGGGTCTCAACCTCAACCGTCGCGGCAGCAACTTCCAGGTGGTGATGGAGCGTGACAATACCCTCAGCATCCGCGAGGGCTACTACCACGCCTACTATGCCCAGATACCCATCCTGGCCTGTGTCCACATGGAGCTGCCCATCCGCAAGGCCGGCCACATTGTCGGCGTCTACCTCGGCCCCACCATCAACATCGGCCTCTTCGGCCGCTGCAAGGACCGTCTCGTTTCGCCGGGCATCTCGTCCTATACGGGCAACTATGACCTCGACATTCACGGCTCGGCGCACGACCGCGCTGTGTTCAGCCACCTGAAGCGCTTCGACCTCAGCGCCATCGTAGGTGCAAGCTACGAGTACAAGAACTATGTGGTCAACCTCTACGTCGACTACGGTTTCCTGCCCACCTCGGAGGAGACCGACATCATCCGCGTCATCGAGAACAGCAGCAACTCCGGCAGCAACATCAAGATAGAGATTCCCAACGGCTACAACATCGCCTACATGCTCACCGTGGGATATAAATTTTAATATAAGTAGTTAAGGAGACAGGAGTTAAGGAGTTAAGACAAATGTTTTGGTCGCAATTGTGTCTGCCAATAGTATTGTCTTTTGTTATGGCTGCCGAGCTTGATGAGTCAACTTCTAGTGAGCACAGCGAACGATAAATTCCTTTAACTTCTTTAACTCCCCAAAGAAATAAGAAAGAAAACAAAATGGTAAGAGTAAGATTCGCCCCCTCCCCCACCGGCCCTCTCCACATCGGCGGCGTCCGCACCGCCCTCTACAACTACCTCTTCGCACGCCAGCAGGGCGGCAAGATGATTCTCCGCATCGAAGACACCGACCAGACGCGTTTCGTCCCCGGTGCCGAACAATACATCATCGAGGCCCTCGACTGGCTGGGCATCAAGTTCGACGAAGGCGTGCATATCGGCGGCCCCTACGGCCCCTACCGCCAGAGCGACCGCAAGCCCCTCTACCGCCAGTATGCCGAGCAGCTGCTCCGCGACGGCTGGGCCTACTATGCCTTCGACCGTCCCGAAGCCCTCGAGGCCAAGCGCAAAGAGTTCGAGGCTCAGAAGAAGACATTCCAATACGATTGCACCACTCGCATGGGTATGGAGAACAGCCTCTCGCTGGGTATGGAAGAGGCTGAGCGCCGCATCGCCAACGGCGACCCCTACGTGGTGCGCTTCAAGTTCCCCGAGAATATCGACATCACCGTCCACGACCTCATCCGCGGCGACGTTACCATGAACAGCCGCCTGCTCGACGACAAGGTGCTCTTTAAGAGCGACGGCATGCCCACCTACCACCTGGCCAACATCGTCGACGACCACCTGATGGAGATTACCCACGTCATACGTGGCGAGGAGTGGCTGCCCAGCGCGCCTCTGCACGTGATGCTCTACAAGGCCTTCGGCTGGCAGGCACCGCAGTTCGCCCACCTGCCCCTGCTCCTCAAGCCCGAGGGCAACGGCAAGCTCAGCAAGCGCGATGGCGACCGCCTCGGTTTCCCCGTCTTCCCGCTTGAATGGCACGATCCTAAGAGCGGCGAGGTCAGCAGCGGCTACCGCGAGCAGGGCTACCGCCCCGAGGCAGTGGTCAACATGCTGGCATTGATGGGCTGGAACCCTGGCACAGAACAGGAGATAATGTCGATGGACGAGTTGATAAAACTCTTCAGCATCGAGCATATCAGCAAGAGCGGTGCCAAGTTCAACGTCGAAAAAGCCAAGTGGTTCAACCACGAATACATGCAGATGCTTGACGACAGCACGGTAGCCGACCTCTTCGAGCCGCAGCTCAAGGAGCACGGTATCGAGGCCGAACGCGCATACGTCGAGAAGGTGTGCGGCATGATGAAGGAGCGCATCAGCTTCCCCAAGGAGCTGTGGGACACCTGCAGTTATTTCTTCGTTGCCCCGACCGAGTACAACGAGAAAGACGTTGCCAAGCGCTGGACGCCCGACATGCACATACACATGGCCAAGATCATCGAGATACTTAATACAGTACCCTTTGAGCACGACGCCCTGCACAAGGCCATCCTCGACGACTACATCGCCGCCAACGGTCTCAACACCGGCAAGGTGATGAACTCGCTACGCATCGCCGTCGTCGGCCGCACCGTGGGTCCCGACATGATAACCCTCATCCTCACCATCGGCAAGGAAGAGACCACCCGCCGCATCGAGCGGGCAATTGAGAAATTGAAAATTGAAAATTAAAATACACATGGAAAACAAGACAAACAAAATTCTCCTCATCTGCAACGCCGTGCTGCTGCTCGGCCTCATCGGCATCTATGTCATCCACTTCACGGGCGTGGGAACCAAGAGCAAGGTTAACGCCGACGCCACTGCCCCCCTCGTCAAGGAAGGCGGCCTCACCATTGCCTATGTCGACACCGACACGCTGATTGCCAAGTACCAGTACGCCATCGACCTCGAGGCCCAGCTGCGCGAATACACCGACCAGCAGAAGCGCTACGGCCAGCAGCAGATCGACGCCTTCCAGGCCGACTACCAGAACTACCTGCAAACGGGCTCCACAATGACCCTCACGCAGCAGCAGCAGAAAGAAGCCGAGCTGAAGGCCCGCGCCGAGAAGATGCAGACCCTTGAGCAGGACCTCATGGCCAAGATTGCCGAGAAGCAGGCCACCGAGACCGCCAAGATCATGAATGCCATCTACGCCTTCGTTCGCGAGTACAACGTCGCCAACCAGCAGTTCGACATCGTCCTCACCAAGTCGGCATCACTCTATGCCAACCCCGGTATGGACATCACCAACGAGATTGTCGACGGCCTCAACGAAGAGTACAAGACCGTCATGGCCAACAAATAGACATTACACACATGTGTAAGCTCAAAGTGAACAAAACCATTGCCACTGTCTGTATTATACAGGCGGTGGCATTTTTATTTTGCCTTGGACAATCTCCATTTGCACAAGGGCAATCATTTACAGTAGTAACTCCAAGCAACCACACCGTATACTTTCAACTTTGGAACAACAATACCGAGGCCGAGGCAACCTATTGTACTTACAATATGCCTAATTACGGGTCTTCTTTGACAGGCACTTTAATTATTCCTGACAGTGTGGATTACAACAATGTCAGATATCCAGTCACTGCCATTGGTGACCATGCATTCCATCACGCTTACGGCATAGATACTGTCATACTCCCAAATTCAATTACAGAAATCAAATATGAGGCCTTTTGCGCCTGTGCCGATTTGAAATCAGTGGTTATTCCAAATAGTGTAACAGTCCTTGGAAATCTTGCGTTTGCCGCGTGCCACCAACTGTCGGATATGACAATCGGCGAGTCGGTGGTCACTATAGGCAATCAGGCCTTCGATGCTGACACAAGCCTTGTGTCTGTTACTATCCCAAACTCTGTGGTTTCCATTGGACAATCGGCATTTTCTCAAAACTATAGTTTGCGTACAGTTAGGTTCGGTAGTTCCTTGGCAAGTATTGGATTCGCCTGCTTTACATATTGTCATAATCTTGATTCGTTGATTTTTGTTACTGACGATTCGCCCTCTTATTCTGGCGAGTTTTGGGGCACTCCTGACACGTTGAACATCATAATTCCTTGTGGCTCTTATCACTCTTATTCCTATTGGTTTGGGACACACCACCACTATACGGTGCCAACAGTTCAGTTTAATATGTCAGTCGTGTCTTCCCAGCCACAATGGGGCAGTGCAGTCATTGTTAAGGATGCAGACTCAAACGACGTCCGTTGTGATTCAAGTGTTGTTGTCAAAGCAATACCCAACTATGGATATCACTTCCTGCAATGGAGCAACGGCAGCACAAGCATTCAGGACACTTTGTTAATTAATGGAGATTCTTCGGTCAGTGCCATATTCGCCAAGAATCAGTATGCTTTGACGGTGGCAAGTTTCGACCCTTCGTTGGGAACCGTAACAGGAACTGGAAGCTATGATTATTTGGACACGGTGGTCGTCACTGCCACAGCCACAGCTCCACATTATTTCTTTGAGCATTGGAGCGACTGGAGCACTGACAGTAGCCGCTCCGTTGTAATTACAGGAGATATGGCGCTGATTGCCTACTTTGCTACCGACACTCATACCGTCACAGTGTTGCCTGACAGCAGTGCACATGGTAATGTGTCCGGCGGTGGACGCTTTGTCTATGGGGCGGTAGCCACTGTTGCTGCAGCACCCTACAGCGGCTTTCAGTTTTCTCATTGGAGCAATGGGGTAACAAACAACCCCTATGTCTTTGCTGTGTTTAGCGATACTGTTTTGATTGCTTGCTTTATTTCTGACAGTGAAGCAGTCGCAATAGACTATGTTGATGCACTTAATGCCAAGTTGTATTCAAGTCACGGGCAGATAGTGGTAGTGGGGGCTGACGGCAATACTGTGTCAGTCTACGATGCCACAGGACGCCTGCTGGCGACCAAGAACGACTCTCCTAATATCCGTTTTGATGTGCCCGTATCAGGCACCTACATGATTAAGATAGGCAACGCGGCGACGAGAAAAGTAATGGTAATCAAGTGAACCGGCCGCGTAGCGCTGTGAAAGTGCGGCGGCGGAGCAGGTAATATTCCACAAGCAGGTTGCCCTGATAGACACAGGGGACCTGCTTTGGTTTTATGGCCTCGCGCTTGCGGCGCAGGTCGGGCGTCCAGGCAACGAACTCATCGTGGGCCTTGCGGACGGCCTTATATTCTCCCCTATGTCCTTCGAGAAGAAACTTGACGGCAGCAATATCATCGAGCGCCATTCTAAAGAATAACACCCAGAAATGGCGGTTGTCTGGTAGGTTCTTGTAGAGCATCGAGAGGTTGTTGCGGAAGTTAAGCTGCGTCTTGAAGGGGTTGCTCTTGGGCAGCGTGCCGCCGCCGACGTGGTAGAGCACCGACTGTGGGCAGTAGGCCACACGGAAGCCTGCGTTGTGCACGCGCCAGCAGAAGTCTATCTCCTCCATATGGGCGAAGAAGTCGCCGTCGAGGCCACCCACCTGCTTCCACACAGATGCGCGCACAAACATGGCGGCACCCGTGGCCCAGAAGATGTCGCAAGGGCTGTCGTATTGGCCGTGGTCCTGTTCGAGGGTGTTGAACAGGCGTCCGCGACAAAAAGGATAGCCGTAACTGTCGATGAAGCCGCCTGCGCCGCCAGCATACTCGAAGGTATCCTTCTTATCATACATCATCAACTTGGGCTGCGCAACAGCGATGTCGGGCTGCTGCTCCATCATCGCCAACACAGGCTCTATCCAGTTCGGCGTACACTCCACATCGCTGTTAAGAAGAATGAAGTAGTCGGCCTCAACTTGCTCGAGGGCCTTATTGTAACCACCTGCAAAGCCGTAGTTCTTGTCGAAAAGGATAAGACGCACCTGGGGATAGCTGGCTCTGAGGAACGCCACACTGTCGTCGGTGGAGCCGTTGTCGGCGACAACGATGTCGGCACCAGCGGAGTGTTCCACCACCGAGGGCATGAAGCGCTCGAGCATCGAGCGGCCGTTCCAGTTCAATATGACTACTGCTACTTTCATTGTTCGGGTCTTTTGTGTTTCCACCGGCGGTGGCTCCAAAGCCAGTACTCCGGCCGCTGGCGTATCTGCTCCTCGAGGCTGCGTGCGTAGCGCTCCACAATGGCGTACTGCGGTTCCTCTTGCGGATGCTCGCTGAAAAGGCTGAAGGTTACCTCATAGTGTCCTCGGCGCACCTTGTCGACACGATAGTATATTACGGGATAGTTGTATTTGCGTGCGAAATATTCAGGACCGTAAAGGAAGGCGGTGTCTTGGTTGAGGAAGGTGGTCCAGTAGCTCTTGTGGGGGTTCGAGGGCGACTGGTCGCCGAGCATCATCAGCACGCAAGGTACGTGGTGACGGTCGTAGAAATCCACCACCTGCCGCACGTCTCTCTGGTCCACCACCTCGGTGCCGTAACGTATCCTGCGGCGCGAGATGAAGTCTGCGGTAAGCTTGTCATCGAGGGGTTTCCCCACCCCGATGCCGTGGTGCAGGAACTGCATATTGAGCGACGAGACCATGTACTCCCAGTTGTTGTAGTGCGCTGAGAGGATGATGACGGTCTGTCCCTGCTCGTAGTAGCGGTCGACCATCTGGCGGTTGACCATACGGTAGCGGCGCTTGATGGAAGGCGGCGTTGCGAAGAGGTTATGCACAAACTCTACGGCTATTTCCGCCAAATGGCGGTAGTAGCGGCGCTCTATCTTGCGACGCTCGCGCTCGTCCTTCTCGGGGAAGGAGGCAGCAAGGTTCGCCCTCGTCACCTTCTTACGGTAGCCCACAAGATAGTAAACGATGAAATAGACTATATCAGCTAATATATACAATACAATTGTCTTAACTACTTAACTACTGTCTACTTAACTACTAAATCAGTAGCCACGCCTGAATTGTTCTCCCACCTCGCCGAGGACGTTCTCGCCCAGCTGCTGACGCGAGAGGCGGCGTTCCCACATGGGGTCCTGCACCTCGCCGCGGGCGTTGCTGTTGAGGAGCGTGTAATAGCCGGAGCGGTGCTCGTCCCAGAAGAGGAACACACGGTTGGGGTCGTCGGTGTCGAGCTTGTTGTAGCGCCACAGTTGATAAGGCAGATAGTAGATGTGTCCCTGCGAATTACCCTGGTACATCTCGTTCGGCACATAGGCCTGCGAGGCTGCCTGCACGGCATCGTTGCTTAACTCGTTGGCATGGACGTTACCCTCGCCAAGACGGTTGGCGGAGACGTAGTTCTTCTCGTCGCGGATAAAGTCGGGAGGACCGTACTGCAGGTACACACGGCCGCGGTCGGAGTGGATGCCCGGGGTGTACTTGCTGTCCGAGACCAAACGTATTCTCACCGATTTCTTGAGGGCCTGAAGAATATCCCCATCGCCTCGCTTCACTTCACATTTGACTTCTCCCGTTTCCTCGGAGACACTCACGACCTTCACTTTTCCAATCTTATCCCACACCTTCTCTTCATTCATCTTATAGGCATTAAGGACATCTCCCTTGGAGACCTCACCTGTGGAATGGAAAGTGAACACTACGGCATCCTCGTATGCGTCATAGGATTGGACTTCTGGGTAGACAGGCTTGGCTGGCACACGGGGATAGCTGAAATGTTGCTGGACATATTCAACCTTCTCCTTGTACTTCATCCATGCCGCCTCAGGTGCCAAGGGATTGCGAGCCATCCAAAAGCGGTAGAGGAAGGCCTGCTTCTCCTCGAGCAGTCCAACGTGGCTGATAAGGTCCTTCAAAACATTGCGTTCCATGTCGGAAGCGATGGGCCACAATGCGTCGATATAGGTGTTAAGTTCATCCTCGTCGGTGTACTTGCCGGCGAAGGTGGTGGCGAAGTCGCTCAGACTTTGCCCCTTCACGCCGGGGTTCGAACGGTAGAAGTTGAGTTTCTTGTAGAGCATCGTCTGATTGTCGCGGTTGCGGAGCTCGACGACGAGGTTGTAGTTGCCCGACGGCAGGTTGGCGATGTCGATGGTACCGAAGACAGGCACAAGGGGTGCACTGTTCTTGCGTATTACCGCCTGCATGCCGTCAACACGGGCACCGGTCTCATACTGCTCGATATAGGCCATAGCCACGAAAGGCTTGTGGCCAAGTTCCTTGTCGATATTATACACCTCATAGTAGAACTTCATCTCCTCGACCTGCTGCGGGTAGAAGTCGCTGATGTAGGGCTCCATGTCGTAGCCGCCGCGCGAAAGGATGTTCTGCTTCATGGTTGCCGATACCTCGGACATAGGCTGCAGGCTGGAGATTACGGGGTGCTGACGGTCGTAGCTTATCACCACCTTCTCGTTCACCACCGCCGCGGGAGCCTCGCCATTCTTGTCGCGCAACGACAGTTCAAGGTTGTAGACACCGTTGCCCAGCGAGAAGCGCTGCACGTCGATGAAGCTGAAGTCCATCTCGTCGAGCGACCCCACCGTGGGACTGTTGAGGTCGTACTTCTTCACGTAGCATACCGAGTCGGCCTGACGCACCACGAGAGTCACCTCCACCGTTGCGCGATAGACACCGTTCGGCTGCTGCACGAACTGCATGGTCCACGCGTCGAACTGCAGGTAGGTCTCCATGTAGGGCTTGTCCTGCTCGGGCAGGTAGAAGGTGGAGTAACCGAACAAGGCCTGCATCTGCGCCTTCGCCGGCACCAGGGCCGACAGGCACAGAGCCAAGGTCAATATAAATGCTCTTTTCATAGCCATAACTTTTACGCACGCGTGCATAGGTGCTCGCGTGAAATATATAACGTAAATAATATGCTATTATTGTACCGCGACAGGAAAAATCATCGTACGCCGTAGAGCTCGCAGAAGTCGGCAACAAGACCGAGTACCTCTTTGCCGTAGAGTGCCACCTTCCCTTTGCCTATTCCTTCCACAGTCAGCAACTCCTGTTCCGTCTTTGGCAGAGCATTCACAATCCCCATCAGCGACTTCTGCTGCATCACCATAAATATTGGCAGACCAAGTTCTTCTGCTTTCTCTCTGCGCCATTGGCGCAGCATCTGTACCAGTGCGTCGCGGTCGTCGTCGTCCATCCTTCCGCCCCTAGTCTCCTCAACCCTCGGTGCGACGGGTTCCTTCGCCGTTTTCTTGCGTTTGGACTTCATCGGCTTGCCGAGGAGCGACTCCACCTTCGCCTTCTGCACGGTAGCGACGCTGAACCCATTGTCTCTCACAGCACGCATACATGACAACTTGGTTCCGAGGCGTTCCTTGAGGACGTCGCCGGCCTCCTTCAACTGACGTGCGTTCTCCTGATTGTCGACATCCACTTCGAGCAGCACCACTATAGCGGCCTGAAAGGCCGACAGCTGCTCGCTGAAATAGGCCGAGGCTTTGGCGATGCGGTCGGCGTGGCGGTCGGTCGGAAGATGCATCAGTTGGTTGCGGAAGCGTTTGCCCACCGAAGCCAGCTCCGTCATGGTCTGTCGCAGGTTGCGCATAGACTCCTCTTTCTGGGGATATATGGCCCGCAGGCGGGAGTAGATGTCGGTCACCCGCTCGGTGTCGACCATCAGAGCCTCCATCGAGAAGAGGTCCGCCAACTGCTCCATATAATACTGCGCCTCGTACTGCGGCACGGCAGCCTCCACTTGTTCGAAGGCGGGACAGCTGTCGACGAAACTCTCGACGTCTTTGTCGCCGAAAGCCACAGAGGCAGTTAGGGGCGAAGTAAGCGTCAGACCTTCGAGCGAACGGCAGCGACTGAGGGCAACATACACCTGTCCGAAGGCGAAAGCATCGGCGGCATTGACCTTCACCTGGTCGAAAGTGAGGCCCTGAGCCTTGTGTATAGTCACAGCCCATGCCGGCCGCAGGGGGAACTGCACAAAGGTGCCGTCGACTTCCTGCCGTATCTCGTTGTCTTTGCCCATGACATATTTGAGGTTCTCCCAGCGCTCGCGACCCACGGCCACCATATCGCCGTCGTCGCAACGCACCTCCACCCTGTCGCCGTCCTCGTCGTCGTACGAGAAACCCTCGATGGTGCCCAATTTGCCGTTATAATATCTATGCCCGCCACTGCTGTCGTTCTTCACGAACATCACCCGCTCGCCCACTTTCAGCGTCATCGTGCTGTCCACGGGAAAACTACCCTCGGGGTAGTTACCATCAACCTTGGCCTCGAAGTGACGGCTCTCGCCAGTCAACGCCTCCATGTGGTGGGCATTGATTGCATCGGCCTGGCGGTTGTGAGTGGTGAGGGTAATTGTTTGATTGCTTAATTGTCTGATTGCTTGAGTGGCTACGCGACTGTTCAACATATTAAGCGTTGACACGTCGAGTTGGTTGTTGCGCACTCGGTTGAGCAGAGCCACGAAAGACTCGTCCTGTTGACGGTAGACCTGAGTGAGTTCGATAGTGACGTAAGGCAGCTTCTGCAGGGCTTTGCTGTGGAAGAAGAAGGGCGAGGGATATACACGCTCCATGTAAGGGCGTTCGGTCTCGGTGACCACTGGCGGCAACTGGTGCACGTCGCCAATCATCAGCAACTGCACGCCGCCGAAGGGACGACTGCTGCGGCGGTAACGCCGAAGGGTCATGTCGATGGCGTCGAGCAGGTCGGCGCGCACCATGGATATCTCGTCGATAATGAGCAGTTCCAGCGTGCGGATGATATTCAGTTTGGTCTTGTTCATCGACCGCTGATTCTCGGGCATCTGGTACTCGGTGACGAGTTCCTTGACGTCGGGCAGATAGGGCGAGAAAGGCAGTTGGAAGAAACTGTGGATGGTGACTCCGCCGGCATTAACGGCAGCCACACCAGTAGGAGCCACCACGACGTGGCGCTTCGGGCAGTGCGCGTCGATGTCGCGCAGGAAGGTGGTCTTGCCCGTTCCAGCCTTGCCAGTCAGAAACAGGCTTACCCCCGTTTGCTCGACATACCGCCGTGCCAAATCCAGTTCTATGTTCTCCATAAATCTCTTCCTCTTTCTCCTGCTCGCCTACGTCTCGCGAAATCTAGTAAATCTTGTAAATTTATGCTTGCGCAACAACCGTGTCAGCAAATAATTTACTAGATTTACAAGATTTCTGCCGCGAGCGGCAAGGCGATTACGATATCGGCCAGCGGCGGTCGAGGCCGAAGCTCACGGGACTGACCTTCAGCTGCGGGGCGAACTGCAGGCGCTTCCACTCGTTGCGCTTCACCTTGAGGATGGTGCTCTTCACCACCTCGCGGTCGTAGCCCTCGTCGACAATCTCGTCCTCGCACATTCCCTCGTCGAGATAGAGGTTCAATATGGCGTCGAGCACGCTGTAGTCGGGCAGCGAGTCGCTGTCTTTCTGTCCGGGACGCAACTCGGCGCTGGGAGCCTTGGTGATGCTGTTCTCGGGTATGCGGTTGGGCGGGTTGTCGGCAGAGCCGACACCTCGCCCACCTCGGTTTATCCACTCGCTGAGCTGGTAGACCTCGGTCTTGTAGAGGTCGCCGATGACGGCCAAAGAGCCACACGAGTCGCCGTAGAGCGTGCCGTAGCCCATGGCGGCCTCGGAGCGGTTGGTGGTGTTAAGGGCCAGAGCGCCGAACTTGTTGGCGTAGCTCATAACCATAGTTCCGCGCACACGCGCCTGCATGTTCTCCTCAGTGACATCCTCGGCGCGGTCGCCAAAGACGGGTTTGAGGGCTGTGCGGAAAGCGTCGAAGACAGGACGTATGGGCACTATGTCGTAGCCCATGCCTAGGTTGTGGGCAAGGTCTTCAGCATCCTTCACCGAATGGTCGGTAGAGTACTGGCTGGGCATCAGCAGTCCGTGGACGTTCTCGGCACCGAGGGCGTCGACGGCCAACGTGGCCACCAGCGCCGAGTCGATGCCACCACTGAGGCCAAGTACAGCACGCTGCAGACCGTTCTTATGGAAGTATGCCCTAAGACCACAGACCAGAGCCTTGTAGACCAACTCAACAGCCTCGGGTTTCTCGTCGTCGATAACGGTGTCGATAAGTTGCATGTCAACAGTCTGGCAGGCGTCCTCGAAATAGGGCAGCTGCATCAGCACACCGCCTGCGGCATTCATGGCCAGCGAGCCTCCGGCATAGAGGTAGGGACCCTCGCCGCCGGTGCGGTTCACATACACCAGGCTGGCGCCAAGCGTCTCCACTATCTTGCTCATACGGTAGCGCGTGCGGTAGGGCTTCTGATAGTCGAAGATATTGCACCCGCAGCACACCACCATGTCGGGCTGCTCCACGTAGCCTTTGCTCAGTTCCTTAAGGTCTTCATAGAAGCCGATGGCAATCTTCTGGTCGTGAAACTCGATAACCTGCACACCCTCGCCGCGCACGAAATATTTCTGCTCGTCGGGAGCCAGATATTTCTTAGTCACCACGCCGCGTATAGCGCAGTTCTGCACGAAAACTATGGCATTGCAAAGACCCTTGTCCTGTATCTGCAGCGGCATTCCCACGAGGAAAGCGCGGTGCTCCGAGCGCGCCACGAGTTCCTGAAGCACAGCCTGCGCGCGCTTCTGCACGTCAGTGTAACCCGCAGCGGCGAACAGCGGCGCGCCGCACACCGTGCAGGCTGGGAAGACGGTGAGCAGGGCATCCTTCGACTCCTGCGACTCAAGTTCCTTGTCAATCCATTCCAAATTTTCCTCAGGCCTCAGCGTGAGGATGTCGTGCTGAACAATATGTATCTTCATCTCTGATGTTTGTTATTGCATTTTTATGCAATAAACGCCAACGTAAACAATTTATTTTACCCCGGCGGAAACTTTTTTTTCACGCGCATACAATAATTATAATATATATACGTTTTTCTTCAAGAAGAAAAAAACACTGAAAATAATAAACAAACACATATAACATGAAAAATCTTGTAATAGTTGAGTCGCCCGCCAAGGCCAAGACCATTGAGAAATTCCTTGGCAAGGACTACACCGTCAAGTCGAGCTACGGTCATATCCGCGACCTGGCGAAGAAAGAGATGAGCATCGACGTGGACAGCGACTACGAGCCGCAGTACCAAATCAGCGATGACAAGCGCAGTCTTGTGAATGAGCTGCAGAAAGCCGTGAAGAGCGCCGACAAGGTGTGGCTCGCATCCGATGAGGACCGCGAGGGAGAAGCCATCGCCTGGCACCTGCAGGAGACCCTGAAGCTCGACCCGAAGACCACACAGCGTATCGTCTTCAACGAAATCACCAAGACGGCCATCCTCCATGCCATCGAGAACCCCCGTCAGATTGACATGAACCTCGTCGACGCACAGCAGGCCCGCCGCGTGCTCGACCGCCTCGTGGGCTATGAGATAAGCCCCATCCTGTGGAGCAAGATCAAACCCGCCCTCAGCGCCGGCCGTGTGCAGAGTGTCGCCGTACGCCTCATCGTCGAGCGCGAGGAGGAGATAAAGAACTTCGTGAGCAAGCCCTATTTCCGCATCACAGCCCTGTTCCGTCCCGTCGACGGCAACAAGACCATCGCCGCCGAGATGAGCCGCCACTTCGAAACCGAGGCCGAGGCCGAGGAGATGCTGAAGAGCCTTATCGGCGCCTCGTTCAAGATTAGCCGCATCGAGACCAAGCCGGCCCGCCGCACCCCCGCACCGCCCTTCACCACCTCGACCCTCCAACAGGAGGCCAGCCGCAAGCTGGGCTTCAGCGTGGCACGCACCATGCAGGTGGCACAGCAGCTGTACGAAAGCGGATACATCACCTACATGCGTACCGACAGCGTGAACCTCAGTGACCTTGCCCTCAACATGGCCAAGAAAGAGATTACCGCCCAGTACGGTGCCGAATACCACAAGCTGCGCCGCTACCAGACCAAGACCAAAGGCGCCCAGGAGGCCCACGAAGCCATACGTCCCACCGACCTCACACGCCAGAGCATCAACACCGAGAGCGCACAGCGCCGCCTCTACGAACTTATCTGGAAGCGCACCGTGGCCAGCCAGATGGCCGACGCCGAACTGGAGAAAACAGAAATAGAGATCAGCGTCAGCGGAGCAAAGACATCGTTCCAGTGCAGCGGCGAGCAAGTGAAGTTCGACGGCTTCCTAAAAGTGTACATGGAGAGCACCGACGACGAGAACGAAGAGCAGACCGAGCGCATGCTGCCGCGTCTGCCCGAAGGCACCATCATGAGTATTGAGAATTGCGATGCCACCGAGCACTGGACCCAGCACCCCGCACGCTACACTGAGGCCAGCCTCGTGAAGAAGCTCGAAGACCTCGGCATCGGCCGTCCTTCGACCTATGCCCCCACCATCAGCACCATCCTCAAACGCGAATACATCATCAAGGAGGACCGTGAGGCGGAGGCCAAAGAATGCACCGTGCTGTCGCTCAAAGGCAACCAGATAAAGAAAAGCATCCACACCGAGAAAGGCTTTGCCGAGAAGGGCAAGCTCTTCCCCACCGACATCGGATGCGTGGTCAACAACTTCCTGATGGAGCACTTCAACAACATCATGGACTACAACTTCACGGCCACCGTCGAGAAAGACTTCGACGAAATCGCCGACGGCAAGAAGGAGTGGCGCAAAGTTATTGACAAGTTCTATGTGCCTTTCCACAAGAACATACGCCAGACGCAGCAGACCTCGCAGCGCACCACTGGCAGCCGCCTGCTGGGCACCGACCCCAAGAGCGGCAAGAACGTATACGCCAAGATTGGCCGCTTCGGCACCCTGGTGCAAATCGGCGAGACCAACAGCGACGAGAAGCCCCTGTTCGCAAGCATGAAGAAGGGCCAGAGCATCGAGACCATCACCCTCGAGGAGGCCCTCGGTCTCTTCGCCCTGCCGCGCACCCTCGGCAAGTTCGAGGACAAGGACGTGGCCGTCAGCATCGGCAAATTCGGTCCCTACGTGCGCCACAACAACAAATTCTACTCCCTCGGCAAAAACGACGACCCGTATGAGGTGTCGTTGGAGCGCGCCATCGAGATTATCAAAATCAAGCGTGCCGCCGAAGAGGAGAAGGAAGAGCTGAAGAAACTGTATCCCCACGAGATAGGCATCCAGGAGGGTGAAGCCGTGGTGTCCAACATCGGCCGCTTCGGACCCTACCTCACCTATCGCGGCGAGAACTTCCGTCTGGCCAAAGGCGTCGACCCGCTGAAGCTCACGCTCGCCGAAGCGATGAAGATTATCGACAACGCCACCAAGAAGAAAGCAAAGAAGAAATAGTTGTCAGTCGGTAGTTGACAGTGAGGCTCTCCATCGTAATAGTAAACTACAACGTCAAGTACTTCCTCAAACAGTGCCTGGCGTCGGTCTTCGGGTCTGACAGAAAGCTCGGGGACGGTAGTGAACTGGAGCTGGACGTATGGGTCGTTGACAACGACTCGGTCGACGGCAGCGTCGAGATGGTACAGCACGACTTCCCGCAGGTACACGTCATCGCCAACAAAGACAACGTGGGCTTCGCCCGCGCCAACAATATGGCACTACGTGCCATATCAGTGGGGAGTGGGGAGTGGGGAGTGGATAGCACAGGATCAGATGCTACCAACTACACACTATCCACTACCCACTTTTTTTTGCTTCTCAACCCCGACACCATCGTCGAGCGAGACACCTTCGTGCGCTGCGCCGACTTCATGGCCTCACATCCCGACTGCGGCGGTCTGTGTGTCAAGATGGTCGACGGCCACGGACGCTTCCTCAAAGAGAGCAAACGCGGCTTTCCCACCCCGCAGGCATCGTTCTACAAGATTTCTGGCCTCATACATCTCTTCCCCCGTTCCAAACGCATCGCGGCCTACTACATGGGCCACCTGTCAGAGGACGAGGTGAACGAGATAGAGATTATGCCCGGCGCCTTCCTGATGTTCCGCCGCGAGGTGTACGAGAAGATAGGCGGACTGGACGAGAGCTACTTCATGTACGGCGAGGACATCGACTTCTCATGGCGCATAAGGCTGGCGGGCTGGAAGAACTACTACCTGCCCGAGACACGTATCGTCCACTACAAAGGCGAGAGCACCAAGAAGGGGTCGATGAACTACGTCTACACCTTCTACAACGCCATGTCCATCTTCGTGAAGAAATATTTCAGCGGCGATGGCGCACGCCTGTTCAACCTGTTGCTGCACCTGGCCATCTGGCTGCGTGCCGCGGCGGCATGGCTGCGGCGCATAGTCCGCAAGGTGGCGGTGCCAGTGCTCGACTTCGGCGTGGCCTACGGCGGATGGGTGCTGCTGAAGCACCTGTGGGAGATATACAAAGGCGTAGGCGCCGACTACTACCCTGCGGAATACACTCTGCTGGTAATACCTCTGTATATCCTCATCCTCATGTGCAGCAGCTGGCTGGGAGGCGGCTACGACCGTCCCGTACACTTGGGCCGCATAGTTCGCGGCATGGGCATAGGCCTGCTGTTGCTGCTGGCATTCTATTCGCTGCTCGACGAGAGTCAGCGCTACTCGCGCATGCTGCTGCTCCTCGGCTCACTATGGACTCTCTTCTCATCCTTGCTGATACGTCTCGTGCTGAGTCTCTGCAATGTGAAAGGCTACTCGCTGCGCACTCGTACCCGAGGCACCGCCATCGTCGTGGGACAACCCGACGAAACGACACGCATCGCGGTTCTCTACACCTCTATGGGCATGCCTGCCGACCGCCTGACGGCCACCGCCGACAGCGACCCGCGCCACCTGCAGGACCTCATCCGCATCGAGCATGCCGAAGAGGTGGTATTCTGCGGTCACGACATCGACCTGGGCCGCATCATAGAACTAATGAGCACTCTGCGCACCACTGGCGTGGACTACAAGATAGCGCCGTCGGAGAGCGACTACATCATCGGCAGCGAGACCATCCTCTCCACCGACGGCATCTACATCGCCAGTCTCGACACCATCAGCACCGACACAAGCCGCCGCATCAAGCGCACCTTCGATGTCGCCACCTCGCTGCTGGCACTACTCCTCTCCCCCATCCTCTTCTGGCCGCAGCGCCGCAAAAGCAAATACTTCGGCCACTGCCTCTCGGTGCTCGTCGGACGCCAGTCGTGGGTGGGCTATGCAGGCCACCGTGGCGTCTTCTCGCCATCAGACCTGCTGTCCTCAGCATCCACAGAACTGCAAAACCGCCTCATGCTGCGCTATATGCGCCACTACCGCATGGGCACTGACTTCACCATACTGATACGCAACTGGAACAACCTGTAAATTGAAAATTGAAAGTTGAAAATTGAAATTATTATGGCTGTCAATAAACATACGAAAATACTGGTGCTTGCCTGCGCAAGCATAATTTTCAATTTTCAATTTTCAACTTTCAACTCTGCCATGGCTCAGCAGCGCATCCACGCTTTTGTCACCTCCGGCGTCACCTTCAGCCAGATAGAGGGTGATGAGTTGAAAGGCTTCAAGCAGATAGGCTACACAGGCGGCGTGGGTGCCCTTGTCTCACTGAGCGAAAACAACCGCTGGGGCATGAGCCTCGAAGCCCTCTTCAGCCAGCGCGGCGCCCGCAGCAAGGCCGACACCCGCTACTATCTCTACCGACTCGACATACGCTCCAACTACATCGAGATACCCCTGCTACTGCATTTCCAGGACCGTCACGGCGGCATGCTCTTCGGCGCCGGCGTCAGCTACGGCCGACTCGTACGACAGCCACACGGCGAGATAGGTTTCAGCCCTACCTTCTTCGTGCCCGACACCACCGACAAAGCCTTCCTGCCCAACGACTTCATGGTCGTTGCCGACGCCCGTTTCACAATCTGGCGCGGACTCCAGTTCAATATTCGCTGGCAATATTCGCTCGTGGCCGTGAAGCGCGACTGGACTTTCCACTACTTCGACGGCTACGAGTCCGACGTCAACGGCAACCAGGTGGAACGTTGGACCACCATCACCAACGACTGCTACAACCACAGCATAGTATTACGATTAATATGGCAGTTCTAGCTCTTTTCCCTGGCTCTTTCGACCCCTTCACCGCAGGTCACGAGGCCGTGCTGCGGCGCGTGCTGCCGCTTTTCGACAAGGTGGTGGTGGCTGTGGGAGTAAATAGTGAAAAACACTGCATGTTCAGTCCCGAAGAGCGCGTGGGGCGCATACGGCAGATGCTTGCCGACTGCCCAAAGGTAGAGGTGCTGTCCTACAGCGGCATGACCATAGACCTCTGCCACCAACTCGGTGCCAAATGCATCATCCGCGGCATACGTACCGCCGAAGACTTCGAATACGAGCAGCTGGTGGCCAGCGTCAACCGTCAGCAGGACCCCTCCATCGAGACCCTCCTCGTAATGGCCGATGCCGACCATCAGAAGATATCATCCACCTTGGAGCGGGAGAAACTCAGTCACCCAGACACACAGACACTCAGTCACCTTTGTTAGTCAACGACGACATATCATATCTCAAGGGCGTAGGCCCATCGCGTGCCAAAGTGCTGGCCGCCGAGCTCGACGTCTACACCGCCGGCGACCTGTTGCTTTATTTCCCCTTCCGACATATCGACCGCTCGCAGCATAGCACCATAGCCACCCTCACCGAGGAGACAGGCTACGTGGTGCTGGTGGGTACGGTGAGCAATATGCAGACCGTAAGCACAGGCAAATACCGCGAGCGACTCACCGTAGACTTCACTGACGGAACTGGCACAATGCAACTGGTATGGTTCCAAGGCACCAAATGGGTGCGCGAGAAACTGAAACACGATGTGAAATACATCATCATGGGCCGCCCAACGGTCTTCAACGGCCAGTGGCAGATGACGCATCCCGAACTTGAGACAGACTCTACAACCGACAGCAGTCATCAGCCCTTCCTGCCTGTCTACACCACAACCGAGAAGATGAAGAGTAGCGGCCTCGGCACCCGTGCAATGGCACGCCTCACCGAGACCCTCGTGGGCTGTATCGCCGGCATCGAGGAGAACCTGCCGCAGGAGGTCCTCGACCGCTACCACCTGCTCCCGCGCCGCGAAGCCCTGAAAGCCATACATTACCCCGAAAGCCAAGTCCAGCTCGACGCAGCACGCACAAGGCTGAAGTTCGAGGAGCTCTTCTTCCTCCAGCTCGACTACCAGTACGCCCGCACCTCACGCCAGCAGCACTCAGAAGGACGCGTCTTCAGCCGTGTGGGCGAGTGCTTCAACAGCTTCTACAACGAGCACCTGCCCTTCCCCCTCACCGGAGCACAGAAACGTGTCATCCGTGAGGTGCGCGAGGATATGCGCTCGGGACACCAGATGAACCGTCTGCTGCAGGGTGACGTGGGCAGCGGCAAGACCCTCGTGGCCTTGATGTGCATGCTCATAGCCCTCGACAACGGCAGCCAGGCCTGCCTCATGGCACCCACCGAGATTCTCGCCACACAGCACTACAACACCTTCCTGCGCATGCTTGACGGCATGGGCATAGGCGTCGAACTGCTTATAGGCAGCGTGCGTCCCGCTGACAAGAAGAAGATGAAGGCCCGCATCGCCAGCGGTGAGACCAAGATAGTCATAGGCACCCACGCCCTGATAGAGGACAACGTGCAGTTCGCCGACCTCGGTCTCGTGGTCATCGACGAGCAGCACCGCTTCGGCGTCGAACAGCGCGCCAAGCTCTGGAGCAAGTCCATCCCCGCACCCCACGTGCTGGTGATGACCGCCACCCCCATACCGCGCACCCTGGCCATGACCGTCTACGGCGACCTCGACTGCTCCGTTATCGACGAGCTGCCCCCGGGACGCCACCCCGTGCGCACCTACCACCGCACAGAGCCACGCCGCCCGCACGTCTTCCATTTCCTTAAGCAGCAGATCGATGCCGGTCGGCAGGTATACATCGTCTATCCCCTCATCCACGAAAGCGAGAAGCTCGACCTCAAGGACCTCGAAGAGGGCCTCGCCATGGTGCAGAACTACTTCCCGCGACCCCAGTACCAGACCTCCATGGTCCACGGCCAGCTCACCGCCGAGGAGAAAGCCTTCGAGATGCAGCGCTTCAAGGAAGGCAAAACGCATATCATGGTAGCCACCACGGTCATCGAGGTGGGCGTCGACGTGCCCAACGCCACAGTGATGGTCATTGAGAACGCCGAACGTTTCGGCCTCTCGCAGCTGCACCAGCTGCGCGGCCGCGTGGGACGCGGCGCCGACCAGAGCTACTGCATCCTCATGACCAAGGACAATCTCGGCAGCACATCGCTCGAACGCATACGCACCATGTGCCGCACCACCGACGGTTTCCAGATAGCCGAGGCCGACCTGCGCCTGCGCGGACCGGGAGATATGCAAGGACTGCAGCAGAGCGGCATGCTCGACCTCAAACTCGCCTCCATCGTCGACGACGAACCCCTCGTGGCCGCCACACGCAACGAGGTCCACGACCTCCTGGAGGCCGACCCCACACTCTCGCGCTACCCCATGCTGCAACGCTACATCGCCAACTCCAAAAACAAACTCCTCTGGGGGAAAATCTCATAAAGTGGAAAGTTGAAAGTGGAAAAGACAATAGAATTGGTAGCCGAAGAAGGCAAGTCATTGTCCTCCGGCAGTCTGCGGCTCTATGCATTGCCGTATGGCTGCGTGGACCTGTACAACTACGACCCGCTGAACAAGCGCGCCGCCGTGGGCATCATGGTGGCCAACGAGTATCGCCGCCAAGGCTACGCCCTCGCCATGCTCCATCAACTACAAGAATTAGCCGCCAGCTACCACCTACACACGCTCTACGCCGACATTGCCTCCATCAACACCGCCAGCATCGCCCTCTTCCGCAAGGCAGGATACACCCAGTGCGGACACTTCAAAGAATGGCTCGAATACGACAGCCACTTCATCGACAACATACGCATGCAGAAATTGCTATGAAAAAGAAAACAATCATCATACTAGCAATACTAGTCGTACTAGGACTACTAGGAGCACTAGGCCTGCTAACCCTCCTCAACTCGCGCACTGCAAATACCGAGCCTGTCCGCATCTACCTGCCCGAAGGCACCACCTACGAGGCAATGTGCGACAGCCTCGGCGCCTCCTCCACCTTCCGACTCATGGCACGCACCCTCAAGCTCGACGAACGAGTACGTCCAGGCAGTTATGTGGTGCAGCCACAGATGAGCGAACTAACACTCGTCCGGAAGCTCCGCAACGGCCAGCAGGACCCCATACGTCTCACAATTGGCAAGTTCCGCACACCGCAGCAACTCAACGACTACCTGAACCGGAAGCTGATGCACGACAATTTCAACTTTACTCTTTCCACTTTCCACTTAGTCCTCCCCGACACCTACGAGTTCTACTGGACGGTAACGCCGGAGCAGTTCATGCAGCGGATGGAAAAGGAATATGACAAATTCTGGATGGAAGAAGTTGGTACGAATGGCGAATATCGCTTTGAAATGTTGTCGATGAGCGACTTCATCCCCGACATACAACTTGCAACAATCATCATCGCTTCAATCGTCGAGGAGGAAACCAACTACGGGCCCGAGAAGCCACTGATAGCCAGCGTCTATTGGAACCGTCTGGAACGCGGCATACCTCTGCAGGCCGACCCGACGGTGAAGTATGCAGTGGGTGACTTCACCCTGAAGCGCATACTGCACAAGCACCTCGCCACCGAGAGTCCCTTCAACACCTACCTCCACGCTGGACTTCCGCCTGCCCCCATCTGCCTGCCTTCGAAAGCCACCATCGATGCCGTAATAGCGGGAGAGGACATGGAATCCAATTATCTCTATTTCTGCGCCTCCGACAAGATGGACGGCACCCACCGCTTCGCCGCCACCCTCGCCGAGCACAACCGCAACGCCGCCGCCTTCCACCGCGCACTCTCGGCCCGCGGCATCCGATAGCACCCTTCCGACAAGACCTGTTTTTCAATTGTTTTACTATTGTTCTTCAGTTGTTCTTCAGTGATTGACTGAAGAACAACTGAAGAACAACTGAAGAAACACTGAAGAAATGACCTACCCAACGGCTAGCACGAGTTGTTTCGGGGTTAAAAAAAGTTAAAAACAAGGGACTGGCGACAACAAAAACACTTATTTTGTATCTAATAGTAAAATAATTCGTATTTTTGCTTTTTAATACGAGTAGTGTACACCTTCAGACTTTGAAGCATAACAGATACATAATAAGCCTATTAGTGGTCGCCATTGTCCTCGTTTCCGCCTCGCGCGCAGGCGCGCAAACGGTGGTTACTCCATGCCCCGAGGTGCTTATCGACCAGAAATACGACCACATCGGGAGCGAGGTGTACCGTCGTAAGGGCTGGGACACCGTGCTGACATGCACCAACCACACCATGGAGCTCACCGCGGAACCATATATCCCCGTGCAATACTTCAACGGCACCTATATCGTGGAGGAGATACCTTACAATCCGCCCGACCCCACCTTCGCCCGCGGAGCCCAGATGCCCATCTCGACGGACGACAACTTTGCCAATGTGCTGACCCAGATACCCTTCAACTTCTACTTCTTCGGCATCAAGAAAGATCAGTTCTGCCTCGGCGCCAACGGCTTGGTGTCGTTCAGCTCGAGCATACACACCGTCTATGGTTCGGCCAATGACCCTGGCATGCAGTGCCCGTGGCAGTATTCGGCACCCATACCATGGGCCAACACCACCACGGGAGCCCCGACGGACCTCGACGTGATGCGCGACGCCATCTACGGCGTCTACGAGGACACCCACCCGCTGGGTTCGTACCTGACGGGCACGCAGGGCATCTACTACGGTATCCAGGGCGAGTACCCGTGCCGCAAGATTATCTGCTCGTGGAAAGGCATACCGCCCTACCCCGGCAGCCAAAACCTCAACAACCGCTGCACCTACCAGATAGTGTGCTACGAGGGCTCGAACATCATCGAGGTGCACGTGCTGCACCGCGGCGTGAACACGAGCTGGCAGAACGGCGTAGGCATCATAGGCATACAGAACGCCACAGGCGTGCCGCAGGTGCACAGCAACGAGATGGGAGCCCCCAACGCCTATGTGTCCGACGGAAAGCCGGCGGCCTTCTTCCCGGCAGGCAAGAACACCTTCAACACCGAACTGGACCACGTGGCCTACCGCTTCACCCCCAAGGGCACCACGCAGAAGACCTACTACTGGTACCGTATCTACGACGACGGACGGCCCAACGATACGCTAACGGAGAACCAGAACGACACTATCGGCTACTATGTGCCGATGGACAACAGCGACACATTGCACCCCACGCTGACCAAGGCCTATGTCTCGCCCACCGTCGAGGCACGCTATGTGCTGAGCCTTACGTTCCGCAACGCCGACACCACATGGTACCGTCTCTACGACACCATCACCATCGGTATGGACACCCTACAGGCCCTCGGCATACACCATATAGCCGAGCCCGACAGCAGCCGACAGCGCAACGTCTGCAAGGGCAAGAGCACGACGCTGTCGCTGGCCATACCCGACGACCAGACGGCCACGGCCATCAACTGGCGCCTGACACGCATCATGAACGGCGCCGAGGTGTTGCTGCCCGACGACCTGTACCGCACCGACGCCTCGCGGCGCAACATCACGGTGCACCCCGACCCGATGGCCGACACCATGCCGGAGAACAGGATAGACTCCATCGTGGTGATGGCCACCTGCGACTTCAGCAACGGATGCACCAACTACGACACCTTCCTGCTGAGGGTGCACCGCAACTACGACTACACTGTGGATACCGGCATCTGCATCGGCGAGACCTTCCGATGGGACGCCAACGGACAGAACTACACCCAAACCACCATGAGCCCCGTGGCACGCCTGCAGACAAACGTGGGCTGCGACTCCATAGTGCGCCTCCACCTGACAGTGAACGACAGCAGCACCCTCGTGGACAAGCGCGTGGAATGCAAGCCCATCTACTGGCACGGGAAATGGTACAAGACCTCAAATGCCGCCACCATGGAGGGTGACACCGTTAGACTCAAGAACCAGTGGGGCTGCGATTCGGTGGTGCGGCTCGACCTTAGCGTATATCCAGTCACGCCCCGCATCGAGAGCAGCATCGAGCAGTTCGACTATGACCACCCCGAAGCGGTGCTCACTGATGTCAGCACAGGCAACGACAGCCGCCGCTGGCTGCTCCCCAACGCTCCCGACCAGACAGCCCCGGTGGCCTACTACACCATGCCCGCCGGCATGGACGAAGCCACAATACGCCTGGTGGCCTTCAGCCCCTACGGCTGTTCGGACACGGCAACATTAATACTGCCCTTCAACAGCGAGACGTTCTGGATTCCCAACATATTCACCCCCGACGACCCGGCGGGCAACACCCTCTTCGCCCCTGTAAGCACAGGTACCCTGACACAAGAGATGTATATCTACGACCGCATGGGACGGATGGTGTACCACTGCGAGGGCGTGGACTGCGCCTGGGACGGGCGCGACACCCACGGCAACCCCTGCCGCCAGGACGCCTACGCCTACGTGATACGTTACACAAACCAATATAAGCCCGACCAGTCGGTGATCCGCAAAGGGTCGGTGACGCTGATAAGATAATCGTTGAAAAATGAGAACCATGAAATATAAGAAAGCATTAATGCTGGCCGCGATGGCCATCGGTATCGGGAGTGTTGCAGCCCAGGAGGTGGTGAGTCCTTGCCCCGAGGTGAAGATCCTGCAGAAGCCCGACAACATGAACGACCCCTACTACCATCAGAACCAGAGCTATGTGACACGCGGATGGGACACGGCAGTGACCTGCGCGATACACCAACTGGAGCTGAGTGCGGAACCCTATATACCCGTGCAGTTCTTCAACGGCACCTACACCGTTGAGGAAATCCCTTACAACCCACCAGACACCACGTTCTATTTAGGTGGATTGGGTACCCGTATGGACATCAACTCCGACGATGTCTTTGCGCCTGCTGCCACCAATATTGCATTCCCATTTTATTTCTTTGGCATAAGAAAGAGCTACTTCCGACTTGGCGACAATGGTCTGGTGACATTCACCACAAGCTACATGTCACAATCACCTGGAGGTTCAACACCCAGCGGCAACCACTGTCCTTACTCATATAGTTCAGGCATTCCCTGGCATCCGACAAACAACAGTGGCAACCCCACGCCAGAAAGCGAGTTCCACCGCATGCACGACGCCATCTATGGCGTGTATGAAGACACCTATCCTCAGCCCTCAACCGTCACCTACCCTCAAGGCATATACTATGGTGTGCTGGATAATTACCCCTGCCGCAAAATTATTGCCAGTTGGAATCAAATACCGCTGTTCGGCAACACCCCCGAACGTCAGACCTATCAGATAGTGTGCTACGAAGGATCGAACATTATCGAGGTGCACGTGAAGCGGCGCGGTTGCTGTTCGTCGACCACAGGAGGACGCGGTACTATCGGTATACAGAATGCCACAGGTCTTCCCCAAGTACAGGGCGAACTAGGTACTTCTAACGCCTATGTTACTCCCAACTCACCGGCCTCATTCCCGGCACCGGGATGGAATCCCCGCCAGGTGGGAAGCGGAGTTACCGCCAACGAAGTAGCCTTCCGCTTCACGCCGCAGGGCAACACACAGAAGACCTATTATTGGTACCGCATTTACGACGACGGACGGCCTAACGACACCCTGACACAAAATACCACCGATACCAATGGATGGTATGAACCAATGGGTTCAGACCCCGACCATCCCACACTGACCAAGGCCCATGTGGCTCCTACCTGCAACGCACGCTATGTGCTGAGCCTTAACTTCAAGAATGCCGACACAACATGGTACCGTCTGAAAGACACCATCACCATAGGCTACGACCACGAGAACGACATGCAGTTGAAGCATCCCGCCGAGCCCGACAGCAGCCGCCGCCACGACGTCTGCCAAGGGCAGAACGCCACGGTATCGCTTATCTTCAACCCATTGCTCACTCCAAAGACAAAGACATGGACCGTGTCGCGCATACTGAATGGCACGGAAATCACGCTGCCGCAGTCTATGTACACCATAGCCCCCGACCAGATGAGCCTCACCCTGCGGCCCGACCCGCAGAGCGACACCCTGCCGCGCAACAAGATTGACTCCGTACGTATACAGGCATTCGTTGAGTTCACCAACAGCTGCACCAACTTCGACACCTTCCTCATCCGCACCTTCCCCAACTTCGACACTGTGGACAAGCGCGGTATCTGCCAAGGTGAAACCTTCACCTGGTCCTTGAACCATCAGACCTACACACAGAGCACCACCTCGCCCCAAGTCACCTTGCAATCAGAGCCGGGATGCGACTCGGTGGTACACCTCGACCTCACCGTTTCGAGCACTAGCCTGACCATCGACACCATCGTGGACTGCAAGCCCGTGTACTGGAAAGGCAAATGGTACTACACCTCCAACACCGCCACCGCAGCTGGCGACACAGTGGTGGAGAAGAACCAGTGGGACTGCGACTCTGTTGTCAGACTCAACCTCTCGATTTACCCCCTTACGGCCAAACTGACGAGTAGCGTCGATCACTTCGACATGAACAACCTCGACGTGGTGCTCACCGACATAAGCATCGGCGGCGACAGCCGTCGCTGGATATTGCCCACAGGCCCCGAGCAGACCTCGGAGGTGGCCTACTACACCATCCCCGCCAACTATAACGAGGCCGACATACTCATGATTGCCCACAGCCCCTACGGCTGCCTGGACACAGCAGAGATAATCATACCGCTCAACAAGGAGTTCTTCTGGGTTCCCAATGCCTTCACGCCCGACAATCCAGCCGGCAACGAACTCTTCGGTTCGGTGAGCGTCGGCACCCTTACGCAGGAGATGTATATCTACAACCGCTGGGGTGAGCAGGTATACTACTGCTCAGGTGTCGACTGCACATGGGACGGCCACGACACCCACGGCCGCGCCTGCCCGCAGGGAGCCTACGTCTACATCATCCGCTACACAAACATCTTTGACCCCAAGGAGACCAAGATAGTCAAGGGCGCCGTAACACTGATACGATAACCATGAAGATAGCCGTAGTAGGAGCCACAGGCCTCGTGGGCCGCGAGATGCTCACCGTTCTCGCCGAGCGTGGCTATGCCAATGAAGAGATAATCGCTGCCGCCTCGGAACGCTCAATAGGTAAA